>JBKOUV010000052.1:0-4342 GCA_046723555.1 Actinomycetota bacterium | reverse complement strand
GATCGCTGCTGCCCAGCGGTCGGGCCGCCAACGCCATCGGCAACCTGATCTTCGTCCCGATGTTCCTCCTCGGCGGCGGCGGCCCGCCGCGCGCCGTGATGACCTCGGCGATGCAGACGATCTCGGACGCCTTGCCGCTCACCCATCTGATCGGCGGCCTCCGCCTGTCATGGCTCGGTAGCACTGAGGACCCTCACGCCCTGTGGTGGCCGCTGCTCGTCGCGGCGATGGCGCTGTCCATTGCCGTGTACACGGCTCGCCGCCGTGCCGATTGAGCGGTGACGATGTCGCAGGCCCCACCGAACAGTTCCGGCCGGGTTCACGTGTCCGAACTGCCCGTGCTGACTCGATCACCTCCGTTGCGTCGGGTTGATGTGATCCGATCTGGAGGGGAGTTCGGCATGGCGTCAATTTTCCGAGCGGGAGCGTGGGGAGATCGAGGCGGCCAACGCCTCTGGTGTCACCCCGGTCGTGTTCATCCACGGCCTCGGAAAAGTATCGGTCCGTGTGATACATCGCCGTGCTGGCTCGTGTTGCTCTGTCCCTCTCGTCCACGAAGTGCCAGCTCGACGGCGTCGATGACGCGTCAATCGTTTCGCACCACTCGTAGGAATACAAGCGTCCATCGGGCGGGAGATGCCTCAGGCCCGACGTAGGCAAGCTGTGGGGTGTACGAACGCGGGGCGACCCGAAGCGGTGGCTCGGGGCTGCGCATCAGCGCGCTACACGGGTGGCGGGCCGACGACACCGGCAGCAGACCGACGGCGCCGCTGGCGTTTCCCGATCGCTGCATGACTCACTCGAAGCAGGATTCTCCGCCATCGGCAACGCCCGGATGTCGGGTGCCGGTCAGCCTGGTTGAGCTGGGCCGGCGCCTGCCGGGCGGGGGGCGTCGTGCCTGGTAATAGGGTTTGTGAGGTGCTGGAGAGCACGGGGGTCCTGGTCGGGCGGCGGGTCGAGTGGGACGTGTTGCGTGCGGCGCTGGCCGGTCTGGAGGTCCGAGGCCAGGGCGTTTTCCAGATCGCCGGGGAGCAGGGAATTGGCAAGACCCGGCTGATCGCCGAGTTGTGCGCCGAGGCCGAGCGGCGGCGCTATCTCGTGTTCAGTGGGCGGGCGGCAGAGTTCGAGCACGAGGAGGCGTTTGGGGTGTTCGTCGACGCCCTCGACGACCATCTCGCGACGGTGGACCGGCGCGAACTCGACGACTTAGTGGTCGAGCTCGTCGAGCTGGCCGGGGTGTTCCCGGCGCTGGCTCGGGTGGTCGAGCACCCGGTCGGGAGGCTGCCGGCGGAGCGGTACCGGGCGCATCAAGCCGTTCGCATGCTGTTGGACGCGTTGAGCCGGCAGCGCCCCGTGGTTGTCGCCCTCGACGATCTGCATTGGGCTGACGACGCCTCGACGGAGCTGGTGTCGTACCTGTTGCGGCGCCCGCCGCGGGGTCGGGTGTTGACGGTGATTGCCTTCCGGCCGGCGCAACTCTCGGAACCGCTCGAAATGGTGATGGAAGCCTCGACCCGAGCTCCACTGGTTGTCCGCTTCGATCTCGACCCGCTGAGCGATGACGAGGCGCGCGAGTTGCTCGACTCCGGCCTGCCGAGCGCGGTGCGTGACGAGTTGTTCCGGCTCAGCGGCGGCAACCCCTTCTATCTCGAAGAGCTCGCCCGCGCCGCGCGTCGCGGTGACACGAGAGGTTTCGAGGAGAGCCAGACGTCGGATGTTGCGGTCCCGGTGGCGGTGCAGCGGGCGCTCGCTGACGAGCTAGTGGCGCTCTCGCCACGCGCTCACGCGCTGATCCGGGGCGCGGCGGTCGCCGGGGACCCCTTCGAAGTGGACGTGGCGGCGACCGTCGGCGAGGTGCCTGACGGTGAGCAGCTGGCGGCTTTGGATGAGCTGCTCGTCGCCGACCTCGTTCGACCGAGTGCGGTGGCCCGTCGCTTCGGGTTTCGTCACCCGCTGGTGCGCCACGCGGTCTACGAATCAGCACCCGGGGGCTGGCGACTCGGCGCCCACGCCCGTGCCGCCAACGTGCTCGCCGCGCTCGGCGCCTCGGTGGTGTCCCGCGCTCACCACGTCGACCGCTCGGCCCGGCCGGGCGACGCTACCGCCGTCGCCCTGCTGATCGAGGCGGGCGACGCCACTGCCGGGAGGGCGCCGGCCGCCGCCGCCCGATGGTACGAGAGCGCGCGCAGGCTGATGCCCGAAACGGCCGCGGAGCGGCCACGTCGACTCGAGGTGTTGATGGCGCTGGCCCAGACGCTGGCGGCGATTGGCCGGCTGGCTGACAGCCGCGAGGCACTCCTCGACGCGCTCTCGCTGGTCGCGCCCGACGACGACGCTACGCGGGTGGCCCTCGTCGGCCGATGCGCGTACGTCGAGCTCTTGCTCGGTCGCCATCGCGACGCCGATGCCCGACTCAAACGGGCGCTGACCGATCTTCCCGGTTCCTCGTCGGGCGAGATCGCCGAGCTCCATATCGCGCGGAGCCTGGCCGCTCGGTTCACAGGTGACTTCGAAGGCATGCGCGCGTTCGCGCTGGATGGCTTCGAGGCCGCGGCGGCGTGTGGGAAGCGGTCGCTTCGGGCGGGCGCGGCTGCGCTGCTCGCCCATGCGCAGGCGGAGGTGCCGGCCGCCGGCTCCGATGACGAGGTGCTGGCGGTCGCTGCGACGCTCGTCGATCAACTGACTGACGAGGAGCTCGCCACCTGTATCGACGCGGCCTTGAATATCGGATGGGCCGAGCACCTCGTCTACCGCTTCGACGACGCGACGAGGCATGTTGAGCGCGGGCTCGAGGTCGCGAGGGCCACTGGGCAAGGGCAGTTGCTGATGCCGATGACGCTTTGTCGGGTCGCCGTGTGCGGTCTGCAGGGACGGCTCCGGGAGGCGAGCGAGCTGGTGGAGTCGGCGGTCGAGGCGGGCCGGCTGTCCGGAGTGGCCCAGCTGTTGGCGTGGCCGCTCCAGATTCAGTGCTGGGTGGCGACCGACCGCGGCGACATCGAGGCCGCCCTCACCTACGGCGAGGAGAGTCTCGGGCTGGCTCGCGAGCTCGACCAGCGGTGGATCTCGGCCAACGCCGGAGTCACGCTCGCCACCGTGCGCCTCGCGGCGGGCGACCCCGAGCGGTGTCGTGGCGACATGCTCGCCGCCGGGGGTGGAGCCGACCTGCCATTTCTGGGGATTGAGCGGCGGTGCTGGGCATATGAGGTGTTGGCCCGTGCCGACATCGCCCTGGGCCGCCTCGAGGACGCCGACGGCTGGGCGGCGCGGGCCGAGGCAGCAGCGCTCCCGATGCGACCCCGCGGCACGACGGCGGCACGGCAGGCCCGTGCGGCCGTGTTACTGGCGAGCGGTGACGGAGCTGCCGCCGCCGAGCTGGCGCTCGCCGCGGCAGCCACCTCGGAAACGGTGGGCGCCCGCATCGTCGCCGCCCGGTCGCGTACGCTCGCCGGGCGGGCCCTCACCGCGGCGGGACGGACCGCCGAAGCGATCGTCCAGCTGGAGCGGGCCGAAGGCGAGCTGAGGGCCTGCGGGGCGGTGCGCTACGCCGACGAGGCGGCGCGGGAGCTTCGCCGGCTGGGCCGGCGCGTCTCGCGGACCGGCAGACGCAGTGATGGGGGTGAGTTCCAGTTGAGCGCCCGAGAGTTCGAGATCGCCACGCTCGTCGCCGAAGGCAAGACCAACCGCGAGATCGCCGCTGATCTCTTCCTGAGTGGCCGCACCGTGGAGAGTCATCTCACGAGAATCTTCGCCAAGCTCGGCGTCTCGTCGCGCGCTGCGGTGGGCGGTGTGTTGGCCCGCCGCGTCGGCGAGTGACGGACGACACCGGCACGACGATTTGGGGCGCGTTCCGGGATCTCCCGGATGCCCGGGCAGTCTCCGGCGGTCGACGATCGTCCCGTGGTGCACCCAGTGATCGAAGTGCGCGGCCTGACGAAGCGCTCCGGCACACATCTGGCCGTCGACGACGTCGAGTTCACCGTGACCGAGGGGGAGATCTTCGGCATTCTCGGCGTCAACGGCGCCGGCAAGACGACCACCGTCGAGTGCCTCCAGGGTCTGCGCCGACCCGACAGCGGCGATATGCGGGTACTCGGCCTGGATCCGCGTACCGCTGGGTCGCAGCTGCGGGCCCGCGTCGGCAGCCAGCTCCAGGCTTCGGCGCTTCCTGACCGGCTGCGGGTCGAAGAGGCCGTCTGGGGCTTTGGCGACGGGGACCGACGGGCGGCTGACCGACTTCTCGAAACGTGGAAGCTCGGTCGGTTGCGGCGATCGAGCTTCGCCTCGCTGTCGGGTGGTCAGCGCCAGCGACTGTTCATCGCCCTGGCGCTGCTCAACGAGCCCG
>JBKOUV010000239.1:0-9731 GCA_046723555.1 Actinomycetota bacterium | reverse complement strand
GTCGCTGAAGCGCTCTCCAAGCAGGCGGCCTTCGCCGCCGCGGTCGGCGTCCTCGCCGTCGGTTTGTGGCTGTTGCGCAGCAAAGTGCTTCCCGCCCAGGCCCGGCCTTGGGTGGTCACCACCGGCGAGGTGGCGCTGGTGCCCGCGGCCGGCGATTGATGTCCGATTCTCGCTAGGTCGGTCGCCGTCGAGCCGCCATCATGGACCCCGATGGCAGCCCTCGATCACGAACGGTGCTACCGCGCCGTGCTGAGTCGCGACGCCCGGTTCGACGGGTGGTTCGTCGGCGCCGTCCGCACGACGGGCATCTACTGCCGCCCGAGCTGTCCGGCGGTGACGCCGAAGTCGACGAGCATGACGTTCTACCCGACGGCGGCGACGGCCCAGCAGCACGGCTACCGCGCGTGCAAGCGATGCCGACCGGACGCGTCGCCCGGGTCGCCGGAGTGGAACGTCCGGGGCGATGTCGTCGCCCGGGCGATGCGACTCGTCGCCGACGGCGTCGTCGACCGTGAGGGCGTCGCCGGTCTCGCCCGCCGGCTCGCCTACAGCGAGCGCCATCTCACCCGCCTCGTCACCGAGGAGCTCGGCGCCGGACCGCTCGCCATCGCCCGGGCCCAACGCGCCGAGACGGCCCGCACGCTGATCGAGACGACCGATCTCGACTACACCACGATCGCCCACGCCGCCGGCTTCGGCAGCGTGCGCCAGTTCAACGACACGGTCCGTGAGGTCTACGCCGCCACGCCGACGATGCTGCGCGCGAGCGCCCGCAGCCGCGGCGGCGCTCGCGCCGGCACCGGCGCGGTCGAGCTCGAGCTCGCCGTACGCGAGCCGATCGACGCGACGGCGCTGTTCGGCTTCCTGGCCACTCGGTCGATCCCGGGGATCGAGCACTGGGACGGCGCCGCGTACCACCGCACGCTGGGCCTCCCGCACGGCCACGGAATCGCCGAAGCGTGGCCGGCAACCCGACGCAACGGACACGCCCGGCCGGTCGTGCGGGTGCGGTTGCGCCTGGAGGACTGGCGCGACCTCGCCCCGGCCGTCCGCCGTCTGCGCCATCTGCTCGATCTCGACGCCGATCCGGTCGCCGTCGACGCGGTCCTCGCGGAGGACCCCCGGTTCGGGGCGGTGGTCGCGACGTCGCCCGGGAGGCGGTCACCCGCCGCCGTCGATCCCTTCGAGATCGTCGTGCGGGCGGTCGTCGGTCAACAGATCTCGGTCGCCGGGGCGCGCAAGGTGGCGGGTCGCATCGTGGCGGCCGCGGGGGAACCGCTGCGCGTCGACGGTGGATCGAGCGCGCTGACGCACGTGTTCCCCACTCCGGACGCGTTGGCCGGCATCGACCCGGCGCTGCTGCCGATGCCGGCGAGTCGGCGGCGGACGCTCGTCGAGCTGGCCACCCGGATCGCCGACGGACGGGTCGTCCTCGGCAACGGAGCGGACCGCGACGAGCTCGCCGCGTCGCTCGGCGAGGTGCCGGGAGTCGGTCCGTGGACGACCGGCTACGTGCTGATGCGCGGACTCGGCGATCCCGACGTGTTCCTGCCCACTGATCTCGGGGCCAAGGCCGGTCTCGCCCGGCTCGGCGTCGCCGCCCCCCACGCCGAGCGCTGGCGACCATGGCGCTCGTACGCCCTGCACCATCTCTGGGGGATGCCGAAGAAGGAGCGCGCGTGACTTCCCACGTGACGATCGACAGCCCGATCGGGCCGCTTACGCTGATCGCGTCCGACGACGGGCTCTGCGGGGTCCGCTTCCCGAATAATCCGGTGCGGCCGGACACAGACGGGCCGGAGGATCCTGATCAGCCCGTGCTCGTCGAGGCGGCCCGTCAGCTCGACGAGTACTTCGCCGGTGAGCGACAGGAGTTCGACCTGCCGCTCCGGCCGGCCGGTACCGAGTTCCAGCTCGCCGCCTGGCGGGCGCTCACCAAGATCCCGTACGGGCGCACCGTCAGCTACGGCGAACAGGCCCGCCGGCTCGGCCTCGCCGGCAAGGCGCGGGCCATCGGTGCCGCCAACGGGCGCAACCCGCTCCCGATCGTCGTGCCGTGCCACCGCGTGATCGGTGCCGACGGCAGCCTCGTCGGGTTCGGGGGCGGGCTGGACGTCAAGCGGTGGCTGCTCGATCACGAGCGCCGGGTCGCCGGCGAGACCCTGCCGCTGTAGCGCGTTCAGCTGCGGTTGCGGGCGCGGGCCGACTGCTCGCGGCGCTGGCGGGCTTCGGCCTGTTTGCGGCGGCGCTGCTCGTGGCGCTTGGCTTTGAGGGCTTCGCGGTCGCCGTCGGGCTCCTCGGAGATGCGGACCGTGGGGGCGGGCGGTGGCTCGGCCCTCGGCAGGGCGACCAGCTCCTCGTGCTTGAGCAGATCGCGGATCACATTGGCCGCGGTCGCCTCGCCGGCGACCGTGGACGCCAGCATCATCCGGGTCGGCCCGATGCCGTGGCGCTCGACGATCCCGGGCAGCACCGCCCGCAGCTGGTCGCTCGTCGGGTTGTCGGCGTGATCGCCGAGCTGCTTGATGCAGTCGGCGAGGGCGGCGTCGGTGAGGACCATCGCCAGACCCTCCATCGTCCCGTCGATGCGCCCCCTGGCAGCGGCGGCGCGGATCGCCTCGGGCGTCGGCTCACCGTCGGTGAACCGCTCGACCGCCTCCCGATGGTCGTCGTCGAGTGCCTCGACCAGCGTGGCGAGCTCCTCGTCCGTCGTCGCGCGGATCGCCCGGTCGAGCAGCCCGAGCGACTGCAGTCGGGTCTTCATCTGGTTCACGCCGAGCGACGCTACCGTCGCTCTCGGAGGCCACCGGGGCGGTACTAGGGTTGAGTCATGGCGACTGTGACGCTCGACAACGTCAACAAGGTCTACGACAACGGCTTCCAGGCGATCTACGACCTCAGTCTCGACATCGCCGAGGCTGAGTTCCTGGTCCTCGTCGGACCGTCCGGATGCGGGAAGTCAACCGCCTTGCGGATGGTCGCCGGCCTCGAGTCGATCACCACCGGCGAGCTGCGGATCGGCGACCGGGTCGTCAACGACATCGAGCCGAAGGACCGCGACATCGCGATGGTGTTCCAGAACTACGCGCTGTACCCGCACATGACGGTGTTCGACAACATCGGCTTCGCCCTCAAGCTCGCCCGCGTGCCGAAGCCGGAGATCGACAGCCGGGTGCGCAAAGCCGCCTCGATCCTCGAGCTCGAGCCGTACCTCGATCGCAAGCCCGGACAACTCTCCGGTGGCCAGCGCCAGCGGGTGGCGATGGGCCGGGCGATCGTGCGCCAACCGGCGGCCTTCCTGATGGACGAGCCGCTGTCGAACCTCGACGCCAAGCTGCGCGTGCAGATGCGCGCCGAGATCGCCCGTCTCCAGCGGGACCTCGCCGTGACGACGATCTACGTCACCCACGACCAGGTCGAGGCGATGACGATGGGTGATCGGGTCGCCGTGCTCAAGGACGGCTACCTCCAGCAGGTCGGCGCGCCGCAGCACCTCTACGACGAGCCGACCAACGTGTTCGTCGCCGCGTTCATCGGGTCGCCGTCGATGAACCTCTACGAGGGCTTGCTCACGCTCAACGGCACGAACACCGTGCAGATCGGTGACCAGACCGTGGCGGTCGCTCCGGAGACGCTGGAGAAGCGCCCGGCGCTGCGGCAGTACAGCGGGCAGAACGTCGTGGTCGGCGTCCGCCCCGAAGACTTCGAGGACGCCGCCGTCGCCACCGGTGCGCCGGCTGACCGGCGGATCAAGGCGACGGTGCGGCTCGTCGAGGCGCTCGGCTCGGAGCTGATGGTGCACTTCGAGCTCGAGGACGCCAAGCGAGTGAACTCCGGCGACCCCGACGCGCCCGAGGAGCTCCTCGGCGAAGGTGTCGCCAACGCCGTTGCCCGCTTCAATCCACGGTCACGCGTGCGGGTCGACCAGGACGTCGAGATCAGCGTGGCGTGCGAGAACCTCCACTTCTTCGACACCCAGAGCCACCAGGCCATCTGGTCCTGATCTGTTGCTGAGGTTCGGCTAGCCCTTGACCGAGCCGGCGAGGATGCCGCGGACGAAGAACCGCTGGAGCAGGAAGAACACGGCCAGCGGGACCGCCGCCTGGAGGAAGGCGCCGGCGGTCAGCAGGTGCTCGAACTGGCCGAACTGGCCCGTCTGGGCGGCGATCACGACCGTCGACGGCGCCGCCGCCTGGTTGGCGCCGATCATCGTGACGGCGATCAGGTAGTCGTTCCACGTCCACAGGAACTGGAAGATCGCGAACGCCGCGAGCACCGGCACCGACAGCGGGAGCACGAGGCGATAGAAGATGCGGAAGTGGTTGGCGCCGTCGATGCGCGCCGACTCGAAGATGTCCTTGGGCAGCGACGAGATGTAGTTGTGCAACAGGAAGATCGCGAACGGCATCGCGAACGCCGTGTGGGCGAGCCAGATCCCGGTCGTCGTTCCGGCGAGGTTGAGGTCGGGGAAGACCGTGATCGTCTTGTCGAGGTACGGGATCGTCCAGTGGGCGCCGTTGACGTACATCAGCAGCAGCGGGATCAGGGCGACCTGCAGAGGGACCGCGAGCAGGGCGACGGTACTGATGAACAGCCCCTCGCGGTGCTTGAAGTCGATCCACGCGAACGCGTAGGCGGCGAAGGCGGCGAAGGCGATCGGGATGATCGTCGCCGGCAAGGCGATGGCGAACGAGTTGGTCAAGCCCTGCTTCATGCCTCCGGCCGCGGTGGTGCCGAGGACCTCGCGGTAGTTGTCGAGGGTGAGGTCGCCGATGTCGCTGAACACCGTCCACCACCCGCTCGTGCGCTGCTGATCGCGGGTGCGGACCGAGTTGATCAACAGGCCGAGGGTCGGGATGCTCCAGATGATCACGAGCAGCCACAGCACCCACGTCGGGATCGAGCGGAGGAAGCGATAGACCGCGCCGCCGGTCCCGTTGGAGGGCCGATCCGGGTTGACGATGCCAGCGGTCATGGTGTCACCCCCGTTCCCTCTGCATCCGGCGGATGTTGATCCACATGACGGGGATCACCGAGACGAACAGCAGCACGGCGAGCGCCGAGCCGAGACCGAGGTTGGTCTGACCGAACGCCGTGATCCACATCTGGTTGGCGATCACCTGGGTGCCGAAGTTGCCGTTCGTCATCGCGAAGACGATGTCGAAGACCTTCATCACGGTCACGAAGAGGGCGGTGATGACGACCCCCAGGGTCGGCGCGATGGACGGCAGCGTGATCCGCCAGAACACCTGGGAGGCAGTGGCCCCGTCGACCTTGGCGGCCTCGAGGAACTCCGTCGGCACCGCCTTGATCGCCGCTGACAGGATGACCATCGCGAACCCGGTCTGGACCCAGATCAGCACGACCATCAACCACATGTTGTTGAACGGTCCTTCCTGCACGAACAGGACCGGCCTTGGATCGCCATTGCTGTGGATCCCGCCGAGGCCGGGGCCGAGGATCCGGTAGATCAGGTAGGCGTCGAGGACGAGGAACCCGGCGGCGAAGCCGATCATCGTGCTCGCCTTGGTGTCGAAGCCACGCTTGACGAAGTACAGGAAGAACAGGGCGAGGGCGAACAGGACGACGAGCCAGACCGCCTTCCCCGTCGACGACGTCGTGCTCTCGCCGATCCACACCCACGCCGCGTTCATCAACCCGGTCTGCTGTTCCTGCGGATCGCGGGCCTGGTACATGAAGCGCCAGATGATCCCGGCGCCGATGAACGAGATCGCCATCGGCAGGAAGACCAACGACTTGGCCGCGTTCTCGGCCTTCGCCTGGTCGGCGAGCACCGCGATTGCCAGACCGAGCACCGTCGCCAGCGTGGTGACCACGATGACCCACCACACGTTGTTGAACAGCGTGCCCCGGACCGAGGCCAGGATCGCGCACGACAGGACGAAGAACCCGGCCAGGACCGGGCCGAGCGAGCTGGGACCCCGCTCGAACGGCTGGCTCGTCCGCCGCCCGGCGATCACGCCGGCGAGGACGCCGAGGGCGATGAGGGCGAGGGCGAAGAAGAACAGCTTGCTGGTGAAGATGTCGGTCCAGCTGTCGAAGTTGACGAAGGTCTTGTTCTTGAAGATGTCCTTGTAGTTGTCGAACCTGACGGACTCGGTGCCGTTGCGGTTGAAGAACGAGAGGTAGATCGTGCGGATCAGCGTGGCCAGCAGCGCGATGACGATGAAGCCCAGCGCCGGCGTGACGAAGATCCACGCGCGGGAGCGCTGGTCGACGCGCCGTCGCTTCTGGGCGTCGGGCTGGGTCGCGAGCCCGAACCGGGCGCCGAGGATCGCGGCGGGAACGACGGTGGCGTAGGCGACTCCGAGGAAGTTGCCGTTACCGACCTCTCCGCCGCCCCATGCGCCCACGAACCATCCCACGCCGGCACCGGTGAGGACCGACAGCCGCGCCGCCGCAGGGCCCAAGCGCCAGAGTCCGATCAGGCCGAACAGCGCCACGCCGACACCGACGCAGACCCACAACTTCGTCCAGTCGATCTTTGGGTACGCCGACTCGTCGAAGGCGTACGCGGTGAGGAACCCGAAGCCGACGAACCCGAGCACCGCCAGCGGGAAGCGAGCCAGCTGCTGCCGGGGCGCGCTGAGCAGGAACATCACGAGGCCGAGGGCGGCGCCGCCGATCAGCCCCCAGAGCAGACCGTTCACGGCCAACGGGTGGGTCACCCAGCCGGTCACGTCGTCGAACACGCCTTGGCCGCCGAACCGCACCCGCTTGTCGTACAGGCTGCGGAACAGGCCGTTCGCCTCGGCCACGAAGTAGCCGAGAAAACCAGCAGTGACACCGATGATGGTGTTGAAGCGGGTCCAGTGGTCGTAGGCCTGGTCGAAGAGGAGGTTGGCACCGACCCAGAGCGCGGCCGTCAGGATGACGATGAGGGCGACCTTGATCGCCGTCTCGGCCATGTCCCGCGGCCCGACGTAATAGAGGAGGAAGGCAGCGAGGGCGGCGAAGACGAGGAACCGCATGACACCGCTGACCGTGATTCGCGGTGGACGGCGCTCCTCGCGCACCCGCTTGGGGATCGGCGCCGACGGCGCGGCCGGCGCCGCTGCCGCGGTCTCTTCTGCGACGGCCATGCTTCACACCCCCTTGCCGTTCGGTTCAAACCGACATTACGTGAAAACGCGACGGTGCCGGTGACCCCTCGATGGGAGCCACCGGCACCACCGTGCGACCGCTCAGTGCGGCGGTTGTTCAGTTGGTCAACTGGGCCAACTGTCCTCGATGTTGCCGGTGGCCGTCTTGGCGTCCTCGTCGCCGTTCACGAACGACGTGCCCTCGGACCAGAACGTGCCCGACCCGACTTCGGCGGGCATCTGGTCAGAGGCGTCGAACGCCGCCGGGTCAGCCGTCGTGAGGCTCTCGATGAAGTCTTGCTCGAGCGGGGCCCAGAGGCTCGTGTCGGCTTGCGAGTTCCCGGTGAGGAACCCCGAGAGGCTGCCCTCGCCACCGACCCGTTGGGCCTGGGCAGCCTGGCGGGCGTTGGCGAAGTCGGCCGAACCGAGGTACTGCATCACCTTCCACACCTCGGGGGCGTCACGGAACGCCCCGGCATTGATGCCGCCGACCAGGACCGGGTGACCCTCGTCGGCCGGGAAGTAGAACGTGCTCACCTGGCCGGGGCCGGTACCGAACTCGGTGCCCTCGGGGAAGAAGGCACTGTAGAAGCTGGCCTGGCGGTGCATCATGCACTTCCCCTCCACCAGCGGCGTCCCGTTGTCACCGAACGCGGTGGCGGCGATCGACCCACCCGACGCGTACACCGCGCCGTCCTTGGTCCACAATCCGGTCTTATCGGGGTTGGCGACCTCGTTGAACGTGTCGACCACCTTCGGGTCGTTGAACGGCACCTCGTGGGCGACCCACTGGTTGTAGAAGTCGATGCCCTGCTCGCGCAGGATCAGCTCCTCGACCCAGTCCGTGAACGGCCAGCCCGTGGCCGGGCCGGACTCGATGCCGACGCACAGCGGGGTGTCGCCGTTGGCGATCATCTCGTCCACCAATGCCTTGAAGTCAGCGAGCGTCTCGGGGACCTCGTAGCCCTTCTCCTCCCACACGCAGGGGAGGTACCAGACGCTTGACTTGAAGTCGGACTTTAACGGCACGCCGTACTGCGTGCCATCAACGTTGGAGAACGCCATATAGCTGTCCGCCCAACCCTCTTTCACCGACGCCACCACATCGTCGGGCACCTGGAACAACTCGCCGTCCTGGGCGAACTGCTTCAGCTTGCCCGGCTGCGGGAACGCGGCGATGTCCGGCGGGTTGCCGCCGAGCACCTGGGCGTTGATCTGCTGCTCGAAGTCGCGCCGGCCGACGTAGGTGATGTCGATGCCGTTCGCCTCACCGAACTCGGTCAACGCGTCCTGCATCGCTCCGGCCTCGTTCTCCGAGTCCTCGACACCGAACACCGTGACCGTCCCGGCGCCGCCGGGCGGAGGCACGGACGGGGGCGGAGCGGTGGTGCCGGGCGCCGCGGTGGTGGCTGGCGCGGACGAGCCGGGAGCCGCCGTGGTCGCGGGAGTGGTGATGCACTCCCCCCCTCCACCGGCGGTGGTGCCGGTCGTGCCACCCGTGGTGGTGCCGGTCGTGCCAGCCGTCGTGGTGCCGGTGGTGCCACCCGTGGTGGTGGCGGTCGTGCCACCCGCGGTGGTGGCGGTCGTGCCGGCGGTGACGGCTGCGCCGCTGTCGTCGTCGTCTGAAGTGCTGCACGCTGCTGCCACGAACGTGAACGCGATCGGTAGCGCTGCCAGCTTCAGCCAGCGTTTCCTCATCGATTCCCCCTTACGGTTCGCCGGGGCCATCCCGGTCCATTGCAAACGCTTTCAGATTGGACCACCGCAGGTCAAGAGCGAATGGCTCTCGTCGACCGGCGGACGACCAACTGGATGTCGCCGACTCGGTGCTCGGCGGTGTGCTCTTCGCCGGCGAGCCGGCGGAGAAGGGCGCGCGCCGCCATCGCGCCGTGTTCGACGACGCGCTGGCGGACGGTGGTGAGCCCGATGACGACCGCGACCTCGTGATCGTCGACGCCCACGAGCGAGACGTCGCCGGGAATGTCGAGGCCGAGCTCGCGGGCGGCGATCACGGCGCCGAACGCCATCTCGTCGGAGAGGGCGAAGATCGCGGTCGGACGGTCGTCGCGGGCGAGCAGCTCGTGCGCCGCCTGGTGCCCGCCCTCGACGGTGAAGTCGCCGGGCGCGATGAGCCCGCGGTCGAGCTGCAAGCCGGCCTGGGTGAGGGCCAGCTCGAAACCGTGGATGCGTTGACCAGGCACGTCGAAGACGGCCGGCTCCTCCGCCTGGCCGCCGAGGATCCCGACGTGCTCGTGCCCGAGCCGGACGAGGTGGTCGGCGGCGATGCGGCCGATGGCGACGTTGTCGGTCCGCACCGACGAGCAGACGTCGGTCTGCTGGCCGACGGTGACGACGGCGAGCCGCCGCTGTCCGAGGTCGACGACGTCCTTGTTCGTCACCGCGACCTCGACGAAGATCAGCCCGTCGACCCGGCGGTCGAGGGCGTTCGCCGTGGCGACGACCTTCTGGCGCGACGCCGGGTTCGGCGCGGTGAGGATGAGCAGGTCGTAGCCGTCCTCGGCGCAGACCGCCTCAGCGCCGGCCACGACGTTGGCGAAGTACCACGAGTTGATCAACGGCACGACGATCGCGATCGTCCGGCTGCGGCCGGCCGCCAGGCGCGACGCC
>JBKOUV010000253.1:0-5135 GCA_046723555.1 Actinomycetota bacterium | reverse complement strand
GGCGATCGTCTCCACGGTCTCCCGGATCGTGATCTCGTGGTCGGACCCGAGGTTGATCGGCTCGATGCCGTCGTGCACCTCGGCGGCCAGCACGATCGCCTCGGCGGCGTCGTCGACGTACAGGTACTCCCGGCTCGCCCGGCCCGTGCCCCACACGTCGACCTTCTGCTCGCCCGTCTCCACCGCCTCGACGCACTTCTTGATCAACGCCGGGATCACGTGCGACACCCGCGGGTGGAACTTGTCGCCCGGCCCGTACAGGTTGGTCGGGATCAGGTAGGCGAAACGCTGGCCGTACTGGGCGGCGTTGACCTGGGCGTGGATCAGGTGGGCCTTCTTCGCCAGGCCGTAGGGGGCGTTGGTCTCCTCCGGGTAGCCGTCCCAGAAGCTCTCCTCGCGGAACGGCACCGGCGTGAACTTCGGGTACGAGCACACCGTGCCGACCAGCACCGTCTTGTCGACGCCCCCCGCCTGGCGGGCGGCCTCGATGACGTGCGTGCCCATCAACAGGTTGGCGAGGTACAGCGGCGCCGGCTCCGCCTGGTTGTACCCGATCCCGCCGACCCGGGCGGCGAGGTGGATCACGGTGGCCGGCCGGTGGTCAGTGAGCATCGCCTCGGCGGCCCCCGGGACGGCCAGGTCGTACTCCGCCCGACGCGGGGCCACGACGTTGGCGCCACGACCGATGAGCTGGGCCACAACCCGCCGACCGAGGAACCCGGTCCCGCCCGTCACGAGGACGCGACGGTCCGACCAGAAGGACCCGGAATCAGGCATGCAGGACACTGTAGGCCCGCACCCACCATGATGGACCTGTGCGTGTCGCCTACACCCTCGAACAGCTGTGGCACGACGCGCCTGGTGGGACGGCCGTAGTCGCCCTCGAGGTCGCCCGCCGGCTGGTCCCCCGAGGCGAGATCACCCTGCTCGGCGTCGCCGGCCACCACCGCCATCCACCCGCGCCGCCGTGGCGCCCGCCGATCCCCGTCGCCCAGCTCCCCCTGCCCCGTCCCCTGCTCTACGAGTCCTGGCTGCGGGCCCGCCGCCCGGCCGTCGAACGGGCCACCGGGCCGGTCGACGTCACCCACGCCACCGGCCTCGTTCCGTGCCCGACGGCGGCTCCGCTCGTCGTGACCGTCCACGACGTCGCCTTCCTCCACGACCCGGGCAAGTTCACCCGTCAGGGCGTGCGCGTCATGCGGCGCAGCCTCGAGGTGATCCGGGACGCCGCCACGCTCGTGCTCACGCCCAGCGAGGCGAGCCGCCGGGACCTCGAGGACGCCGGCGTCGACGCCGCCCGGATCCGTCTCGTCCCCCTCGGCGTCGACGCCTCCGCCGCGCCGGCGACGGACGTTGAGCAGGTCCGCCGGCGCTACGAGCTCCCCCCGCGGTTCGTGCTCTTCGTCGGCACGCTCGAACCGCGCAAGAACCTCCACCGCCTGGCCGCCGCCGTCGGCCGCCTCGACGAGCCGCTCCCGCTCGTCGTCGCCGGACCCGACGGCTGGGGACCGGCCAGTCCCGACGGCGACGACCGCGGCGAGACCCGCTTCCTCGGCTTCGTCCCCGCCGCCGACCTGCCGGCGCTGTACGCCGCGGCGACGGTGTTCGCCTACCCCAGTGAGCGGGAGGGCTTCGGGCTCCCCGTCGCCGAGGCGATGGCGCAGGGCACGCCGGTCGTCACGAGCGCCGGAACGGCGACCGAGGAGGTCGCCGGCGGCGCCGCCGTGCTCGTCGACCCGTTGGACGTCGACAGCATCGCCGCCGGCCTCCTCGAGGGCCAGCGCCGCGCGACCGAGCTCGCCGCCGCTGGACGTCGCCGGGCCGCCGAGCTGACGTGGGACGCAACCGCCCAACGCACCCTCGACGCCTACCGCGACGTGGTACGAGCCGCCGTCGCCGCCGCCTCCTGAGCACGTGAGCACGCCAGAGCTCGTCGTCGGGGTGAACCTGCTGTGGTGCCTGCCGGGGGAGGTCGGCGGCTCTGAGGAGTACCTCGCCCGACAGCTTGCCGGTCTGCACGACGCCGCCCCGGAGATCGTGACCCGGCTCTTCGTCCTCCCCGGCTACGCCGCCGCCCACCGCGACGTCGCCGCCCGCCACGAGCTCGTCGTCGCCTCCCTCGACGCTCGCCGCCGCAGCCGCCGCGTGGTGGTCGAGGCGACGTGGCTGCCCAACCGGCTCGCCGGCACCGACCTCGTCCACCACGGCGGCGGCACGGTGCCCCTGCGGTCCCCGGACCCGGTCGTGCTCACCGTCCACGACCTCCAGTACCGCGCCTATCCGGCGTACTTCACGGCCGTCAAGCGCCGCTACCTCGAGTTGACGATGCCCCGGTCGGTGCGCCGGGCGACGGTCGTGGCGGTGCCGACGGAGTACGTGCGGACGTCGGTCATCGAGGCGTTCGACGCCGATCCGGCCACGGTCGCCGTCGTGCCCCATGGCTTCGACCCCCCCGACGAGATCACCGACGCCGCGGTCGTCCGTCAGCGTTACGGCATCGGCGAGCGACGGTTCGTGCTCTACCCGGCGATCACCCACCCGCACAAGAACCACCGCTTCCTCGTCGACCTCCTCAGCACCGCGTGGACGGACCCCGACCTGGTCCTGGTCCTGCTCGGTGGGCGGGGGATGGCCGAGGACGACGTCTCTGCCGCAGTGGCCGCCCACCGGGTCGCCGATCGGGTGATCCGCACCGGCCGGGTGTCCGACGCCGATCGCGACGGTCTGGTCGCCGCCGCCGAGGCGCTCGTGTTCCCGTCCGAGTTCGAGGGCTTCGGGGCCCCGCTGCTCGAGGCGATGGCGCTGGGGACGCCGATCGTGTGCAGCGATCGGGCCGCGCTCCCCGACGTCGCGGGCGACGCCGCCGTCGTGCTCCCCCTCGACCACGACGCCTGGGCGGAGTCGCTCGATACCGTCGCCAACCGGCGCGGTTCCCTGATCGCCGCCGGCCATGCCCGGGCCGCCGAGTTCACGACGCGGGTCGCCGGGGAGCGGCTTGCCGAGGTGTACCGCCTGGCCTCGGCGCGGGCGGACACCGCGAGGACGTGAGCGGCCGATGCACCTGATCGTGCTGTCCCCGCACTTCGATCCCGATACCGCCCCGACCGGCCGGGTGATGTCGCGGATCGTGGCCGAGCTCGCCGCCCGCGGGCACCACCTCGACGTCGTCACGGCCCTCCCGTGGTACCGCCACCACCGGATCGAGCCCGGATGGACCGGCCGTCTCGTCCGCATCGAGCGGACCGAATGGGGAACGATCCGCCGGCTCCACCCGTTCCCTGGCGCGGACAAGCGAAACCTCGCCCGCCGGCTGCTCGGCTTCGCCGGGTTCTCGGCGCTCGTCGGGTGGGCGGGGCTCGCCGCCGGTGGATGGTTCCGCCGCGCCGACGCGGTGATCGCGATGTCGCCGCCGCTGACGATGGGGGTGACCGGACGCCTTGTCGCCTGGTCGCACCGGGCGCCGCTCGTGTTCAACGTCCAGGACGTGTTTCCGGACGCGGCCGTCACGACCGGCGCGATCACCAACCGAGGGTTGATCGCCGCCGCCCGCCGCCTCGAGCGGCTGAGCTACCGGCTGTCCGACGCGGTGACGGTCCTGTCCGACGACCTGCGCAGCAACGTCGTCGCCAAGCTGCCGCCCGCCCGGGCGGCGACGGTCCGGACGATCCCGAACTTCGTCGACACCGACCGGATCCGGCCCGCCGAGCGGATGACCGCGTACCGCGCCGAGCTCGGGCTCGGCCCCGAGCCGGTGCTGCTGTACGCGGGGAACGTCGGGTTGTCCCAGTCGGTGGAGCTGCTGGTCGAGACCGCCCGCCGCCTGCCCGGGATCACTGTGCTGATCAACGGGGGCGGCGCGGCCCTGGCCGAGGTGCGCCGGCGCGCCGACGGTCTCGACAACGTGCACTTCGCCGGCTACCTGCCCGAAGCCCGCCTGGGCGAGCTGCTGGCGACGGGCGACGTGCACGCGGTGCCGTTGCGGCCCGGCCTGGGTTCGGTGAGCGTCCCGTCGAAGGCCTATTCGAGCCTGGCCGCCGGCCGGCCGATCGTGGCCGCCATCGATCCCGGCACCGCCGTACCGAAGATCCTCGCCGAATCCGGGGGTGGGATCGCCGTGCCACCCGACGACCTGGACCGCTTCGTGGACGCCGTGGCCGAGCTCACCGGTGATCTCGACCGGGCCCGGGCGATGGGGCAGCGGGGGCGGGCGTGGGTGCTCGAAGCGGCGTCTCCGGCGGCGGTGGCGCAAACGTATGAATCACTCGTGAGCCAGCTCGACCGAGGCCGGACGGGACACCGCCACCGATAGGCTTCCGCCCTCGTGGTTTCCTCATCGTCGACCAGGAAAGCCGCCCGGCTGGCGCAGAAGGGCAAGGGCAAGCGCGTCCGCTTCCAGGGCGGCACCCTCTTCCCCCTGATCGTCATCGCGATCCTGGTCGTCGGACTGGGAACGATCGTCTACGCCCGCCAGAGCCGGCCCGAAGCGGACGCCTCGCCGCCCACCATCGACAACCACTGGCACATCGCCTACGGCTTCCAGCTCTGTAGCGCGGACAACTTCACCAAGCTCACCGGCAACCTCGAGGAGACCGACACCAACGGCCAGCTGATCAGTGACGCGTTCCGGCGCACCGGCGTCCACAGCCACGACGACGGAGTCATCCACTGGCACGCCTTCACCACGGCGGCCGTCGGCAACCGGGCGAAGCTCGGGCTGTTCCTCAACAACTATGGAGTCGAGCTCGACGACGACTCGTTGAAGTTCCCCGACAGCCAGGGGGGCAAGGAGTACATCGAGGGCGAGACCAAGTGCGGCGACGACGACGCCGAGTTGAAGGTCGTCGTCTGGGACCACTTCAACGACGACCCGAGCAGCGGCACGACGTACGTCTCCAACTTCGACGACATCCGCATCAAGTACGACGGGATGGCGATCACGATCGCCTTCGTGCCGCGGGATACGGACGTGGTGATGCCACCGTGGGCACCGAACCTCCCCGAGCTCGGCGTGGCCGACCAGGGCCAGACGACACCGGGCCAGGTCACCGCCTCGGTCCCGAGCACAGTGCCGGGCGCCACCATCGCCCCGGGGGCGACGACGGGCACCACGGCAGCCGGCGGGAGCGCACCGGCGG
>JBKOUV010000284.1:0-35236 GCA_046723555.1 Actinomycetota bacterium | reverse complement strand
CGCCAGCACCGTTGCCGGACTCCACACCCTCGAGATTCCCTACGACAGCCTGATCGTCGGAACCGGGGCCAACCAGTCTTACTTCGGTCACGACGAGCTCGCCCGCTACGCGCCCGGGATGAAGACGATCGACGACGCGTTGGAGCTTCGCCGGCGCATCTACGGCGCCTTCGAGATGGCCGCGGTCGCTCCTGATCCGGAGGAGCAAAAGCAGTGGCTCACGATCGTGATCGTGGGCGCCGGGCCGACCGGGGTCGAGCTCGCCGGCCAGGTGCGTGAGCTCGCCCTGCGCTGCCTGAAGGGTGAGGTCCGTACGTTCGACCCGGCTTCGATGCGAGTGCTCCTGCTCGACGGGGGTAAGGAGCCTCTCGCGACGTTCGGCGACAGGTTGTCCGGCAAGGCGACGAAGGAGCTCGAGCGGCTCGGGGTCGAGCTGCGGATGAACGCCCGGGTCGTCGGTGTCGACGCAACCGGGGTCGACGTCCTCGGCGCGGATGGCGAGAAGACCCGCATCGACGCGTTCACGACGATCTGGGCGGCGGGTGTCCAGGCGACGCCCGCCGCCGGCAAGCTGGCCGCGGCGAGCGGGGTCTCCGTCGACCGCGCCGGACGGGTCGCCGTGCAGCCCGACCTCACCTTGCCGGGGCACCCGGAGGTGTTCGCGATCGGCGACATGACCACGCTGAACAACCTGCCTGGCGTCGCCGAGGTGGCGATGCAGGGCGGGCTCCACGCCGCCAACACGATCGCCCGCCGGCTCAACGGCAAGGAGTCAGTCCCGTTCAAGTACCGCGATCTCGGTAGCGTGGCCACGATCTCCCGGTTCCGCGCCATCGCCAGCGTGCACCGGCTGCACCTCAGCGGGTTCCCGGGATGGCTCGTCTGGTTCTTCGTCCACCTCGCCTTCCTCAGCGGCTTCGGCAATCGTCTGTCGACGATGCTGCGCTGGCTGCGATCGATGATCGGGCGGGGCCGGGCTGAACGGGTCGTCAGCACCGCTCACGTCGGTGGTGACCTGAGCCTGCCCGAGTCGGTGCGGGCGGTGGTCCAGCCGAACCCCTATCCGAACGCCTGAGCGGCGATCGCTCCGATCGCTCGCGTCACCGGCAACGATGTGCTCCCGTGTTGCAGCTGCGCGCCTATGCAAACCCCGAGCGAGCAGGGGCCGTCGTACGGGGTCTGGCCGACCAGGCCGGGGTCCACCACGTGGTCGCGGGGAGCTCCACCGTCCAGGGCCTGGTGCAGATCACGGCCGAGCTCCAGCCCGACGTCGCCGACCTCGTCCTGGACGTGTTGCGGGGGTACGAGCTGCCCGCCGAGGACGTGACACTCTGGCGGGCGAACACGATCCGGCCGATGGGCCGGCGCTTCCGCACGGGCGACGAGGGCCACGAGTCGACCGTCTGGGCCGAGGTGGCGGGCCGGGCGGGCGAGCACGCCCAGATCGCGCTGCTCTACGTCATGTTCATGGTGGCCGCCGGGGTGGTCGCGGGCGTCGGCGTGCTGACCGGGTCGTCCATCCTCGTCGTCGGCGCGATGGCCCTGAGCCCGGATCTGCTGCCGATCTCGGCCGCCGCGGTCGGCCTCGTCGATCGCCGTTGGCACCTCGCCGCGCGAGCGCTCGTCACGCTCGCGATCGGGCTGGGGATCGTCGCCCTCGCCGCGTCGGCCACCACCGCGCTGCTCCGGCTGTCCGGACGGATCGGCCAGAACCTCGTACTCGCCGACACCGTGCTCGGACCCTCGCTCACCCAGATCGGACCGGGCAGCGTGCTCGTGGCGCTCGCCGCGGGGATGGCCGGGATGCTGGCCTACGAGACCGCGAGTGGGGCCGCGGTCGGGGTCGCGATCTCGGTCACCACGATCCCGGCCGCCGCCTACTTCGGCGACTCCCTTGCCTTGGCCGACCACGGCGACGGCCTCGGCGCGCTGTCTGTGCTGGGGATGAACGTCCTCTGCATCGAAGTGGCAGCAGCGCTGACCCTCCTCGTGCAGCGCTGGCGCCGCTGGCGCCGCTGGCGCCGCGGCCTACCGGCCTGACCCGCCCGATCTGTGTCACCGAATCCGCGTTCGAACGCGGTTGTGGTGACAAAGAGTGCGTCGCCGATGGGTGGCGCCGCGGTTTCACCCCAAGCGGGCGATGCGCGCCGCGGGGGCGGTTCGGTACCGTCGGCAGCGTGCAGGCGATCCTCGCGGTGAACCCTGTGCCGTGGGCCCGAGCACAGATGGCGTTCACGCTGGCCTTCCACATCATCCTCGTGCCGCTCGGCGTGTCGTGGGCGTTCATGGCGCTGATCGCCAACTACCGCGGCCTCAAGCGCAACGACACCGACGCGCTTCAACTCGCCCAGCGGTGGTCGAAGTACATGGCCGTGACGTTCGCAGTCGGGGCGGTGACGGGGACGGTGCTGACGTTCGAGTTCGGGTTGCTGTGGCCCGAGTTCATGGGTCAGTGGGGCGAGGCGTTCGGCATCCCGTTCGCCTTCGAAGGCATCTTCTTCTTCACCGAGGCGATCTTCATCGCCATCTACATCTACGGCTGGCGCCGGTTGAAGCCCTGGACCCACTTCTGGACCGGCGTGCCGGTCGTGTTGACCGGGATCTTCGGCAGCATCTCCGTGGTCGCGGCCAACGCGTGGATGAACTCCCCCCAGGGCGTGACGCTGAACTCGGCCGGCGAGGTCGTCGACGTCGACCCGCTCGGCGTGATCTTCAACGACGCGATGCCGCTGATGGCGGCGCACATGGTCATCGCCGCGTACGTCGTGGGCGGCTTCCTCATCGCGACCGTGTACGCGGTCGGCATGCTGAAGGGTCGCCGCGACCGCTATCACCGCGTCGGATTCATCATTGCGTTCACCGTCGGCGCGATCGCCACACCGATCCAGATGGCCGTCGGCGACTCGCTGGCCCGATGGGTCTTCAACAACCAGCCGGTCAAGTTCGCCGCCATCGAACTGGTCCCCGAAACCGAGAGCGACGTGCCCGAGACGCTCTTTGGTCACCTCAGCTCCGACGGCGACGTGACCGGCGGGATCCCGATCCCCGGACTGGCGTCGTGGCTGTCGGATCCGAGCACCGGGAAGAACACCGTGGTCCAAGGCCTGGACACCGTGCCGCAGGCGGATCAGCCCACCAACCGCGACGTCAACACCGTGCACCTGGCCTGGGACATCATGGTCGGGCTCGGGACGCTGCTCTTCCTGCTCTCCGCCTGGTACGGACTGTGCTGGCTGTTCCGCCGGGACATGCCGAAGAGTCGCTGGTTCCTGCGGGCCGCCTCGGGCGCGGGAGTGGCTGCGGTGCTCGCCTTGGAGGCCGGCTGGACGGTGAGCGAGGTCGGGCGCCAGCCGTGGATCGTCTATAACCAGATGAAGGTCGAGGACGCGGCCACCGGCAACACCGGGGTCTGGATCACGTTCATCGGCGTCGTCCTCCTCTACGTCGGGCTGGGAGCCACGACGGTGCTGATCCTGCGGCTGATGAGCCGCCGCTTCCGCGAGCGCGACGTGCCCGAGCACGAGGTGCCCTACGGGCCGAGCGGGCCCGATCTCGGCACACCCGAGGCCGAGCGCGAAGTGGTCTCGGTCCCATGAGCACCACCGTTGCCGTGTTGCTGTTCGTCGCCGTCACCGCGTACGCGGTGTTCGGTGGCGCCGATTTCGGCGCCGGATTCTGGGACCTGGTCGCCGGCGGTGCCGAGCGCGGCGAGCGGCCGCGCGAGGTGATCGACCACTCGATCGGCCCGGTGTGGGAGGGCAACCACGTGTGGCTGATCTTCTGCTTCGTCGTGCTGTGGACGGGGTTCTCCGAGGCCTACGCCTCGATCACGCTGACGCTGTTCGTCCCGCTGACGATCGCCGCGTTCGGGATCGTGCTGCGGGGCTCGAGCTTCGCCTTTCGCAAGACCGTCTTCCGGACCCGTGACCGCCGGAACTTCGGCGCCGCGTTCGCGCTGTCCTCGGTGCTCGTGCCGTACTGCATGGGCGCGGTCGCCGGGGGGATCGCCTCGGGCCGGGTGCCGGCCGGAGGACGGGCGGGGGACCCGTGGTCGAGCTGGGTGAACCCGACCTCGGTGTTCGGCGGAGTGTTCGCCGTCATCGTCGTCGCCTACCTCGCCGCCGTCTACCTGGTCTGGGACGCCCGGCGGCTCTCCGACGAGACGATGGTGGAGTATTTCCGCCGGCGGGCCGTCGGCGCCGCGGTCGTGGCCGGTGTCGCCTCCATCGTCGGGATCTTCGTGCTGCACGCCGACGCCGAGTACGTGTTCCACGGGCTGACGAGCCGCGCCCTTCCGCTCGTGATCCTGTCGGCGCTCTGCGGGACGGGGTCGCTCGTCCTGCTCGCCCGCAACGCAACCCGCGGCGCCCGTCTGCTCGCGGTTGGCGCGGTGGCGAGCATCGTGTTCGGGTGGGGGGTCGCGCAGTGGCCGTACCTCCTGCCCGAGACCCTGAAGGTTTCCGAGGGCGCGGCGCCCTCGGGCACTCTCACCACGTTGCTCGTGGCAGCCATCGGCGCGGCCCTGATCGTGCTCCCGGGCTTCGTGATCCTCTACGTGCTCGACCAGCGGTCACTGTTGCCCGAAGAGGGTGTCGACTGACGCCCGTTGCGATCTGGGCGCGGATCTTCGCAACCGCTGCAAACGATCGCGCCCAGATCTCGTCCGACGTCGGCTCGGCGTGCGTGGCGCGATACCTAGGCGGCCCGAGTCGCGTCAGCAACCGCCGGGGTGTCCTCGGCGTGATACTGGGCGAGCAGGCGCTCCTCGTCCTGCTTCCGGGGGAAGCAGACGAAGACGAGGACCGCGCCGAGCAGGATCGCGATGATGCCGGCGAGGTAAGCCCAGTCGGCGCCGTCGAGGAACGACTTCGTCGCCGCCGCGGTGATCTGGTCGGCGTACTGCGGGAACTGCTGGGCGGTGTTCTCGGCGCTGGCGAACGACTTGGTGAGCTGGGCCTGGACGCTGTCGGTGATCTCCTGCTGGTTCGGCGCGGCGGCGATGGCGGCGGCGATCGCGGCGGCGTATCCGGCCGTGAGCACGGCGCCGAGGATCGACTGCATGATCGCTCCGCCGAGATCGCGCTGGAGGTCGGCGGTCCCTGACGCCATGCCGGCGCGGGTGACCGGTACCGAGCCGGTGAGGGAGTGGGACGCGGGCGTGCCGGCGAAGCCGACCCCGGCTCCCACCAGCGCGTATCCGAGGGCGACCGCCCAGTAGCCGATGCCCTCCTCCCACAGGGCGAACATCACGATGAAGCCGGCAAGGCAGCAGGCGTACCCGACGAGCAGGGTGACCCGGGCGCCGCGCATTTCGACGAGCTTCGCCGACCTCGGGGCGATCAGCACCATCAACACCGCGGCCGGAAGGATCGCCGCGCCGGACTCGAAGGTGGAATAGCCGAGCACGTTCTGGAGGAACTGCTGGCCGATGAACATCGCGCCCATCAGGGTGCCGAACACGATGATCCCGGCGCACGCAGCGACCCAGAAGATCCGCCGTCCGGCCACGTGGAGGTCGTACAGCGGCACGCGGGCGCGCCGCTGGCGGATGACGAAGGCGATCCCGGCGGCGACGGCGACTGCGACCAGTCCGGCCACGACGGCACCCTCGTTCGGAACCGGGGCGAAGTTGATCGCGAGTACGAGCGCGGCGACGAGCAGGACCGACAGGACGCCGCCGAGGTGGTCGACCGGGTCGGTGGCCTCGTTGACGTGGCTCGGCACGAACGCGACCGCGGCGAGCAGGGCGACTACCGCGAGCGGGAGCGTGACGAGGAACACCGAGCCCCACCAGAAGTGGACGAGCAATCCACCGGCGATGAGCGGACCGAGCGAGGAGATCGCCCCGCCGGTCCCGGACCACAGGGCGATCGCCTTCGTCCGCCCCGGCCCCGACCACAGGGCCGTGATCAGCGCCAACGTCGTCGGGTAGGCCATCCCGGCCGACAGCCCACCGATCAGGCGAGCGGCGATCAGGACCTCGGCCGACGACGCCCAGGCCGCCACGAGGCAGGCGGGAACGGACAGGACGACGCCGAAGACCAGCATCATCTTGCGCCCGTACCGGTCGCCGACAGCGCCGAGGTACAGCACCGATGCCGCCAGCCCGAGCGAGTAGGCGACGGCGACGAGGTTGAGCTCCGTCTGCGACGCGTCGAACGCCCGCCCGATGTCCGGCAGCGCGACGTTGGCGACGGCGAGGTTGAGGTTGGCGACCGCGGCGACGAGGATCAGGGCGCCGAGAACGAGCCCGGACCGCGCCGGACCGGTCGACGTCGTCGTGGCCGCGGGTGATGGTGCGGGCGCCGTCATCCCTCTCAATCAAGAGCGGTTCGGGCGCCGTCGGCATCCCCCTGCCGGGATGAAACCGCGGCGGGCCGAATTCATCCACATCGTGCGATGACCGCTCGGAGTATCGGGAGCTTGATTACAGAGACGTTTGAAGACAGCGAGCCGACAGAGGGAGTCCTCGATGAGCACGGATGCTGTGAAGTCGCCGATCCGCACTCTCATCCCCGCCCGACTCGACCGTTTGGGGTGGTCGCCGTTCCACACCCGCATGGTCGCCGGACTGGGGGCGGCGTGGATCCTCGACGGCTTGCAGATCACCGTGGCCAGCTCGGTGACCGGGGTGCTCACCCAACCCGACACGTTGAACATGACGTCGACCGAGATCGGGCTGATCGCCTCGATCTACCTGGTCGGCGAGCTGATCGGGGCGTTGGTGTTCGGACGGCTGTCGGATCAGCTCGGGCGCAAGCGGCTGTTGATCACCACCTTGCTGCTGTATCTGTTCGGCACCGGGTTGGCCGCGTTCGTCACCGGTCATCACACCGGCTGGCTGGTGTTCTTCTACGCCACCCGTTTGATCGCGGGGATGGGGATCGGCGGCCAGTACGCGGCGATCAACTCGGCGATCGACGAGATGATGCCCTCCAAGTTCCGCGGCCGCGTCGACATCTGGATCAACGGCTCGTACTGGGCGGGTGCGATCCTCGGATCGTTCGCGTCGCTGATCTTCCTCAACAACTTCGCCGCCAACGTCGGCTGGCGGCTCGCCTTCCTCCTCGGTCCGGTGCTCGCGCTCGTCGTCATCGTGGTGGGCCGCACCCTCCCGGAGAGCCCGCGATGGCTGTTGACCCACGGCCGCGTCGAGGAGGCCGAGGTGGAGCTGGCCAAGATCGAAGCGGCCGCGATCAAGAGCGGCCAGAGCCTCGAGGAGGTCCGAGCCGAGGCGGCGATCGAGCTGGTACCCGAGGAGCAGTACGGGTATCTGCGCTTCCTCCGGCTGGTGTTCCACACCTACCCCCGGCGGGCGATCCTCGGGGCGACGTTGATGATCACCCAGTCGTTCCTCTACAACGCCATCTTCTTCACCTACGCGCTGGTGCTCACGACGTTCTACGGCGTCAGCGCGACGACCGTGCCGCTCTACGGGCTCGCCTTCTCGATCGGCAACCTGCTCGGCCCGCTGGTGCTCGGCCCGCTGTTCGACACCGTGGGCCGGCGGAAGATGATCTCCGGGACCTATCTGATCTCCGGAGTGCTGCTCGGGGCCAGCGCGTTCATGTTCGACGACGGGTCATTGGACGCAGAATCACAGACGCTCATCTGGGTGGTGATCTTCTTCTTCGCCTCGGCCGGGGCGAGCGCGGCGTACCTCACGGTGAGCGAGACCTGGCCGATCGAGATCCGCTCGGAGGCGATCGCCGTGTTCTTCGCCATCGGCACGATCGCCGGCGCCCTCGGCCCCGCCTTCTACGGCGCGTTGATCGGCGACGGCAGCAGCCGGACCGGATTGTTCGTCGGCTATCTGGTCGGCGCGGGCATCATGCTGCTCGGCGGCATCGTCGAGGCGGTGATCGGCATCGACGCCGAAGGCAAGTCGCTCGAAGACATCACCAAGCCGCTCACCTCGTCGACGCCCGCCCCCGTCGCCGCGGCCGGCTGATCGGCCGGGCCCCGGAGCGGCACGCCGATGGCCTCCCCGATCGAGAACAAGGTCGTCTACGGCGCCGGGCTGGTCCAGGGCATCGTCCTCGTGACGTTCCCGGCGGCGAGCACGATCTTCACCGACCCCGACGAGTACGACCTGTCGAGCACCCAGTACGGGGCGATGTTCCTGCCCCAGGTCGTCGCCGCGATCGCCGCATCGGTGCTCGGCTCTCGGCTCGCCCGGCACTACGGCTCCAAACGGGTCTACCTCGCCGGCCTGGCGTGCAGTCTCGTGGCGATGGCGCTGCTCGTCACGAGCGCCGCCTTCACCGACGATCACGCGCTCGCCTACGGCTTGTTGCTGGTCGCCACCGCCTTCCTCGGGTTGGGGTTCGGGCTCACCGTCCCGACGCTCAACATCCTCACCGCCGTGTTCCACCCCTCGGCGGTCGACCGCTCCGTGCTCGTGCTCAACGCCTTGCTCGGCCTCGGGACGGTGCTCGCACCCGTGTTCGTGGCGATCTTCGTCGGCCTCGGGTTCTGGTGGGGCCTACCGGTCCTGTCGGCGATCCTGCTCGTCGGGCTGCTGTTCATCAGCGTCCGGCTGCCGTTGCGCACCGGGCTGCGCGCCGTCGCGTCCGACGAGGCGGGACGGCCGAGGGGAATCCCGAGTCGCTTCTGGCTGTTCGCCGGGTTCGCCGTGCTCTACGGGCTCTGCGAGACGATGAACGGCAACTGGTCGCAGATCGACATGACCACGGAGCTCGGCGCCTCGACCACCGTGGCGTCCCTCACCCTGACGACGTTCTGGGCGACGGTCACGCTCGGCCGGGTCCTGTTCGCCGCGATCCAGCGGCGGTTCCCGGCCGATCGCACCTATCGGGTGCTGCCGTTCGTGCTCGCCGTGGCGTTCGTGCTGATCGCGTCGCTCTCCGACGGTAGCGAGGTGGCCGGCGTGCTCGCCTTCGGGTTGGCCGGTCTCGGCTGTTCGGCGTTGCTGCCCCTCACGATCAGCTTCGCCGAGGAGGAACTGGTGGCGATCTCGGCTGCCGCGGCCGGTTGGGTGATCGCCGCCTACCAGCTCGGCTACGGCGTCGCCGCGTTCGGGGCCGGCCCGCTGCTGGACGCCGGCGTCACGCTGCCCACCGTGTTCGCGATGGCGGCGGTCGCCGCCGTGGCGATGGGTCTGCTGTCGATGGTCATCACCCGTCAGGGCCGCGCGAACGTGGCGGCGAAGGTGTGACCCGGTCGGAACAGGTCGAGCCGGTTGCCGGTGATCTCGAACGTGGTGGCCAGGTCCAGTGCGGCGAGGTAGGCCTGCTCCTGTTGCTGCAGCTCCTCGGTCGGGCAGGCGGCCCGGGTTGACGCGAGCGGCCCGATCTCGATCGAGTCACCGTCGATGCGGTACGGCCGGTTGTACGAGTTGCAGCCGGTGTTCCCCGAGATGGCGCCGCCGTCGAATTTCGGGACGGAATGACGACATCTGAGATCTTCGTCGGCCTCGGCCTGCTGCTCGCCCTGGCGGTTGGCTGCCAGATCGTCGCTGTCACGCTGCGACTGCCGGCCATCGTGCTCCTGCTGCCGGTGGGGTTCGTCGCTGGCACGATCACCAACTCGATCAACCCGAACGAGTTGTTCGGAACCTCGTTCACCCCGATGGTGAGCCTCGCGGTCGCCGTGATCCTGTTCGAAGGCGGGCTCGACCTAAAGATCCGGGATCTCGAGGGCCACAGCCAGCGCATCGTGCGGCGGCTAATCCTGGCAGGGGTACCGATCACGTGGGCCTGCGCCGGACTGCTGGCCTGGCCGCTGCTCGGGCTGTCGTCACGCGCCGCGCTCATGCTCGGCGCGATCCTCATCGTGTCGGGCCCGACCGTCGTCGGGCCACTGCTGGAACGCGCCCGACCTGGTCGTCGGCTGACCACGATTCTCGCCTGGGAGGGCACGACCATCGACCCCATCGGCGCGATTGTCGGTGCGCTCGTGTTCCAGGTCCTCAGTACCGGCGTGGGCTTCCAGTTCAGCAGCGAGATGCTCGACTTCGCGGCCAGCGTCGGACTCGGGATCCTAGGCGGAGTCGTCGGCACCGGTGTGCTGTGGCTGCTGCTCGAGAAGCTCGAACTCCGCGGTGTACTTGCCACGGAGGCGACCATTGCCACCGTCGTCGGCATCGCCGCCGCCTGCAACGCCCTCCGCGACGACACCGGCCTGATCGCCGCGATCGCAATGGGTGTGGCCCTGGCGAACCTGCCCGGCGTCCGATCGCCCGAGGACCGGCCGTTCTTCCGTACCATCGTCCAGCTGATCATCGGCCTGTTGTTCATCTCGATCTCCGCCACCGTGACCCCGTCGTCGCTCGGTGGGGTGCTGTGGGGCTCCGCCGTCCTCGTCATCTGCCTGATCACGGCGGTCCGGCCACTTGTCGCGGCAGCGGCGACGATCGGCACCAGCCTGTCGCTGCGCGAGCGCGCCTTCATCGGGTTGATGGACCCACGCGGCATCGTGGCAGCCTCGACTGCGGCCGCGTTCACCGCGCCGCTCGCCCAAGCGGGCATCGCTGGTGCCGACGACCTCCTGCCCGCGACGTTCCTCGTGATCGTCGGTACAGTCACGATCTACGGCCTCGCCGCAGCGCCTGCCGGTCGCGCACTCGGACTCACGACGGATGCGGACTGACGAAGCATGCAGCATCGTGATGAAGCGAACTTTGCGGTGGTGGCGGTCGCGATGGGCCTGCTGTCGATGGTGATCACCGGTCAGGGCCGCTCGAACGTGACGGCGAAGGTGTGACCCGGTCGGAGCAGGTCGAGCCGGTTGCCGGTGATTTCGAACGTCTTGGCGAGCTCCAGCGCAGCGAGGTAGGCCTGCTCCTGCTGCTGCAGCTCCTCGTTCGGGCAGGCGGCCCGGGTTGACGCGAGCGGCCCGATCTCGATCGAGTCACCGTCGACGCGGTACGGTCCGTTGAACGAGTTGCAGCCGGTGTTCCCGGCGATGTTGTTGGCGTCGAACTCGGCCGTCAACGTCACTCCGCCGACCACCGAGGCCACCGCGTTCCCGGTGTAGTAGCTGGTGACCTCCCACGCGCCCAGGATCGCCTGGGCGCTGTCAGTGGCCTCGTACACGAGCAAGGCGGCGCCCGCGGAGTCGGCGAGCGTGAGCGTGGAGCCGTCGATCGTGTATGACGCGGTGCGCGGGAGGCGCGCCAGGTAGGCCTGCTCGACCGCCGTCCGAGGTGGTGGACACGCCCGCAGGGTCGAGGCGATGTGCGGACCGATGGTCATCGACGAGCCCGATGTCTCGTAGCTCGTGTTGTAGCGGTTGCATCCGCTCTCGCCGGTCAGCTTCCCCGCCTCGAAGCGCGCCGTGACGGCGATGTCGCCGAGGGGCGCTCCGAGCGGCGAGTCGGCCGTCAGCGTCCACGTCGTGCCCTCCAACGGCGTGGCCTGACCACTCGATCCGACCGTCGTCGCCGTCGATGCCGATGCCGTCGATGCCGGTGCCGTTGATGCAGGTGCCGCCGTAGTTGGCGCCGCCGCGGTGGTCGCGGCCGGTTCTGCCTCGTCGTCGTCGCCGCACGCGGCGGCGAGCAAGGAACCAGCGACACCGACGAGGAGAGCGAGGCGCGCCGTCTTCACGCGGCCAAGGAACCATGCCCCGCGGCGGGCGTCATCCTCCTGTTGGCGTGAAAGCGGTGTCTGTCACACGTGGTGGGGGTGACGGCGGCGCTGAATGGCGCGGTAGATCAGCAACAGGATGATCGCCCCGATCACCGAGCCGATGAACCCGGACGTCTGGACGGCGCCGTCGTCGATGTCCGCGCCGAACAGGACATAGCCGAGGAATCCGCCGACGAAGCTGCCCAGCACGCCGAGCAGCCAGGTGGCGGGGAGTGACATCGGGTCGGGGCCGGGCACGAGGAGGCGCGCCAAGGCGCCGGCGAGCAATCCGACGACCAGGAGCACGATGATGAACCAGAGCACGGCGAGACACCTTTCCGATCTGTCCTGCGGCGGTTACGAGGTCTGATACCCGGAGCGAACCCTGGATCAATCATCGGCCCTGCTTTCATCCCGCCTAGGTGATGCGGCGGGCCACGGAATCGGCTGAGATTGGTACCGATCGAGCGGATGAGAGCGAGGTGTCGCCGTGGGTGAAGATGTGGGTCAGAGCACGAAGGTCCAGAGCGCGGCGATGCCGTCGCCGTTCACACCGATCGCCGAGTACGCGTTCCTGTCCGACTGTCACTCCGGCGCCCTCGTCGCGCCGGACGGAGGGGTGGACTGGCTGTGTGTGCCACGGTTCGACTCCCCGAGCATCTTCGGCAGCCTGCTCGACCGCCAGGCGGGAACGTTCCGCCTCGGCCCGTTCAGCATCAACGTCCCGACGGCGCGGGTATACGAGGCCGGCACCAACGTGCTCGTCACGACGTGGAAGACGCCCGGCGGATGGGTGGCGGTGCGGGACGCGCTGGTGATGGGACCGCGGCGAGGGCCCGACACCGTCACCCCTCACACCCGACCTCCCGCCGACGACGACGCCGAGCACGTGCTCGTCCGCACGGCTGAGTGCCTGGACGGCGAAGTGGAGATGGAGCTGGTGTGTGAGCCGGTGTTCGACTACGGGCGCACACCGGCGGAATGGCGACTGCTCGACGATGGATTCCATACGGCCGAGGCCACCGGCGCCGGCGTGACGGTCTGCCTGCACACCGACATGGCGGTCGGTGTCGAGGGGAACCGCGTGCGCGCCCGCCACGTGCTCCGTGCCGGGGAGCGGCTGTTCTGCGCCCTGTCCTGGGCCGAGGACCTCTCCGCGCCGACCGACGTCGACGCGGCGCGGGGCCGTGTCGACACGACGGTCCAGTTCTGGAGGGACTGGCTGGACCGAGCGAGGATCCCCGATCACCGCTGGCGGGATCCGATCCAGCGGTCGGCGCTGGCGATCAAGGGTCTCACCTACATGCCCACCGGTGCCACCGTCGCCGCCCTCACGACAGCCCTTCCGGAGACGCCGGGCGGCGAGCGGAACTGGGACTACCGGTTCACGTGGATGCGAGATTCGACGTTCACACTGCAGGCGCTGCACTTCTTGAACCTCGACTGGGAGGCCGACGAGTTCATGCAGTTCGTCGCCGATCTGCAACCGAATCAGGACGGGGCGTTGCAGATCATGTACGGGATCGACGGTCGTCGCGACCTGACCGAGTCGACGCTGGACCACCTGAGCGGATACGCCGGCGCCCGGCCGGTCCGGATCGGCAACGGCGCCTTCGATCAACGGCAGAACGACGTCTACGGCGCGGTGCTCGACTCGATCTTCCTTCACACCCGCCGCAGCCAGCGGCTCCCTCGCCGGCTGTGGCCGATCGTGCAGGCCCAGGCCGAGTGCGCGATGGCCGTGTGGCAGGAGCCGGACCAAGGCATTTGGGAGGCGCGGGGTAAACCGCAGCACTACGTGTCGTCGAAGCTGATGTGCTGGGTCGCCCTCGACCGGGCGGCGAAGCTCGCCGACCTCAACGGCGTCGGCGAGCTGCGCGAGACGTGGCAGACGACCGCCGACGAGATCCGCGCCGACATCCTCGCCAACGGGGTCAGTGACCGTGGTGTCCTCCGGCAGCACTACGACACTGATTCGCTGGACGCCTCCACCCTGCTCGCGCCGATGTTCGGCTTCCTGCGGGGCGGCGACGAGGTCGCCCACAACACCGCCCTGGCCGTCGCCGAGGAGCTCACCGAGAACGGGTACGTGCTGCGGTACCGCACCGACGAGACCGACGACGGCATGTCGGGCAAGGAGGGGACGTTCCTCATCTGCTCGTTCTGGCTGGTCTCGGCGCTGTCCATCGTCGGCGAGCCGGTGCGGGCCCGGGATTTGATGGAGCGGTTGCTGCGGGTCGCCTCACCCCTCGGTCTGTACGCCGAGGAGTACGACGTCGACACCGGCTACCACCTCGGCAACTTCCCCCAGGCGTTCTCCCACCTCGCCCTCATCGAGTCCGCCGGGCGGATCATCGCCGCCGAGCGCCTCGCCGAGCTCACCTAACGGCGAGCGTGAACCGGGCGCGGTAGGACTCGCCCGGGGGCACGAGCGGGGCGGCGCCGGAAACGAGGGCGTTCGTCGGCGCCACCATCGGCTCGAGCGCGGCGAAGCTCCGTCCCTTCGGGACCCAGACCTGGGCGAACGGGTAGCCGCGGGCACAGTGCAGTTCGATCGACTGCCCGTCGCCGCTTTCGTACGCCAGCCGGCGATCCCGACCGAGGGCGTACAGGTCGTCGAACGTCCGCCCGCCCAGGGGTGCGGCCTCGGCCGGTTCGGCGGTCTCGCCGCCGGTCGGGATCCCGCGGTCGTCGAGGGCCAGGTGCCGCCGGGCCGGCACCCGCAGCCGCCACGTCCGGCGGGGAGCACCCGGCAGGCGGAGGTAGGGGTGCCAGCCGAACGAGACCGGCACGCGCCGCCGTCCGGTCGGGACGATCGCCGTGTCGACCTCGAGCTCGCCGTCCCGCGCCGCGACCGCGACCTCGATCCGGTGCGGGAACGGGAAGTGCGGGGTCTTCACGTCGATCGAGGCCCGCAGCCGGGCGCTGCTCCCCCGGGTGTCGATCCGCTCGACCCGCCAGCCCGCGACACCGAGGAGGAGGCCGTGGATCGGCAGCCCGTTGCCGTCGACCGGCACCGAGACGCCTTCGAGGTCGACGGAGACTCCCGCCGCGCGGTACCGCCGCGACGCCAGGCGGTTCGCCCACGGGGCGAGCAGCGGCAGCCCACCCGTGCCGCCGGCTCGCAGGTGGGCGATGCCGCCCGGCAGGGCGAGGTGCTCCCGTCCGTTGTAACGGAGCGACACGCCGGTCATCCCGACGCCAGGGAGGAACGTCGCCGTCAGCGCGCCCGCCTCCAACACGATCGCGGCCTCGCCGCGGAACCGTCCCTCCCGGCTACGAGCGGGCACGTGGGCTGTCAGGCGAGCGCCTTGGCCTTGAGCCGCTCGTACTCGGCGTCGTCGATCACGCCTTTGGCCTTCAGATCGGCGGCCTTGGCGAGCTCGTCGGCGGCTGACGACGACGTGGACACGTCCTGGACGTACTGGCGGAACGCGGTGTCCTGGGCTTGGGCGGCCTGGGCGGCGTGCTCGTGCATCTTGTGCCCGCGGGCGATCAGATAGACGAAGACGCCGAGGTAGGGGAGGAAGACCACGAAGAGCACCCAGAGCGTCTTGCCCAATCCGCCGAGGTCGCGGCTGCGGAAGATGTCGGCGAGCACCATGATCAGGATCCACAGCCAGATGAACCAGAGGAAGAACCAGAGCATCGACCAGAAGACCTGACCGGTGCCCCAGTCCGCGGCGACCATCATTGAAATTCCTCCTCACGTGTCGTCTCGACCGATCATCGGCGCGCTCAGCGGCGCGGTCATCATCCCGCGCGGATGATTCGAGCTAGAGATGGCTGAAGCCGGACGCCTCCTGCGAGCTCATCGAGACCGACACCGGGTGCTTGATGAAGTGATTGACGGCGTCGCGCGTGTCGTCGAGCAGGAGCCCGGCGAGGTCGCGGCTGACCCCTTGGCGCACGAGGATCCGTTGCACGGCGACGTCCGAGACCGAGCCGGTCAACGGATACGCCGGGACCTGCCAGCCGCGGACGCGCAGGCGGTCGGCGAGGTCGTAGAGCGTGTAGCCCGGGTCCGCGCCTGCTGTCACCCGCCACGCCGCGGTCGGGATGCCGGTCTGCGGATCGCTGTCACAGATCAGCTCGAACGGACCCAGCTGGGCGATCTCCTCGGCGAGGTAGCGACCGGTGTCGTAGCACGCCATGTGCACGCGTCCGTAGCCCTCGCGGCCGAGCCGGAGGAAGTTGTAGTACTGGGCGGCGATCTGGCCGGCGGGCCGGGAGAAGTTGATCTGGAACACCGGCATGTCGCCGCCCAGGTACGAGACGTGGAAGATGAGGTCGTCGGGTAGCTCGTCGAGGTCACGCCACACGACCCAGCCGATTCCGAGCGGGGCCAACCCGAACTTGTGCCCTGAGGTGCTGATCGACTTCACCCGCGGCACGCGGAAGTCCCACTCGACGTCGGGCGCGCAGAACGGGGCGAGGAACGCGCCGCTCGCACCGTCGACGTGGATGTCGACGTCCGGCCCCCCGCCGGCGTGGAGCTCGTCGAGCGCGTCAGAGAGCGGCTTGACCAGCTCGTACGACCCGGTGTACGTGACGCCGAACGTCGGCACCACCACGATCGTGTTCTCGTCGACGCGAGCCAGCATGTCGTCGACGTCCATCGCGTAGTGCCCTTCGGACATCGGGACCTCGCGCATCTCGACGTCCCAGTAGCGGGCGAACTTGTGCCACACCACCTGCACCGGTCCGCACACCATGTTCGGCCGATCCGCCGGCTGACCGGCAGCGGCGCGCTTGGCCCGCCAGCGCCACTTGGCGGCCATCCCGCCCAGCATGCAAGCCTCCGAGGAACCGATCGCCGACGCCCCGACCGTGTTCGCCGACTCGGGCGCGTTCCACAGGTCGGCGAGCATGTGGACGCAGCGCCGTTCGATCTCGGCGGTCTGCGGGTACTCGTCCTTGTCGATCATGTTCTTGTCGATCGCCAGGTCCATCAGCTGGTGGACCTGCGGCTCCTCCCACGTCTGGCAGAACGTGGCCAGGTTCTGCCGCGAGTTCCCGTCGAGCATCAACTCGTCGGCGATGACGGCGAACGCGTTCTCCGGCTCCCACTCGTCGGAGGGGAACCGGTACTTCGGCGCCGTCTTGGCCATGCCGCGGCGGGCATAGATCGAATCGTCGAGTGCCGACCTGACGGACTCTCGAGCGTGCAACGTCATTTGGGTGGCTCCCTGCGTTTGCGGTCTGTTGTGATCTGACCATGCCGTTCGCGACGCGTCATCATCCCCGCCGGGTGATGTCGTGGTGTTCAGTCGCGGGCCATGGCGGCGGCGAAGTGCTTGTCGACGTCGATGTACGATCCCGACCCGACTTGTCCCAACCCCCAGGAGGACTGCGCGCATGGCCACGCTCACGGTGTGGAAGTTCGACACCGCCGACGGCGCCGATCAGGCGGAAGCGACCCTCGAGTCGCTGTCGAAGCAGGAGTTGATCACGATCCACGACGCCGCCACCGTGTCGTGGGCGGAGGGCAAGAAGAGGCCGAAGACCCGTCAGCTGACCAGCCTCGCCGGGGCCGGGGCGCTCGGTGGAGCGTTCTGGGGGTTGTTGTTCGGGCTGCTGTTCTTCATCCCGTTCCTGGGTGCGGCGATCGGCGCCGCCGCCGGCGCGCTGGGCGGGGCGATGAGCGACGTCGGAATCGACGACGACTTCATCGACGCGGTCAAGCAGAAGGTCACGCCCGGCACGTCGGCGTTGTTCGTGATGACGAGCGACGCCGTCATCGACAAGGTCCACGACGCCTTCTCGGGCCAGCACGCCGAACTGATCCAGACGAATCTCTCGGACGACGAGGAGGCCAAGCTCCGCGACGCGTTCGCCGAGGACTGACGTCGCCGTCGTCGACCCCTGAGCCCGAGGAATCGGCGGCCGGCGGAAGGATCAACGCGCTCGTCACCGGTGCCCGCCAGCGGGTGAAGGCGGAGCAGACCCGCTTCTCCGCGCTCCTCGCAAAGTACGAGAACCGGCCGCTGATCGAGGTCGGCCTGCGGACGTACCACCGCGACCGGGAAGTGGCCGGGACCGTCGTCGGGAGCGCGATCGCCTTCCGGCTGTTCCTGTTCTTCGTGCCGATGCTCTTGGTCTTCATCGGCCTCGCCGGGTTCCTGGCCGGCTGGGTCGACCCCGAGGACGTCAACGACGAGGCGGGGTTCACCGGTGGGCTCGCCGCCCAGATCCGCACCGCGTTCGAGCAACCCGGATCCACCCGCTGGGCCGCGTTGCTGCTCGGGCTGTTCGGCATCGCGACCACCGGTCGGACGCTGAGCAAGGTGATGGTCGCCGCGAGCTCACTCGCTTGGCGCCTCCAGCCGACGACGCGGGCTTCGGTGAAGGTCGTCGGCGGGCTCATCGGGCTGATCTCCGGCATCGGCCTCTTGGCCGCGCTCGTGAGCCGCGTTCGAGCGGAGTACGGCGTCGCGGTCACGGGGGTGTCGTTCCTCGCCGTGTTCGTCGGCTACGTGATCGGATGGATGGCCGTGTCGATGCTCCTCCCGCGGGCGAGTCACGACCCGGGCGTGCTGATCCCGGGCGCGGTGCTCGTCGGCGCGACGTTGACCGGGATGCAGGCGGTCAGTCAGCTCTATCTCCCGGACAAGATCGGGCGGGCGAGCCACCTCTACGGGGCCGTCGGCACGACGATCGTCACCCTGGGTTGGTTCTTCATCGCCGGCCGGGCGATCGTCCTGGCGATGTGTCTCGACGCCGTCATCCACGAGCGCTTCGGCTCGATCTCACGGCTGGTCTTCTCGCTGCCGCTCCTCCGGGTCGTCGCCCGCCGGTCGGCGTGGATCCGCCGGTTCTTCGATCTGGCGCTCGAGCCCGACGGTGGTGACCCACGCCGCGGCGGCGGCGAGGACGGCAGCCGGGACGGCATCGACTCCGGCCACTCCGGCCTCGATGGCGGCGAAGAGCAGGCCGGAGACGATCAACCGCGTCTGCGCGGTCATGCCGGCGGCGGTCCCGACGACCAGGGCGTAGGTGGGTGACGCGTCGAACCAGACCACGGCGAGCGACGTGAGCGCCACGCCGACGAAGATCGCCGGGAAGATCGGGCCGCCCCGGAAGCCGCACCCGAGGCTGATCACGTAGGCGAGGACCTTGGCCACGAGCAGGACGAGGACCAGTTTTGTGGAGTCCTCGGCGATCACGGCGGGGATCGACGCCTGCCCGGAGAACAGGACGTCCTGCGAGTTGGCGCCGAACCAGTCGGCGAGCTGGGCACAAAGTCCGATGCCCAGTCCGCCGGCGACGAGGAGAAGCGGCATCCCCAACCGGCTGCGGCGACGGTCGATGCCCGCCGCGAGGGAGCGGACCACGGCGAGCACGATCGCGGTGACCACCCCGACGACGAGGGCGATGACGAGGTCGCCGATGTGCGTGCCCTCGTACACGGGCAGGTCGGGGATGGTGAGGCCCGGTGCGTTCAGTCCGGCCCAGTCGCCGAAGCCGACGAAGATCAGGTATCCGACGGCGGCCGCCACGAAGCCGGGCAGCAGGGCCGGAATCAGCGCCGCACCCAGTCCGACCCCGCTCTCGGTGAGCAGAACCCCGGCCGTGAGGGGTCCGCCGAAGATCGCCGAGACGGCGGAGAACGAACCGGCGGTCGAGATGACGGACGTCGCTCGCTGGTCGAGCCGGACGAAGCCGGTCGCCGCCATTCCAACCACCGAGCCGAGCGCGATGACCGGCATCTCGGGGCCGAGCACGGCGCCGAACCCCAACGTGCCGAGGGCGGCGATGGCGATGCCGAGCGCGTTCCGGACCGGCGTCGGCTCACTGGACAGGCCCCCCAACGGCGGGTGCCCGCCGTCGCCGGGCAGGTAGCGGCGAGCGACGACGACGATCAACGCGCCGAGGACCGGCAGCCCGATGACGAGGAACCACGGAGGCGACGCGTAGTCGAGGGCATCGGGCAGGTCGTCCCACAGCCACCCCTCGAGCTCGTGGACGAGGGCGAGGAACATCGCCGCCAGCAGCGCCGCCGGGAGCCCGATCGCCGCGGCCAGTCCGAGCAGGCGCACGTACTCGCGCCCCGACGGGCCCGCCGGCGCGGTCGTCGCGGTCACGGGATCACAGACCGGCGATGCCGTCGCCGAGGATCTTCAGGCCGAGGACGAGGAACAACACGATCATGGTCATGATCGTGGCGTTGTTCGGTGCCATCCAGTCCTTGATCGGGAGCTGCCGATGGCTTGGCCCATGGGGCGGAATCATGTCAGAGCGGTCCGCAGGCACGGCGGATGTGGATTCGATCCCCGACGATCTGGGTGCAGATCGTCGCAACCGTCGAGCACGACCAACGGCCTGCGTGGCCGGGGAACGCCGTGAGAGATCGCGCCCAGATCGGTAAGGTCCGCGCGACATGACCGCTGAGGCTGCGGCGACGAGACCGGTTGCAACGTTCCGACCGCCCCGTCGCCGGCGCTTCTCACCGGGCGACGTGCTCCGGCTGCTGATCGGCATCGGCCTCTCGCTCGCCGGGCTGCTCCTCATGTCGGTCGGTCGGGAGACGCTGCGCGGCTTCGAGGAGGACCTCGCCAGCGCCTTGGCGCGCCTGCCCAACCCGGTGGAGGACGGGCTGCTCGCAGTCGCCCAGATGCTTGCCGCGATCGTTCCCGTCGTCGCCATCGGCTACCTGTTGCTCCAACGCCGGTTCACGTTGCTCGTCCAGCTCGTCGCCGCCGCTGTCGTCGCCGCCCTGGCGATGGTGGTGGCGGACACCCTGCTCGCGGACGAGCGGCTCCTCGACCTGCTCCATCACTTCGACACCGGGACCGGCGGCATCTTCGGCCGCTGGTTCCCGAGCTCGTGGTACGTCGCCCAGGCCGTCGCGATCGTCACCGCCGCGGCACCGTGGATGACGCGGCGTTGGCGGCAGGCGGCGTGGCTCGCCGTGGCGGTCGTGGTTGTGCTCCGCCTCGCCGTCGGCTCGACGCCGACCCTCGACGTGGTGCTGGCGATCGGAATCGGCACCGTCGTTGGATCGCTCGCCCTGATGCTGTTCGGCTCGCCGAACCCGGAACCGCAGCTCGACGAGTTGACGGAGGCCCTCCGCCGCACGGGACACGATCCCACGCTCGTCGTGCGCACCCACGAACGGACGGCGAGCCCGACGTATCAGGTCACCGACGGCGATGGCGGGCGCCTGTTCGTCAAGCTGCGCACGCCTGACGATCGCGACGCCGACCTGCTGAACCGCCTCTATCGGGCGGCTCGCTTCCGCGACGTCTCGGTGACGATGCCGTTCAAGTCGGTCAAGCGGCAGATCGAGCACGAGGCACTGCTGCTCGGGTTGGCCGGCCGGGCGGGGGTGCGATGCCCGGACGTGCACGGTCTCGGCGTCACCAGGGGAGGGTCGGCGTTCCTCGTCCTCGACCTCCTCGAGGGCCTCCGCGCGACACCGGCTGACCTGCGCGCCCGGGTCACGCTCGCCCGGGTCTGGCAGCAGGTCGCAATGCTGCACCGCGCCGGTGTCGCCCACCGCCGGCTGACGATGCAAAACCTGCTCGTCGACGACCATGGAGCGCCGTGTCTGATCGACTTCGACGAGGCCGAGGCTGCGGCGTCGGATCGGGAGCTGGCGAAGGACGTCGCCGATCTGCTCGTCGAGTCGGCGCTCGCCGCCGGTCCGGAACCAGCAGTCGATGCGGCGGTCGACGCGATGGGGCCGGCACCCGTGGCGTCGGCGCTGCCGTTGCTGCAGCCGCTGGCGTTCTCCCGGCGGGTGAGGCAGCGGCTCAAGGCCAGCCCGGACGTGCTCCCGGCTCTGCGCGCCCGGGTGCAGGAGCGAACGGGGACGAAGGAGGTCGAGCTCGCCCGGCTCGAACGGGTGCGCCCCCGGACGTTGCTCATCATGATCGCGTCGACGCTCGCCTTCTACTCGTTGCTCCCGCAGTTGGCGAACCTCGACGACACGCTCAACGCGTTCGACGAGGCCAACTGGTGGTGGTTCGGCGGTCTGCTGGTGGCGTCGGCGGTGACGTACTTCGTGTCCGCCGTCGCGCTCGCCGGCTCCGTGCCGGCCCGGGTTCCGTACTTCCCCGCCCTTCGCGCGCGGGTGGCCTCCTCGTTCACGGCGTTGGTGGGGCCCTCGAACGCCGGCGGCCTCGCCCTGATGGGGCGATTCCTCGAGCGGTCCGGCGTCCCCGCCGGCGAGGCCAGCGCGGGCGTGGCGCTGAACACCCTCGCCGCGATCGTCGTCCACGTGACGCTGCTGTTCGGGTTCTTCCTGTGGGCCGGCCGCTCCGACCTCGGCGGGTTCTCGCTGCCCGACACCAAGCTCGTGCTCATCGTCCTCGCCATCCTCGTCGTGCTCGTCGGGGGCGCACTGCTCATGCGGCCGGTCCGCCAGCGCATCCTCGCCCCCGCGATGCGTTCGGTGGTCACCGCGGTCACCCAGGTCGGGCGGGTGTTCCGCAACCCGGTCAAGGTCGGTGCGCTGTTCGGGGGCACCGCGGTGGTGTTCCTGACCTACGTCGTCGCCGTCCTCGCCGCGGTCCAGATGTTCGGCGGCGGGTTGACGTTCCCGCAGATCGGCGCGGCCTATTTCGGGGCGATGACGATCGCCACGTTCGCCCCGACACCAGGCGGGCTCGGCGCCGTCGAGTCGGCGTTGATCGCCGCGCTCACCGGGTTCGGGCTCAGCGGCGGCGCCGCGGTGTCAGCCGTGCTGGCGTACCGGCTGGCGACCTTCTGGCTCCCGATCCTGCCCGGCTGGGTGCTGTTCACCTGGATGCAGCGCCACGGCGAACTTTGACCGCGCATCTGGGCGGGATTCGTCCCAACCCACGATCTGGGCGGGATCCGTCTCACCTGTCGCGACGATTCCCGCCCAGATCGTCGGTCACCGGACGAACGCGGCCAGGATCCCGCCGAGAAGCAGGCCGGCGCCGAGCCCGGCGGTGACGTCGAGCGGGTTGTGGGCGCCCACATAGACCCGGCCGATCATCACCAGCAGGATCAACACGACCGGCAGCCACCACCACACGGCGCGGACGTTGGGGGCGATCACCGAGCCGATCGCGGCGACCAGGATCACGTGGCCGGATGGGAAGCTGGGACCTCTCGCCGGGACGTCACCGCGGAGGATCGCCCCGGGCTGGCTCGTCCCCGGGCGTTGCCGCACGGCGAGCGAGTCGGCCATCTCGTGGCGGACGATCCGCTCGGTGACCAGTTTGAGCACGGCGGCCAGGATCACGCCGATCGCGACCGCGAGGTCGCGATCGAGGAGCGCCACGAGCAAGCCGGCCACCGTGCCGACGACGAGGTTGCCGAGCTGCATCGGCAGCCAGAGTGGCTTGTACAGCCAGTCCGGCAGCCCGTTGACGGCGCGGAAGACCCGCGACTCGGTCGCGCTGATCGTCGGGCGGCGCGCCAGCACGACCGACGCGCCCAGCACCACAAGCCCGGTGCCGGCGACGAACAGCCACCACAGGTTCATCGCGGCGTGGCGGTCGCCGCCTGCGCCGAGGGAACGGCCGCTCGGCCGAGTCGCTCGCGCAGCTCGTCGAGCTGCCCGCGCTTCGCGGCAAGTCCCGTGCGGGTCGCTCCGCTCAACGCCCACCGGTGCAGGCGATCGCGAGCGCGCTCCAGCGTCGCCGGGTCGACGAACGCCATGGCCCGTGCGACGGCGCGCTCAGGCCCGACGGTGAGGCTGGACGAGGCGGTGAGCTCGGCGACATCGTTGGCGAGGAGCAGGTCGGTGGCCGCCACCTCACTGAACCCGAAGTCGATCAGCCAGACCTCACCGCGGTCGTCGAGGAAGATGTTCGCCAGCCGGAGGTCGCGGTGGGCGATCCGGTGGTGGCGCAGCGCGCCGACAAGGCGCCACGTCGCGTCGAGCACGTCGTCGGTCATCTCGGTCGGGTCGAGCCGGTCGAGCGACCGGCCGGCGATCGCCTCGTAGGCGAGGACGAAGCCGTTCGGCTCGGCGGACGCGAACGCGCGCAGTCGCGGCGTCCTGATGCCCAGCGAGCTGGCGTAGAGGGCGACGAAGGCCTCGTGCTCCACGCTGCGCCGGAGCGACGAGAACGGTCGCTCGTCACCGAACCGGCGCGGCTGGAGGCCGCGGTAGAGCCGGAACAGAAGATCGGCGCTGCGCTCGTCGGTGCCGAGCGCCTTGACGAACAGCCTTCCCCCGTCAGACCCCTGGCCGAAGTACGGCGTCGACCCTCGCGCATCGACGCCCGCCTGTTCGAGACCCCCGACGGGAACGTCGACAGCAGCCAGCCCGGACTCGACCGCGGCGGGGGTGGGACGCCGTGAGGGTGCACCCAACGCGACGAGGACCGCCGCTCCGGCCACCCAGCCGACGAACGCCGCTTCGATCGGATCGAACGAGACGGGCGAGTCGATCAGCCCGAGCACGACGAGCAGGACGATGAGCGTCCACCCGGCGCGGCGCCAGCGCCGGCTCAGCCACGGCGCGGCGGCGGTGAGTGCGGCGGCGACGACGGCGATGCCCTGGGTCGTCGCCACGGCCTCCCGACCGAGCGGGCCGACCTTGACGTCGGCGACCGTGCGTCCGATCTCGGTGTCGACGGCGTGCTGGATCAACGCCATCAACAGTCCGGCGACCACCCCGGCGACGACGACCGTGACGAGCATGCGCCAGCGGCGGTTGATCACCGCCCAGACCAGACCGCCCCCCAGCACGATCACGGCGAGGGCGCGGGCGGCGAACACGACCACGCGGACAAACCACTCCGGGACCGCGTCGAAGCCGCGCAGGAGGTCGGAGGCGAAGCCGACCAGCGTGTCGCCGAAGATCCACTCGAGGACGACCACCACGACGACGATCACCGCGGCGACGACGACGCGCAGGATGTCGGCCGGGGAGCGCTCGACGCGCTCCCCGGACATGGTGGACCGGCTCAACGCGGCGCGCTCAGGCGAGGGCCTTCGCCTTGGCGGCCTGGAACTCCTCCTCCGAGATCACGCCCCTGTCGCGCAGGTCGGCGAGCTTGGCGATCTCGTCGGCGGATCCACCTCCGGTGGTGGCGACGCTCTGGACGTACTGCCGCATCTGGGCCTCTTGCGCGGCCGCCTGCTGCGCCGCGTGCTCTCCCATCTTCTTTCCCCGCGCGATGAGGTACACGAACACCCCGAGGTACGGGAGGAGGATGATGAAGATCGTCCACAGCGCCTTGCCCCACCCGGAGAGGTCCGGGCTGCGGAAGATGTCGCCGAAGACGACGATCAGCAGCCAGATCCAGATGAAGAACAGGAAGAACCAAAGGAAGGACAGGAAGACCTGTCCGCTCCCGAAATCATCAGCGAGAAGCACCTCATACCTCCAAGGTGGTCACTAGCACCGCGGTGCGGTGCTCCGGTCATTCTGACTCGGCCTTCGGCACGGCTCGGGCTTTCGGCGATCCGAGCGCGTGCGTCGATCGGTGGGTCCGTCGCTCATGGCGTGTCGTCGTGCTGGATGCGGCGGAGGATGAACTTGCCGAGCTCCGCCAGCACGAGATAGCCGGCGACGGCGATGAAGCAGACCCGCCACTGGTCGCCGTCGAGGTTGACGGTGTCGAGGATGGTGTTGAGACCGTTGATGGTCGTGGCGAGGAACGTCAGGGCGAGCGCGGTCAGCATCAGGATGTTGAACCGTCCGTTGGCGAAGGTGTCCCAGTTGAAGATGCTCCGGTAGGGGTCGCGCCACTCGAGGGCGGCGACGATGTGGAGCAGCGAGACCGTGACCAGACCCATCGTCGTGGCGATGGTCAGGTCGTAGCGATCCTCGCCCCACGCCACGACGGCGAGGCTGCCGATCGCGATCAGGAGGCCGGCGATGCCCAACCGCACGCCGAGCGCCGGAGTGATCACCGGTTGATCGGGCGGACGCGGCCGCCGGTGCATCAGTCCGGGGGTGGCGGCGTCGAAGCCGAGCCCGAAAGCCAGCAGCACGTCGATGGCGAAGTTGATCCACAGGATCTGGAACGGGAGCAGCGGCGTGCCGTTGGCGATGTCGAAGATGCCCGCACCGACGAACAGGAGGATGAAGCCGGCGAGCATGATCATCTGCACCCGCACGTACTTCATCAAGTTGTCGTAGAGACCGCGCCCGCCCTCGACCGCGGCGACGATGGTGGCGAAGTTGTCGTCGGTGAGGATCATCTCGGCGGCGTCCTTGGTCACCTCGGTGCCGGTGATCCCCATCGCCACCCCGATGTCTGCTCTGGTCAGCGCGGGGGCGTCGTTCACCCCGTCGCCGGTCATCGCGACGATGTTCCCCTGCTGCTTGAGGAGGCTGACCAGACGCACCTTGTCCTCGGGCGCGACGCGGGCGACGACGCCGATCTCGTCGACCGTGGCCAGCAGCTCCTCGTCGGCGAGCGCGGCGAACTCGGCGCCGGTGAGCGCCCGGCCCTCGATGCCCAGCTGACCGGCGATCGCCGCGGCCGTCGTGGCGTGATCGCCGGTGATCATCCGGACCCGGATGCCGGCGTCGTGACAGAGGGCGATGGCGTCCTTGGCCTCCCTGCGCGGCGGATCAACGATGCCGACCAACGCGAGGAGCTCGAGGTTCTCGACCACCGACAGCAGCGCGGCGTTCCGATCGAACGTGGCCGGATCGAAGTCGCGCCGGGCGAGGGCGAGGACCCGCAAGCCCCCGACGGCGAGCCGGTCGTTCTCGGCGACCACCCGCTCGGCGCCTTCCGGCGTCAACGGCTTCGAGGATCCGTCGACGTCGGCGTACGCGGCGGATCGTGCGAGCAGGACGTCGGGCGCACCCTTGACGAAGCACCGGACGACGCGCCGGCCGTCCTGCTCCATCTCGTGGAACGTCGCCATCAGCTTGTACTCGGCGTCGAAGGGGACCTCGGCGACGCGCGGGAACGCCCGTCTCGTCTCCTCCACGTCGAGCCCGCCCTTGGCGGCCAGCACGACGAGCGCGCCTTCGGTCGGGTCGCCGATGCACGCGCCGTCACGGATCACCGCGTCGTTGGCGAGCGCCATCGGCAACATGAACGGCTCGAGTGGCGTGTCGCCCTCGCCGGCGACGTGGACGATGCGCCCGGTCGTCGCGTAGCCCTCGCCCTCGACGCGGAACCGCCGCCGGACGAGCACCAGCTCGCGGACCGTCATCTGGTTCAGGGTCAGGGTGCCCGTCTTGTCCGAGCAGATCGCCGACGTGGACCCGAGGGTCTCGACCGAGCGCAGGCGCTTGACGATCGCACCCTGGTCGGCGAGCTGGCGGGTTCCGACCGACAGCAGCATCGTGACGACGGCCGGCAAGCCGGTCGGGATGGCCGCGATCGCCAGGGTGATGCCGGTGAGGAACAACGAGTCGAAGTCCTCGCCGCGCGCCAGGCCGAGGATGATGATCAAGACCAGCGCCGCCGCGGCCATGACCGTGATGATCACGGTGAGCTGGTCGAGCTGCTTGGTGAGCGGCGTCTTCTCCTGCTCGACCCCGCTCAGCATCCCGGAGATGTGGCCGACCTCGGTCGACATCCCCGTTGCCGTCACCACCATCTCGCCGCGACCCCGGGTGACCTGGGAGTTCATGTACGCCATGTCGACCCGGTCGCCCAACGGCACGTCGTCGCCGCTGACCGGGTCGACGCGCTTGGCCACCGGCGTGCTCTCTCCGGTCAGCCCGGCCTCCTCGATCTCGAGCGTCGCGGCGACGAGGATCCGGCCGTCGGCGGGAACCTTGTCACCGGCCTCGAACCCGACGATGTCCCCGGGCACCAGCTCCTCGGCCGGGATCTCGATCCGCTCACCGTCGCGGCGGACCCGCGCCGTCATGATCAGCATCTGCCGCAGCGCGGCGACACTCTCGGCCGCCTTGCCCTCCTGGTGCAGGCCCATCAGGGCGTTGACGACGGTCAGGCCCAGAACGACCAGCCCGGTCGACACGTCCTGGATGGCGACGATGCTGACCACGGCGGCCCCGACGAGCACCAACTGCATCAGGTCGCGGTACTGCCGCAGGAACGCCTTCCAGCCCGGTTCCTTGGCCTCCTCGGCGAGCTTGTTCGGCCCGTGCCGCTGCCGGCGCTCAGCGACCTCCCCGGCGCTGAGGCCGCCCGCCGGATCGACGTCGAGCCGCTGACAGACCTCCTCGATCGGGAGCCGGTACCAGTCGGTCGCGATCTCCGCTGGCGGAGGTTCGATTTGCGTGACAGCCATCCGTCACCTCCTGGCGGCGGCCATCGGAGAGCGGCTTCCGCCGTATGCGGCGAGCGCGTAGATCACGAGCACGGCCAGTGCCACGCTGAGGATCGTCCACAACGGCTGGAAGTAGATCCACGGCAGGAAGGTGATCGTGGCGATGCTCGCCGCGACGATCCCGACCCAGCGAGCCCACTCGGCTCCGGTCACCACGGCGAACCCGGCCGCGAGCAGGAGGATCCCGACGGCGAGCCAGACCCAGCCCCACGAGGTGAGATCGCGCTCGAACACAACCGTTTGCACCTTCCTGGAGCGCTCGTCGTCGTACTTGAACGCCCAGAGCGCATCGAGGATCTTGAAGATCCCGCTCACGGCGAGGAGGGCGGCGGCGAAGGCGAGCCACCGTACGCCCGGTGGTGGCGAGTCCGCACTCTCATCGGTCACTGCGAGTGCGGTCACGCTCGCCCTCCCCTCCTCATTCCCGTCCAGTTCGGTGCCCCTTCGGCACGATGTTCCGCCAGAGTAGGCGGCGGCACCCGCAGCGGATGGAATCCTCGACGCCCGCGGCGCGGCGTGCTCACTGTTCGAACAACCGTGTGTACGCTGCCGCGCCGATGCGCGAGGGAGGGTCAGGCGAGGAGGCGACGTTCAACCGACGCCTCGCCGTGCTGCTGGCGATGGCGATGTTCGTGCTCGTCGTCGACACGTCACTGATGAACGTGTCGATCTCGTCGGTCGTCCGCGACCTCGACACGACGGTGAGCGGAGTCCAGTCGGCGATCGCGCTGGAGGCGCTGGTCTCGGCGGCCTTCATCCTGATCAGCAGCAAGGTCGGCGACCTGTTCGGGCGCAAGCGGGCGTACGTCCTGGGCCTGCTCGGCTATGCGGTCGGGGCGATTGCGATGACCCTCGCCCAGAACCTGACCGCGATCATCATCTTCTGGGCGATCCTCGGTGGGCTCGGCGCCTCGTTGCTCCTGCCGGCGATGCAGTCGCTCATCCACGGCAACTTCGAGGGGAAGGCGCAGAAGCGGGTCTACGCGCTGGTCGGAGCTGCGGCCGCAATTGCCGCCGCCATCGGACCGTTGCTCGGCGGATTCATCACGACCTATCTGTCGTGGCGCGTCGGGTTCCTGTTCGAGGCGATCGTGATCGCGATCGTGCTGTCCAACCTCAAACTGGTGAAGGACGTGCCCTACACCGGCCCGCGCACCATCGACCCGGTCGGCGCGGTGTTGTCGGTCCTCGGCATGGGCGGGATCGTGCTCGGCGTCCTCGTGTGGCAGGAGGGTGGCGAGGCAGTCGGGGCGCTGCTGGCGGTCGGCGCGGTCGCCCTGGGATCGCTCGCCTACTGGCTCGTCAAACGGAAGCGGGCGGACCAGCCCGTCCTCCTCGATCCGGACCTCTTCCACTCCAAGCCGTTCCGGATCGGGATCACCCAGCAGATGATGCAGCAGATCGCGCTGGGCGGGGCGATGATCGCCCTGCCGATCTTCCTGCAGATGGTGCTCGAGTACAGCGCCATGGCCACCGGCCTGTCCATCGCCCCGCTGTCGCTGAGCATGTTCGCGACGGCGATGGTCGCCGGCAAGAAGGCGGGCGCGCACCGCCCGAGCAGCATCATCCGCCTGGGCTTCGCGCTGCTCACCATCGGCATGGTGTCGCTGATCCCGATCGTGCCCCGGGCGGAGTCCGGCTGGGCCCTCGTCATCTCACTGGCGGTCGCCGGTTCGGGGCTCGGCCTCCTCGTGTCCCAGCTCAACAACTACACCCTCGCCCCGATCTCTGAGGAGCGGATCAGCGAAGCGGCGGGGGTGAACTCGGCGGCCGGGTCGTTCGGGCTCTCGTTCGGACTGGCGTTCGCCGGCGCGATCATGCTGGCGACGTTGTCGATCGCGTTCACCAAGATGGCCGAGAACAGCGCCGTCCTCGAGCCCACGGAACAGCAGCAGGTCGCCGACGCGCTGGAGGACGACGCCGAGTTGATGAGCAACACCCAGCTCGAAGCGCTCCTCGCCGGCCAGTCGGAGGATGTGCAGGCCGAGATCATCCGCATCAACACCGACGCCCGGCCGCTCGCCCTGCAGGTCGCGCTGCTCGTGCCGATCCTCGCCGGACTCGTCGGGCTGTTCAACTCATTCCGCATGCTGCGCATGCCGGAACCCGAGCCTCAGGTTTCGATCGAAGGGATGGCCCTGGGGTGACGTCGCATCGGACCACCGCGTAACAGGAGGTACCCACCATGACCATCGGACCGATTCAGGCGTTCGTGATCGGTTTCCCGGACAACGACCTGCTCGAAGGTCGGATCGCCGACGAGCTCACGCGATTGAGCGACATCGGACAGATCCGGATCATCGATGCGGTGTTCCTGCTCCGCGAGGGCGACGACGTCGCGGTGCTCCACGTCTCCGACCTCGACAACGACCAGCGGGCCGAGCTGCGCTCGGCGGTCGGAGCTCTCGTCGGCCTCGGTGTTGGGGGCGGCGACGGCGCCGTGGCCGGAGCACTGCTCGGAGCGTCCGTCGACCCCGAGGCCCCCACCGCCGCGGAGGCGGTGGCGGCGACGCTGCTCGACGATCTGCCCGACGGCAGCTCGGCCCTCGTGCTGGCGATCGAGCACCTGTGGGCCGTGCCCCTGCGTGATGCGGTGCGCGAGGCCGGTGGTGTCGTGCTCGCCCACCGCTCCCTCACCGCCGAGGACCTGATCGCGTTCGGGCTGGCCGGCGCCGAGGCCGCCGATCTCGAAGAGGCCGAGGAGGAGGCCGGCGAGGACGACTGACGTCAGGTGGGCAGCGGAGCGGCGAGGTCGCCGACGATGCGATCCACTTGTACCAAGAGCGCGGCGTAGCCGAGCGCCTCGCCCTCCATCTGCTGCGGCGGGGGGAGTTCCCCTTGCTCGAGCGCGAGCTGGGCCCGACGGAACGCGCCGCGCACGCAGTCGGCCCGTCGGGCTCTTACGTCGGCCAGGGCTTCTTCGAGGGCGCCGGGATTCGACTCGGCGAGCACGTCCCCGACCAGCGCCCTTACGGCGCCGGCGAGGGCGGTGAACAGCGCGCCCATCGCCGGCATCGCCGGATGCGTCGCGCCGGCGAGCCGGGCGTGATCGTCGAGACCCGGTGAGATCACCGAGACGCCGATGGCCGTGCGCTCGAGGCGCGGCATGACCTCCTCGTAGCCGCTGAGCACGTCGATGTGGCCACGATCGCGGAGGTTCCACTCGGCGGACTCGCGCCCGTTCCCGACGGCCTCGGCCGCCTGGGAGACCAACCGCTCGCGAGCGGTGCGAGCGGTCCGCCGCCACTCGGCGGTCTGGTCGGTGGACCACGGCTGCTGCAGCCCGGCGCCCATCGTCTCGAGCACACCACCGAGGCTGGCCCCCAGCCGGTCGAGCGTCTGCCGCGCGTCTACCAGCCGCGACGCCGGCAGGACCAGCGAGACGACGACCCCGATCGCCGCGCCGATCAGTGTGTCGACCGCGCGCTGCCAGGCGGAGCTCTCCGGGCTCAACGACACGGTGGTGAGCACCACCAGCCCGCTGATCGGGACCTGCCTCGCCGCCGCGGCGGGCAGCCGCAGCACCAGCTCGGCAACGCCGAGCGACACGGCGACGAGCACAGCGACCGTGAGGCCGTTCCAATCGAGGGCGTCTCCGATCGCGAGGGCGAGGAGGACGCCGAGCACGACCGCGATGCTGCGCTGGATCGCGGCGCGGACCGAAGTCCGCACCGAGACCTGGACCACGACGATCGCGGTGAGTGGCGCGAGTACCGGGTTCGCCACGTCGGTGACGAGCCCGCGATCGCCCACGCCAGGCCGGCGGCGAGGCCCGACTTGGCCACGGTTCCCATCTCCGTCGACGTCGGCCGCGTCCACGAGACGCCCTCGACCACGCGCTGCCGCAGCCGTTCGACCCGGCTCCGCACGGCCATCGACGAATCGTAGGTGGCTGGTCTCGATCAGAATGGCGGGCATCAAGTACATCGCCGAACGGCTCGAGCACCAGCCACGAGAGCGAGTGGCCGAGCGCTTCACCGCCGCCGCCTACGGCACGGTCCTCGTCCTCGCCGCGCTACCGCTCCTCGACGCCGACCAAGTGTCGTCCGGACTCGGCTGGGAGCTCGTCACTGGGGTTGGCGTCGCCACCTGGGTGGCGCACCTCTACGCCGAGGCCATCGGCGATCACCTCCGCCGAGGCGCGGCACTCGACCGGGCCGAGCTCAAGCGAGCAATGGCCGACGGACTTCCGATCCTGCTCGCCGCGGTGCCGCCGGCGGTCGTCCTGCTGGTGGGACGGCTCGGCGGCCTGAGCGGGAGCACCGCGCTCTGGCTGGCGGTCGCCATCGCCCTCGCCCAGCTCATCGGTCTCGGTGTGCTCGTCGGCTCACTCGTATCGATCCGCGGTCGAGGTGCCTGGTCGTACGCGATCATCACCGTCGCCATCGGCGTCGTGGTCGTCAGCCTGAAGCTGGCCCTCGGTCACTGAGTCGGGTCACCGTCGCGACCGGTGACGGTGGCCTCGGCATCGATCGCGGCGAGCGCTTCGCGGATGGATCCGTAGAAGTGGTCTCGGTCGAGGGTGCCGAGCAGTCCGTAGCGCTCGAGCAGCTCGTGGGAGCCGCGTCCGCAGCTCGACGAACGCCACGTGGATGCCCTGCTCGTTCAACTCGAGGTCGAGTCGCGCCAGCATCTCGGCGGCGCTGACGTCGATGTCTGTGATCGCCTCGCGCTGGAGGACGACCCAGCGCGGCCGGCAGCGCCGGACATGGTGTCGGACCTGCTGACGGAACATTCCCGAGTTGGCGAAGAACAGTGGCGCCTCCCAGCGAAACACGATCAGATCAGCTCGGGGAGTCGCACCGGGATGCGCCGCCAGGCTGTGCCACGTTCGGTCACCCGGGACCGCGCCGAGAAGCTCGCCATGGGGCCACGAGTTGCGCTGGAAGAACAACAGGATCGACAGGGCGACGGCGCCGACGATCCCCTCGAGCATGCCGAGGAAGATCACGCCGGCACTCGCCGCCAGTGAGAGAAGGAGCGCCGACTTACGCAGGCGCCAGTAGCGGGTCAACGCGGTGATGTCGTCCAAGGAGAGGGCGGCGGCGATGACGACGGCGGCGAGCGCCGGCTGGGGGAGATCGGCGAGCACGGCCGGGAACAGCACCAGCAGCAGAACGACGAGGGCGGCTCCGATCAGGCCGGTCAGCTGGCTCTTGGCGCCCGACTGCTCCGCCACTGCTGTGCGTGATCCGCTCGTCGACACGGCAAAGCCTTGGAACACACCGGCGGCGATGTTCGCCGTTCCGATCCCAACCATCTCCTGGTTCGGGTCGACCTCGTCGCCCCGACGGGCCGCGAAGGCGATCGAGGTCGCGATCGTGTCGGTCAGCGAGACGAGCGTAATCCCCGCGGTGGCGATCAGCAGCGGCCCGACATCGCTCCACTCGGTCCACGGCAGCGCCGGCCGGGGTAACCCTTCCGGCAGCACGCCAACGGTTTGTACGTCGAGATCGAACCACGAGGTGGCGGCGGTGGCCCCGAGGACGGCGACGAGCACCGCGGGAACCGTGCGGGTGAGTCGGGGCAGGCCGAGCAACACGGCCAGCGTGAGCAGCCCGACCGCGAGCGCGGTCGAGTTCACCTCGTCGAGCCCGTTGAAGAACGCCCGCACCTCGTCGACGAAGCCGTTGGCGTCGGTGGAGAACCCGCAGAGCTTGGGCAGCCGGCTGACGATGATCGCGACGGCCAGCCCGTCATGTGGCCGACCTGCACCTCCTTGGAGAGCAGGTCGGCGACGAACCCCAGCTTGGCGACCCCGAGCAGAATCTCGATCAGCCCGACGAGGATCGCCATCATCCCGGCCAGGGCGATCGCGGTGCTTGGGTCGTCGCCGGCGACGACAGCGGGGCGATCGCGGCGAAGATCGGCGGTGACACCGCTGAGTCCGGCCCCAGCACCAACACGCGGGACGGGCCCATGATCGCGTAGCCGACTAGACAGGCGATCGTCGTGTACAGCCCGGTGACCGCGGGGAGACCGGCGAGCTGGGCATAGGCCATCCCCTGTGGCACCAGGATCGCGGCGAGCACGAGACCGGCGACGACATCGTCACGAAGCCACCGCCGCTGATAGGTACGGATCGCCGTCAGCCCCGGCGCGATCCGACCGATCCGCGTCGAGTTCACCCGGCGTCAGTTGGTGGGGGCGCTCGGTCCGCCGCGGCGATCTGCGCTTCGACCGCTTGCGCGACGCTCTGGTGGACACGGTCGCGACCGATGCGATCGAGGACGCCGTCCCGCGAGAGCAGCTCACGGACGGCCGGCTTCACCCGGGCCAGCCGCAGGGTCACACCAGCTTGATCGGTGAGCTCGATGATCTCGCCCATCTTTGCCGAGCCCTGTGAGTCGACGAAGTCGATCGCGACGCAGTCCAGGACGATCGCGTCGACGCCGGTCGCCGAGAGCGCGACCTCCCGGACGCGGTCCTCGAGGGCGTCGGAGGTGGCGAAGAAGAGGCCGCCATCGAGGCGGACGACGACGACACCCGGAAACTGCTGATCGTCCGGGTGCTCGTGCAGCTCCCTGAAGAAGCCCGTGTCCGGATCGCGCCCGAGCACGGGCATCGGCGGACGGGTGGCGACGGAGATGAGCCAGACCAACGACAAACCGATCCCGATGATCACCCCGGCGAGCACTCCGAAGAGCAGCGTCCCGGCGATCGCCGCGACCGCGATCCAGAAGTCGAAGCGTTGGATCCTGAACAGGCGCCGCATCTCCTGCACGTCCATCATCCCCAACACCACTGCCTCGATGATCAAGGCGGCGAGGACTGGATTGGGCAGGTCCGAGAACACTGGGGCCAACAGGAGGAGGGTGAGGAGGACGACCACACCGGAGGTGAGCGACGCGAGTCCGGTTCGGGCGCCGGTGTGGTCGTTGAGCGAGCTGGCCGACAGGCTCGTCGAGACCGGCATGCCCTGGAACAGTCCGGCGCCGACGTTCGCCACTCCTTGGGCGACCGTCTCCTGGTTGACGTCGATGCGGTAGCGGTGCTTGGCGGCGAACGCCCTCGCGTCGCCGGCCGTCTGGGAGAAGCCGATCAACACGAGTGCCACCGCCGCCAGAGCGATCGTGGCAGCGTGGTCCCAGAGTTGCTGGACGTCGGGCAGCTGGGGCGTGGGGAGTCCCCTCGGCACCTCTCCGACGAGGTCCACGCCGTGGGCTCCGAGATCGAACAGCCGGGAGGCGACGAGACCGCCAACGACGAGAACGAGGGCGCCGGGGACGCGGGGCGCGATCCTCCCAAGTCCGAACACGACGACGAGCGCCACCCCGCCCACCAGAACGGTCACTCCACTGGCGTCGTCGAGCGTGCCGAACCAGGATCGCAGTTCCTGGATCGGGTTCGAACCGCTGACCTCGGTCCCGGTCAACTTGGGGAGCTCACCGATCACGACGTCGATTGCCGCGCCGAACAGGAACCCGGTGACCACGGCTCGGGAGAGGAAC
>JBKOUV010000271.1:0-5433 GCA_046723555.1 Actinomycetota bacterium | reverse complement strand
GCCGCCTCGAGCAACGCCCGATACCGTGCCGCGCCCTCGCCCGCGCCCGCCACGGCGAGGGCGGCGGCGAACGCCGGCATGTCGTGGGTGCGCACCCCGGCGACCGACCGCGCCGGGATCGGCTCCAGTTCGTCGCGGTAGAGGTTGAACTGCTCCTCGTACATCCCGACCATGTCCCAGCGTTCCATCGCCCGCCGGACCGCGCCGGGCACGGTGCCGAGGTCCTCGCCGACGATCGTCGTGCCCGCCGTCGCCGCCTGGGCGGCGATCACCGCCAGCAGCTCCTCGCGCGGGTAGCGGACGTACACGCCGTCGCGGGCGCCCGCACCGTCGGGGATCCACCACAACCGGTGCACCCCCATCACGTGGTCGATGCGCAGCATCGACGCCGGCTGGCCGGCGCGGGCGACAAGCCGCTGCCACAGCTCGTGCCCGCTGCGGCGCCCCGCGGCCGGCAGCTGCGGAGGCAAGCTCCAGTCCTGCCCCTCGGCGAAGAACTCGTCCGGCGGCGCCCCGACCGTCATGCCCGGCGCGAACAGCTCGCCGTGGGCCCACACCTCGTAGCCGCGGGGGTGGCTGCCGATCGGGAGATCGAGGCCGAGCACGGCCCGGCCCGGCCCCTCGACCATCCGGAGCTGGCCGTCGGCGAGGTACTGGGCGAGCTCGTGGCTGCGCCGCACCAGCGCCGTCGGGCGTCCCCGGTCGATCGATTCCGGCCGCTCGGCGCGGAAGCAGGCGTAGTCGGCGACGTCGGGACGATCCGCGACGAACCGCGTCACCGCGGCGGCGAGCTCGGGCTCGAGGTCGCCGCCGCGGTCGAGCAGCTGACCGCGTCGACGCCGCGCCAGCCCCTGCCAGTCGATCAGCCCGGTTGCGGTCGGTACGGGCGCGCCCGGGAGCGCACCGTCGTCGAGATAGACCTCGTTCCAGTGCAGCCGGCTCACCGGCGAGTACGGGCTCGGGTCGAACGGCTCGTCGAAGAACCCGGCGTACAGCGGCAGCGTCGCGACCACACCGAGGCCGAGGCGGTGCGCCCGCTCCGCCAGCGCCGCCAGATGGGCGAACGAGGGCAGCGGGTGGTCGGTCTCCCAGAGCGCGTACGTCGGGACGAACAGCCCGGCGCCACCGGCGAGCGCCGGATCCCGCGGCATCGTCGCGGGCGGCACGACCACGATGGCCGTCTCCTCGGCGCCGCTTCCGGACCCAGCGAGGCGGTGACAGCCGACCGGGAGGCCGGTCGGGAGCGCGGCGGTCCCGCACTCCGGACGCAGCTCGATGACGGTGCCATCGGCGAGGGTCAGCTCGAGCTCGGTGAGCGACCCGACCGCCACGTCGGCGGCGGCCGTCCGGACGACGATCACCGGCTCGAGCTGGCCGGCCGGTCGGGCGAGGGCATCCGCCTCGAGCACCTCCACGACGCGGCGCAGCGTCGGCTCCGAAGCGTGATGGAGTCGCCCCGTGACGTCCAAGTACGACAGCTCGACGCCGAGCTCGCTCGCCCGGCGTCGCAACCCGCCGGGATCGGTCACGTGCTACCGGTGGCCGCGGATCGCAACACGACCATCGACCGGGCGACCAGCTCGAGGACGTCCCCGCCCTTGACGGGCGCGGCCTCGGCGTGGATGAGGCTCGTGTCCAGCTCGACGGTCCAGTTCCGGCTCCACGGCCCGCTGGGCACCGTCCAGTGCAGGTCCGTTTCGCTGGCGTTGAACACCACGAACAGGCTGTCGTCGAGGATCCGGCCACCGTAGGCATCCGGCGTCGGGATGGTCTCGCCGTTGAGGAACACGCCGATCGAGCGGGCGTATCCGGTCTCCCAGTCGTCGTCGGTCATCGGCGCCCCGTCCGGACGGAACCAGGCGAGGTCCTCGGTGTCGCGGATCTTGCGGCCTTGAAACCAGCGGCGCCGACGGAGCACGGCCTGGGAGCGGCGCAGTCCGGCGACCTTGCGCACCCAGTCGGCGAACTCCTCGTCGACGTCGTCCCAGTCGAACCACGAGACCTCGTTGTCCTGGCAATAGGCGTTGTTGTTGCCGTCCTGAGTGCGCCCGATCTCGTCGCCGCCGAGCAGCATCGGGACCCCCTGCGACAGGAGCAGCGTGGTGATCAGGTTGCGGCGCTGGCGCCCGCGGAGGGCGAGGACCTCGGGGTCGTCGGTCGCTCCCTCCACGCCGCAGTTCCACGCGCGGTTGAACGACTCGCCGTCCCGGTTCTCCTCGCCGTTGGCCTCGTTGTGCTTGTCGTTGTACGACACCAGGTCGGCGAGGGTGAACCCGTCGTGGGCGGTGACGAAGTTGATCGACGCCGTCGGGCGCCGGCTGTCGGCCTGGTAGAGGTCCGAGCTGCCGGTGAAGCGGAAGCCGAACTCGGCGAGCGTGGCCGGCTCGCCACGCCAGAAGTCGCGGATCGTGTCCCGGTACCGGCCGTTCCACTCCGACCACTGCGGCGGGAAGTTGCCGACCTGGTAGCCGCCCTCGCCGACGTCCCACGGTTCGGCGATCAGCTTGACCTGGGAGACGATCGGGTCCTGCTGGACGAGGTCGAAGAACGCCGAGAGGCGGTCGACCGCGTACAGCTCGCGGGCGAGCGCCGAGGCCAGGTCGAAACGGAACCCGTCGACGTGCATCTCGGTCACCCAGTAGCGCAGGCTGTCCATGATCAGCTGCAGCACGTGCGGGTTGCGCATGTTGAGGCTGTTCCCGGTGCCGGTGAAGTCGAGGTAGTAGCGCGGGTCGCCGTCGACGAGCCGGTAGTACGCGTGGTTGTCGATGCCCTTCATCGACAGCGCCGGTCCGAGGTGGTTGCCCTCGGCGGTGTGGTTGTAGACGACGTCGAGGATCACCTCGATCCCGGCGGCGTGGAGCGCCTTGACCATCGTCTTGAACTCCTGCACGTGGCTGTGCGGGATCGGCCCCAGCTGGCCGGGCGCCGGCCGCGCCGTGTAGCCGTTGTGCGGAGCGAGGAAAGCGATCGAGTTGTAGCCCCAGTAGTTGCGCAGCCCCCGCTCGATCAGGTGGTTGTCGTGGACGAACTGGTGCACGGGCATCAGCTCGATCGACGTGACCCCGAGGTCGGTGAGGTGGTCGACGATCGCGGGATGGGCGAGGGCGGTATACGTTCCCCGCAACTCCTCGGGCACGTCGGGGTGACGGATCGTCATGCCCCTCACGTGGGCCTCGTAGATGATCGCCTCGTGCATCGGGTGATCCGGGGGGCGGTCGTTGCCCCAGTCGAAGAACGGGTCGCTGACGACGGCGCGTGGCACGTGCGGCGCGCTGTCCGCCGGGTTCGGCTTGTCGGGGTCGGCGAAGTCGTAGGCGAAGCAGGCCCGGTCCCAGTCGACCTCGCCCTCGACGGTCTTGGCGTACGGATCGAGGAGCAGCTTGGCCGGGTTGCACCACAGCCCCTGCGGCGGGTCCCACGGTCCGTGGACGCGGTAGCCGTAGCGCTGGCCGGGTCGCACGTCGGGCAGGTACGTGTGCCAGCAGTACCCGTCGACCTCGGTCAGCTCGACGCGGATCTCAGCGGGTTCGCCGTCGCCCGAAAGCAGGCACAGCTCGACACCCTCGGCGACGCTGGAGAAGAGGGAGAAGTTGGTCCCGGCACCGTCGTACGTCGCGCCCAGGGGGTAGGACCGCCCCACCCACTGGCGGGGCGGGGCAGGCTTGGGGGCGCGCTTGCGGGGAGGCATCCGGGCATTCTGTCGGCTGCACCCGAGGGTTTCGCGCCGCCCGAGTGTTTGCTGCGGCGACGTGTCCGCAGCAAACCCTCGGGTAGCAGGAAGCACTCGGGTGGGGTCAGGCCGTCTCCACCGTCTGCAGGCCGAGCTCCTCGACCGCCTGCTCGCGCATCTTGAACTTCTGGACCTTGCCAGTGACGGTCATCGGGAACTCGGTCACGAACTTCACGTAGCGGGGGATCTTGAAGTGGGCGATCTTCCCCCGGCAGAACTCGCGGATGTCCTCGGGATCGACGCCTGCGCCCGTACGCAGCCGCACCCACGCCATCAGCTCCTCGCCGTAGCGCTCGTCGGGCACCCCGATCACCTGGACGTCCTCGACGTCGGGATGGGTGTAGATGAACTCCTCGACCTCCCGCGGGTACACGTTCTCGCCGCCCCGGATCACCATGTCCTTGCTCCGGCCGACGATGTTGACGTAGCCGTCGTCGGCCATCACCGCGAGGTCGCCGGTGTGCATCCACCCGTCGGCGTCGATCGCCTCGGCGGTGCGGGCGTCGTCGTTCCAGTAGCCGCTCATCACCGAGTAGCCCCGCGTGCAGAACTCCCCGGTCTCGCCCCGCGACAGCGTCTCGCCCGTGGCCGGGTCGGCGACCCGGATCTCGACGTGGGGGTGCACCCGCCCGACGGTGGCCGTGCGGTGGTGCAGCGAGTCGTCGAGCAGGGTCTGTGTCGACACCGGCGACGTCTCGGTCATCCCGTAGCAGATCGTCACCTCGGTCATGTGCATCCGGTCGACGCACGCCTTCATCACCTCGATCGGGCACGGCGCCCCGGCCATCACGCCGGTGCGCAGGCTCGACAGGTCGAAGCGATCGAACTCCGGATGGGCCAGCTCGGCGATGAACATCGTCGGCACCCCGTACAGCGAGGTGCAGCGCTCGGCCTCGACGGTCTCCAGCACATGGGTCGGCTCGAAGGCATCGGCGGGGATCACCATCGTCGCTCCCTGGGTCGTGCAGCCGAGGTTCCCCATCACCATTCCGAAGCAGTGGTAGAAGGGCACCGGGATGCACAGCCGGTCCTCCGGCCCGAACCCCTGCAGGCGGGTCACGAAGTAGCCGTTGTTGAGGATGTTGCGGTGGGTGAGGGTGGCGCCCTTGGGGAAGCCGGTGGTGCCCGACGTGTACTGGATGTTGATCGGGTCGTCCGGACGGAGGCCCGCCCGGCGGGCGTCCAGGTCGCCGTCCGATGCCCCGCCGGCACCCGCGGCGAGCTCGTCCCAGTCGTCCTCCCAGAAGAACACCGCCCGCTCCAGGGCCGTGACCTCCGGCCGCACCTGCTCGACCATGTCGACGTAGTCCGACGTCTTGAACGACGGCGCGGCGAACAGCATCCGGCACCCCGACTGATTCAGCGCGTACGCCAGCTCGTGGGTCCGGTAGGCCGGGTTGACGTTGACGAGGATCACGCCGATCTCGGCGGTGGCGTACTGGACGAGGGTCCACTCGGCGTAGTTCGGGCTCCACAGCCCGACCCGGTCACCGGTTTCGAGGCCGAGACCGATCAGCCCTCGGGCGAGCCGGGCGACCCGATCGGCGAACTCGGCGTACGTCCACCGCACACCCTGGTGGCGGGCGACGAGGGCTTCCCGGTCGCCGTGCTCGGCCACCGTGCGGGCGAGGTTGGCCCCGATCGTCTCGTCGAGCAACGGGACGTCGGTGGGGCCGGCATCTTGCGCCAGTTCCATCCCC
>JBKOUV010000191.1:0-4542 GCA_046723555.1 Actinomycetota bacterium | reverse complement strand
GACGGCCGGCGGTGTCGGCAGCTCGCCCCGGTTGCGCGGGGTGCGGTAGTGGTCGAGGATGATCTCGCGGTAGAGGTCTTCGAGACCGGGCATGGCCAGGCGATCCTAGAAGCCGAAGATGTCGGACGCTCCGTCGAGTGCCTCGGCCAAGGCGTCGACGTCGTCGCGGTCGTTGTACAGGTAGACGCTGGCGCGGGCGGTAGCGGCGACCCCGAGCACCCGCATCAGCGGCTTGGCGCAGTGGTGGCCGGCGCGGATGCACACGTTGTGCTGATCGAGCACCTGGCTCACGTCGTGGGGATGCAGGTCGCGGAAGGCGAAGCTGAGCACGCCGCCGCGGATCGAGACGTCGCGCGGGCCGTGGATCGTGATGTCGTCGCCGAACCGCTCCGTCAGCGTGTCGAGGGCGTACGCGGTCAGCTCCATCTCGTGCCGGCGGACGGCCTCCATCCCGAGGGACTCGAGGAAATCGACCGCAGCCCCGAAGCCGATCACCTCGATGATCGGCATCGTCCCGGCCTCGAACTTGGCCGGCACCGGGGCCGGCGTGAACCCGTCGAGGCGGACGTCGGAGATCATGTTCCCGCCGCCGAGGAACGGGGGGGTGGCGTCGAGCAGCTCGGCCCGTCCCCACAGGGCGCCGATCCCTGACGGTCCGCACATCTTGTGGCTGGAGAAGGCGGCGAAGTCGGCACCCCACGCCTGCACGTCGGTGACGTTGTGGGGCACGTACTGGCAAGCGTCGACGACGGCGAGCGCGCCAGTGTCGTGGGCGGCCGCCATGAGCTCGGCCACCGGGTTGAGCGTGCCGAGCACGTTGCTCATCGCGGCGACCGCGACCACCTTGGCTCCGTCGACGAGCTGGTCGAGATCGCTGAGGTCGAGGCGCCCGTCGTCGGTGAGCGGGATCCAGCGGATCTCGAGCCCCCGCTCAGCGGCCAGGGCCTGCCACGGGACGATGTTGGCGTGATGCTCCATGTGGGTCAGCACGACGACGTCGCCGGTGGCGAGGTTGGCCCGTCCCCACGCCTGCGCCACGAGGTTGAGTCCCTCGGTGGCGTTCTTGGTGAACACGATCTCGTCGGCCGCCGGGGCGTTGACGAACCGCGCCACCTTCGCCCGGGCGCCCTCGTACGCCTCGGTGGCCTCGGCCGCCAGCCGGTAGGCGCTGCGGTTGATCGGCGCGTACGACGTCTCGGTGAACTCGGTCATCGCGTCGATGACCGACTGCGGCTTCTGCGACGAGTTGGCCGAATCGAGGTAGTGGATCGGCGCCCCGTCGATGGTGCGCCCGAGCACGGGGAACTGCTTGCGCACCGTGGCCGGGTCGAGGGCTCCATTCACACCGGGACCTCCAGGCTGCGGAAGGACTCGTAGCCCTCGCGCTCGAGTCGCTCGGCGATCTCCATCCCACCGGACTCGACGATGCGCCCGGCCATCAGCACGTGGACGTGGTCCGGGCGCAGCTCGTCGAGCAGCCGCTGGTAGTGGGTGATGAGGACGACGCCCATCTCGGGACGGTCGGCCCGCACTTCGTGGATGCCCTTGGCGACGATGCGCAGGGCGTCGATGTCGAGGCCGGAGTCGGTCTCGTCGAGGATCGCCAGCGCCGGTTCGAGGATCGCCATCTGCATGATCTCGTTGCGCTTCTTCTCCCCGCCGGAGAACCCCTCGTTGAGGTAGCGGTCGACGAACGAGGAATCCATCCCCAGCCGCTGCATCCATTCCATCGCCGCGACCCGCAACTCGAGCACCGACAGATCGATTCCCTTGCGGGCGGAGAGCGCCTGCCGGAGGAACTGGATGACCGAGACGCCGGGGATCTCCTGCGGGTACTGGAAGGCCAGGAACATCCCGGCCTTCGCCCGCTCGTCGGTGGGCCACTCGGTGACGTCGTCGCCGGCGAACGTGACCGTCCCGGCCGTGACCTCGTACTCGGGTGAGCCCATCAGCGCGGCGGCGAGCGTGCTCTTCCCCGACCCGTTGGGTCCCATGATGGCGTGGACCTCGCCGGCGCCGACGGACAGGTCGAGGCCCTGCACGATCGGCTCGGGCTCGCTGGCCCCGGGAACGGTGGTGTCCACGACCGGCCTCACCCACAGCCCGTCGACCCGGAACACGTCCTCCACGGCCATACGCATGAAGTCTACGTCGCCGGCACCGGCATTATCACTACGGCCGTAGTGCAAATTCGGGTTCTGACGAGTTCCAGGATCGCTCAGCGATCCCAGACTTCGTCAGAACCGTTCACCAGCCCCGGGCGATCCACTCGTCGAGGTGCGGGCGCTCGGCGCCGATCGTGGTGTCGACGCCGTGACCGGGCAGGACGACGGTGGTGTCCGGGAACGTGAACAGCCGCGACTCGATCGAGCGGATGATCGTGTCGAAGTCGGCGTCGGGGAAGCTCGTGTTCCCGGGGCCGCCCGGGAACAGGGTGTCGCCGGTGAACAGCAGCGGGGTGTCCCGCACGTAGAAGGAGATCGAGCCGGGGGTGTGGCCGGGGTTGTGGATCGCGTCGAGGCGCAGGCGCCCGACCTCGATCACCTCGGCGTCGTCGAGGAACACGTCGTACCCGACGTCGGCGAGCTTGGGCGCGTCGAGCTTGGTGACGGCGACCTCGTAGCCGGCCTCGCGGATCGCCGGGACGGCCTGGATGTGGTCCCAGTGACCGTGGGTCTCGAGCACGCGGCGGACGTTGAGCCGCTCGCACAGGTCGAGCAGTTGCTCGTGCTCGTTGGCGGCGTCGACGAGCGCGGCCTCGCCCGTCCGGCGGCAGCGGATGACGAACACGTTGTTGTCGTACGGCCCGACGACGACGCGGTGGACCTCGACATCGGCGTTGACCCAGTGCAGCGTGGTGGCGGGTGCGGTCATGTACTCAGTCTGGCAGCCTGTGACGCGATGTCCCCGTTTGGCTCCTGGCCCACGCCGATCACGTCTGAGCTCGTCGTCCGCGCCGCGGCCCGCCTGGGCGACGTCGCCATCGACGGGGACAGCGTGTGGTGGTCGGAGCTGCGGCCGGAGGAGGGAGGACGCACCCAGCTCGTGCATCGCCGCGGCGACGGGCCGACGGTCGACCTCCTTCCCGACGGGTTCAACGCCCGCACCGCCGCCCACGAGTACGGCGGCGGGGCGTGGTGGGTGCGCGGGCCCACGGTCTGGTTCACCAACTGGGACGATCAGCGCCTCTACCGGCTCACCGGCCGGGCAGGGCCGGTGCCGGTCACACCGGAGCCCGAAGTGCGCCGGGGAGATCGCTGGGCCGACGGTGACGTCGACCTGTCGGGTCGATGGATCGCGTTCGTTCGTGAGCGCCACGCGGCGGCGGGTGCTGTGGCCAACGAGGTCGTGATCCTGGACGCGAGGGATGACCTCGATCCGTGGCCAGTGGTTACCGGTCCCGACTTCGTGTCGGACCCCCGGTTCGCGCCCGACGGCGGCCGCATCTGCTGGCTCCAGTGGAACCACCCCGATATGCCGTGGGACGGCACCGAGCTCTGCGTGGCCGACGTCAAGCCGGGCTACCTCGGCCCCCGCGTCGGCAGAGGGACCGTCGTCGCCGGCCGGCCGCACAAGGCGCCCGGCGGCACCGGCGACGGAGAGTCGATCTTCCAGCCCCGGTGGCACCCCGACGGGTCGCTGTGGTTCGTCTCCGACCGCACCGGATGGTGGAACTTGTACCGCTGGACGCCAAAGAGTGGAGTCGAGCCGCGAGTTCTCGTCGAGGCCGAGATCGGCGTCCCGCAGTGGGTGTTCGGGGAATCGCGCTACGCGTTCCTCGACGACGGGCGGGTGGTGTTCGCCTACCAGCGCGACGGCCTCGACCACCTCGCCGTCAGCGACGGGGCCGGTGGCATCGGGGAGCTCGACCTCCCGTACACCTCGATCGCGTCGGTGGAGGCGGCGGGCGATCGGGTCGTCTTCATCGGTGCCTCGGCGACCGCCGAGCCGGCTGTCGTCCGGGTGAGCGTGCAGTCGGGCGTGCTCGACGTCCTCCGCCCACCTCGGGACCTCGAACTCGACCCGGCGTGGTTCTCGGTGCCCGAGCCGATCTCGTTCGCGAGCTCCGGCGGACGCACCGCCCACGCACTCTACTACCCGCCGCGCAATCCCAACGTCCCGCCGCCGGACGGGGAGCGGCCCCCGCTGCTCGTCATGATCCACGGCGGTCCGACCGCGGCCGCCCGGCCGATGCTCCAGCTCAGCGTCCAGTACTGGACGAGCCGGGGCTTCGCCGTCGTCGACGTCAACTACGGCGGCTCCACCGGCTACGGCCGTGCCTACCGGCGCCAGCTCGACCGAGCGTGGGGGGTCGTCGACCTCGATGACTGCGTCGCCGCCGCCGAGTGGCTGGCGAGCCAGGGGCGGGCCGATCCCAACCGGTTGTGCATCCGCGGCGGGTCCGCCGGGGGGTACACCACGCTGGCCGCGCTCGCCTTCCGCGACACCTTTGCCGCCGGGGCCAGCCACTACGGCGTCGCCGACCTCGAGGCCCTGGCGACCGAGACCCACAAGTTCGAGAGCCGGTACCTCGATGGTCTG
>JBKOUV010000230.1:0-5429 GCA_046723555.1 Actinomycetota bacterium | reverse complement strand
TGCCGGCGGCGTTCTTCGCGCTGACCCGGAACGAGTACTGCGAGCCGTTGGTGAGCCCACTAAAGGTGTACGTCGTCGCTGTGGAGACGCCGTCGTTGACGGTGGTCCACGTCGTGCCGTCGACCGAGGATTCGATGACGTAGTCGGTGATCGCCGCCCCGTTGCTCGCCGGGGCGGTCCAGCTCAGCCTCACCTGCCCGGAACCCACACCGGCCGCCGGCGCCGCCGCCGCCGTCAACCCGCCCACCGCGCCAGGCACCCACACCGGCGTGGCCGTGATCGCGGGGGTCCACGGTCCGCTGCTGAGGGAGTTCTTGGCGGAAACCCGGAACGAGTACTGGGTGCCGTTGGTGAGCCCACTCACGGTGTACGTGGTCGCGGTGGAGACGCCGTCGTTGACGGTGGTCCACGTCGTGCCGCCGTTCGTCGAGGATTCGATGGTGTAGTCGCTGATCGGCTTGCCGTTGCTCGCCGGGGCGCTCCAGGTCAGCTTCACCTGGCCGGAACCCACAGCGGCCGTCGGCGCCACGGCCGCCGCCAACCCGAGCGGGGTCCCCGGCCCCCACACCGGCGTGGCCGTGATCGCGGGGCTCCACGGGCCGTTCCCGTAGGCGTTGCGGGCGGCGACTCGGAACCAGTACTGGGTGCCGTTGGTGAGCCCGCTCACCGTGTACGTGGTCGCGGTGGACACGCCGTCGTTCACACCGCTCCACGTGCTGCCGTCGGCGGAGAACTCGATCACGTAGTCGGTGACCGGCGTCGCGACCGGGGCTGTGGCCGCCGCCCAACTCAGTCGCACTTGGCCGGACTCGAGCCCGGTGGCAGGCGCGACCGCTGCCGTCAGCTCGCCGGGAGCGTCGGGTCCCCGCACCGGGGTCGCCTGGATCTCACTCGGTGGCGAGACCCCGATCGAGTTGCGGGCCCTGACCCGGAACCGGTACGGCGTGAAGCTGATCAACCCGTCGACGATGTAGGACCTCGCCGGGGCGTCGACTCGCGCGGTCGTCCACGTCGTGCCGTCGACGGACCATTCGACGAAATAGCCGGTGATCTCTTCCCCGATCAGCGGATAGCCCCAGGAGAGCTTCACCTGGCCGGGGCCGACACCGGCTGCCGGTGACACCTCCGCCGTCACTTCCATCGGAGCGTGGGGCCCGAACCGAGGGGTGACCTGGATCGGGTCGCTGGGTGGCCCGCTCCCCTTCGCGGTCACCGCAGTGACCCGCAACCAGGCGCCAAGCGGCCCGCCAACGTTGTCAAGCGTGGACGACGTCGTCGTCGACACCGCGTCGGGAACGGTCCTCCAGGAAAAACGGTCGGAGGACGCTTCGATCAGATAGTCCGTGATCGCCTCCCCATTGCTCGCCGCGGCGCGCCAGTTCAGCTGCACCTGCCCGGAGCCCAGACCAGCTGCCGGGGCCACGTCCGCGCTCAGGTCGTCCGGAGCTGACGGCAGACCGGCGATCGTGGCGATGAACGTTTCGCTGTCGGTGCCACCGCTTTGATCGGTGACCCAGACGGTCCCGTGGTAGGTACCGGGCGCGGTGTAGGCGTGTGAGGCGCCGAAGACGTAGGAGGCGCGATCTGCGGAGGGGCTCACGTCGAGTTCGCCCCCGACGTCGATGCAGACGATGTGGTCAGGGGGGGATTCGCACTCGGACTCTGTGTGGCCGTCACCCCAGTTGACCGTCACGGTGAAAGCGGACTGCGCGCCGGGGTCGTCGAAGGACCCGGAGATTCCGACCGGGGTGCCCGGCGACACGGTCCGCAGCAGGCCGGGCCACACGTTCAACACTGGCGGCACGTTGCCGACGGTGACCGGGAACGTGGTGGTCCCGGTGCGGCCCTCGGAGTCGGTCGCGGTGAGCTCGACGAGGAACTGTCCGCTGTGCCCCCAAGTGTGGGCAACCTTGGCGCCGTTGACGTACTCGTAGGCCGGGGTGGGGGGGTTGCCCCAGTCCGAATTGCAGGGGGCTCCGCAACCGGCGGCCTGGAAGCCCCACCGGTAGGTGATCGCGCCGACGGCGTTCCCGGGCTTGAAGTCGTTGGCGTCGAAGCTCAGCGCTTCGCCTTCATCAGCGGAGGTGTACTTGGGCGTCCCGGTTGGCGCCACATAGGGGTCGACCGTGGCGGACATCTTCGTGCCGTCGGCACCCAGGTATTTCAGCGTTTCGCTCGTCGTGCAGAGGTTGTCGGCGACACAGGTCTCGACCTTGTAGACGGTGTCCGACTCGGCGTCGAAGCTGAAGAAGGTGTAGTGGCCTTCGTCGTCGGGGCCGAACAGGTAGCCGTATTGATGCTTGCCGTCCCAGTCGAGGTAGGTGAAGAGCAGCGTCTGGGCGACGGCACCATTGTTCTCGGTGATGAACCAGTTCTTGTGCAGCCGCGCCGTGGTCGTGGTGTTCGCCGCGGGGTCCTGGTACGTGATCGTCGCCGACCGCGTCCTGGTGCTGCTGCCGTCCGCTTGGATGAGGAACTGCGGGTCGATCGGCGATGCCGCTGGGATCGGGCTGGGGTTGAGACACTCCGGGTCGTTGTTCGGCACGATGGACTGCGAAAACATGGACAGCTCCATGCCGCGGGGTGTCACGGCCGAGTTGTCGCAGGCTTGCAGGACCGGCGCGGGCAGCGCCGCCCCGATGAACAGGGAGAACAGGCTCTTCATCCCGTCAGGCGTAGCAACCAGCGATTTGAGGTCGGGGGCCTGGGTGCGGGCGCCGATGATGAGCTCGGCGAGCTGACCGGGCAACTCGCTGGCGTTGATCACTGCCATGCCTTGGACGACGGCGATGATGAGGGCGACGATCACGATCGCGGCCACCACGGCGACGACGACAGGTGTAGCCAGCAACCTCGCCGCATTCGCGAATCTCACGGCCAACCTGGACGCATCGACTTTCATTTCCGCCACTCTCGCGGCGTGGGAGCCGGCCATGTAGACGCCTTGGGCCCCGGCTGTCGCTGCCGCGGATACTCCGACAGCCGTCGTCAGCCCGATCCTGTGCCCGGTCTTGGCGTACTCGGCGGAGGTCAACACTTCGAAGTTTGCGGCCGCCGTACCCCACTTCACGAAGTCGTCGTAGCTCGGGGTTGGGGGGTTGCAGCCGAGGACGTTGGAGCACGCGCCCGGCCCCCACGCCGTGCCAAAGCAATTGGGGTTGTCATTGCCGGTGTAGTCGGACCCGTACGGCGCCGGTGATCGGTACGCGCACTACCCGGTCGTGTAATGAGGAGCGATCCAGGGTTGCGGATTGTCGTCCAGGAACGCCCTCAAGTCGCTCACGGTGGTGGAGCTCGACTCCACCAGCGACTGATAGGCGCCCTGGTCGAGGCCGGCCCACTTGACGTATTCCAGCCCGGTCGCCTGCGCCGCGACTGCGGCCGTGCTCTCGGGCTGCCCGCTCACGATCCCGGTCAGCCAGTCGACCGCGTTCTGCTGGTCGGTGGTTCGAGAATCGGCGTCGATCGCGTCCAACAACAGGTTGAACAGTTCGCCGAGCGCCTCGTCGCGCCCCCAGGTCTGGACGGCGGCGGTGTCGCCGTCACTCAACCCATGCGCCTCGATGACGTTGGCGATCGCTTCGTCCTCGAGCTTGCGCAACGAGGTCCTCTGGCCAGGCGTGGCCCGGTAGAGCGCCGCCGTCGGGTAGGTCTGGTCGAGGTTCAGCAACGGCGGGGCCGAGCAGTCCCAAGTGGGCTGACACAGCAGAGCGGGATCGCCGATCGGGGTCTGCTGCATCACGGCACGGCCACTGGCTGCGGCCGATTCGGCGCGCATCGACATGGGAACCGCGATGAGGGTCGCCAGCAGCAGCACCAGTACACGCCGAAAACGACGCCACCGGTCCGCTACTGCAAATTCGGGAGGCCGCCCATGCTCCCCGGCTGGATGAGGGGATTTAATCGACATGAGGCCGAGGATGCATTCACGCAATCACCGAAGTCTGTGTCCTCCGATACACCCCTCACGTGTCGGCCGTGATTGACAACCGTATGAAGCACCCTCGTCGAAACAGTGTGCTCGTCGACACGCGCGCTGTGTGCCAGCGGGCACTGTGGGCTTCCCCCCGAATCGTGGAGGGCTGCTGATTGCTGATTGAGCCTGTCATCGGCCCGGTGTCTGGTGCCACCCGATCTCGTCGCGGCGCTCTCAGGCGATCGTGGAGGCCAGTTTTCACGCCGCCTCCCCGTCGGTGAAGGTTTCGGCCGCTCGGGCGGCAAGGATCGCCTCGAACTCGATCGGTGGCTTCATCTCACAGGAGCTGTGGCGGCGGATCCGGTTGTAGCGGTCGATGTAGCCAGCCACCTCCCGTCGTGCTTGGACCTTGGTAGCGAAGTGGTGCTTGCGGAGCAGCTCGAACTCGAGCGTCGAGTGGAAGCTCTCCGACGCAGCGTTGTCGAAACAGGACCCGACCCGGCCCATCGACTGGCGCACCCCGAGACGCGCACAGGCGGTCTCGAACAGGTCAGCGGTGTATTCGCTGCCCCGATCCGAATGAAAGATCACGCCCGCGACGTCACCGCCTCGCACCGCGGCGGCCATCTGCAGCGCGGCCACGGCAACGTCGGCGTCGTGGTGGTCGGACAGGGCGAAACCGGGGATCCGACGAGACGCCAAGTCCTCGACGTGAGCCAGATAGAGCTTGCCTTCGTCGGTGGGCACCTCGGTGAGATCGCCACACCACTTCTGGTTGATCGCCGGGGCGGTGAAGTCCCGCTTGACCAGGTCCGGCGCCGGCGGTGCCGCCTTGTCGGGACGGGTCAAGGACCGGAACTGGCGCCTCGTCGGCCGGCCCACCAGTCCCTCACGGGCCATCGACGCCTCCACCGTCTTCTTCGACACCCGCCACCCCCAGGCGCGCAGGTCCGCCCGCACCCGAGGCGACCCGTAGTCGCCGTCGGACTGCTCGAAGGAGCGCTTCACGGCGGCGTCGAGGCGGGTCCGACGCGTCTGGCGGGGCGTCGGGGACCGGTCCCGCCACTTGTAGAACCACGACTCGCTGAGCTCCAGAGCCCGGCAGGTCAACGCGTGAGGGACGCCGTGCTCGGTCCTCTGGGCGGCGACGAACGACGCCACGCTCACCGCGTCGCCTCCTTGACCCACAGGACCACGGATCGCTTGAGCACATCACGCTCCATCCGCAACTCGGCGTTCTCCCGCTCGAGCCGACGCACATAACCGGGGTCCAGCCGAGCGCGGTCAGCCTCCTCGCCCCGGGCGAGCCGGTCCTTCTTCACAAAGTTCCCCAAGGTGCCGGCGCCGATGCCGAGCTCCCGGGCCACCTCAGCGATGGGTCTCCCGGTCTCCCGAACAATCGTCACCGCCCCCTGACGGAACTCGGAGCCATACTTCCTCCGCTCTGGCATGGCGTCTCCTCATAGACGATGCCTCCACGGAAAGGGGGATGCCCACGCCTCGCGGTCACGCC
>JBKOUV010000071.1:0-4137 GCA_046723555.1 Actinomycetota bacterium | reverse complement strand
CTCGCCGCTGCTCGCCGGCCGCGACGAGATCCGCACGACCGCCTATGTGGTGATCACCGCCGACCGCGGCCTGTGTGGCGGCTACAACGCCGGTGTCCAACGGGCCGCCGAGGGCGAGGTCAAGGCGGACGTGGTGGCCGGAAAGCGGTACCAGGTGATTCCGGTCGGCCGCAAGGCCGAGGGCTACTTCCGGTTCCGCGGCTACACCATCGGCGAGCACTTCTCGGGGTTCAGCGACAACCCGAAGATCGCCGACGCCAAGCGCATCGGCGAGCACGTCGTCCAGCTGTTCACGAACGGCGCGGTCGACCGGGTGGAGCTCGTCTACACCCGCTTCGTGAGCCCGGGCACCCAGGAGGTTGTCCTCCGCCCGCTCGTTCCGCTGACCACCGAGACCGTCGGTGGCGGCGACGGCCGGCCGCGCGCGGCGGCCGAGGGACCTACGGGCGACTACGAGTTCGAGCCCGACCCCGCGACGATCCTCGAGGCCCTGCTGCCGAGCTACGTCGAGGCCCGCGTCTATGCCGCCCTGCTCAACGCGGCGGCGTCCGAGCACGCCTTCCGTCAGCGGGCGATGAAGGCGGCCACCGACAACGCCGAGGAACTGATCAAGAACCTCAGTCGGGTCATGAACCGCGCCCGCCAGGACGCGATCACCACCGAGATCATGGAGATCGTCGGCGGCGCCGAGGCGCTCGGTTCCAACGGCGCGTCTTCATCATCCGCCATCCCCGTCCTCGACTACGTCGAGGCCGAAGCCTTCACCGGAGCACGAGAAGTAGCATCATGACCGCCACCGAAACCCCCACTCGCACCACCGATGGCCGCGTCGTCGGGATCGCCGGACCGGTGATCGACGTCGAGTTCCCACGCGGCGAGTTGCCGGAGCTGAACACCGCACTCGAGTTCGACATCCATGTCGGGGACGGGACGATCCAGGTTCTGGCCGAGGTCGCCCAGCAGCTCGGCGGCGGCCGAGTGCGGGCGATCTGCATGAAGCCGACCGACGGTCTCACCCGTGGCACCACGGTGCGTAATACCGGCATGGGCATCACCGTCCCGGTCGGAGAGCGGGTGCTCGGTCACGTCTGGAACGTGTGGGGCGCGCCGCTCGACGACGACCCCGAAAAGTTCGCCGACATGGAGCGGTGGGAGATCCACCGCGACGCCCCGCCGTTCGACGAGCTCGAGCCGCAGGCGCGGATGTTCGAGACCGGGATCAAGGTGATCGACCTGCTCACGCCGTATGTGGCGGGTGGCAAGATCGGGCTGTTCGGCGGCGCCGGCGTCGGCAAGACGGTGCTCATCACCGAGATGATCAACCGGGTCGCCACGCAGCACGGCGGTGTGTCGGTGTTCGCCGGGGTGGGGGAGCGCACTCGCGAGGGCACCGACCTCCGCCTCGAGATGATGGAGTCGGGCGTGTTCGAGAAGGCCGCCCTCGTGTTCGGCCAGATGGACGAGCCGCCGGGCGTCCGCCTTCGCGTGGGTCTGTCCGCGCTGACGATGGCCGAGTACTTCCGCGACGTGCAGAACCTGGACGTGCTGCTGTTCGTCGACAACATCTTCCGCTTCGTCCAAGCCGGGTCGGAGGTGTCGACGCTGCTCGGCCGGATGCCATCGGCCGTGGGTTACCAACCGACGCTGGCCGACGAGATGGGGCAGCTCCAGGAGCGGATCACATCGACCCGGGGCCGGTCGATCACGTCGCTGCAGGCGGTGTACGTGCCGGCCGACGACTACACCGACCCGGCGCCGTTCACGACGTTCACCCACCTCGACGCGACCACTGAGCTGTCCCGGCAGGTCGCCGCCCTAGGCATCTACCCGGCGGTCGACCCTCTGGCCTCGACGTCGACGATCCTGTCGCCAGAGGTCGTCGGGGAGCGGCACTATGCCGTCGCCCGGCGGGTGCAGGAGACGCTGCAGCGCTACAAGGAGCTGCAGGACATCATCGCCATCCTCGGGCTCGACGAGCTGTCCGAGGAGGACCGGCTCACCGTGAACCGGGCCCGTAAGGTGCAGCGGTTCCTGTCCCAGCCGTTCAACGTCACCGAGGTGTTCACCGGCCTCAAGGGCGAGTACGTCCAGGTAGCCGAGACGGTCGAGAGCTTCGAGGCGATCGTCAACGGCGAGCTCGACGAAATCCCGGAGCAGGCGTTCCTGAACGTTGGTGGGGTCGAGCAGGTGCACGCCAAGGCGAAGCAGCTGCAGGAGGGTACGAGTTGAACGTTGCTGTCGTGTCGCCGGAGGAGGTGCTGTTCGAGGGCGAGGCCACTCAGCTGATCACGCGCACTACCGACGGAGAGATCGCCTTCCTCGCCGGGCACGCCCCGTTCCTCGGCACGCTCGTCGAGTGCGAGACCCGGGTGTACCTGCCCGACGGCAGCGTCCGGCAGTTCGAGATCCCCGGCGGCTTCGTCGAGGTCAGCCACGACACCGTGTCGGTGCTCGTCAGCTAGGTGTAGTCGATCTCGGAGTACTCTTGGAGCTTGGCGAGCTTGTGGTGGGCGTCGATGCGGCGAACCGTGCCGCTGCGTGACCGCATCACGAGACTCTGCGTGCCCACAAACCGGGGCTCGAAGCGGACGCCGGAGAGCAGCGGTCCGTCGGTGATGCCGGTGGCGGCGAAGTAGCAGTTGTCGCTGTGGACGAGCTCGTCGAGTGTCAGCACGGCCGCCGGGTCGAGCCCGGCCTCGGTGATCGACGCCCGCTCGTCGTCGTCGCGCGGCCACAGGCGGCCCTGCATCTCGCCGCCCATGCACTTCAGCGCGGCCGCCGAGATGACCCCTTCGGGTGTGCCGCCGACGCCCATCAGCACGTCGATGCCGCTCTCGTCCGACGCGGCGGCGATCGCCCCGTAGACGTCGCCGTCGGAGATGAGCGCGATCCGGGCGCCGCTCGCCCGGACCTCCTCGATGAGCTCGGCGTGCCGCGGGCGGTCGAGGATCACGACCGTGAGGTCGCGGACGCTCTCCCGCTTCGACTTGGCGATCCAGCGCAGGTTCTGGGTCGGGCTGGCGGTGATGTCGATCGAGCCGACGGCGTCGGGTCCGACGGCGATCTTCTCCATGTAGTAGGAGGGTCCCGGGTCGAACAACGATTCGCGCTCGCTGACGGCGATGACCGACAGGGCGTTGGTGCGGCCCATCGCGGTCAGGGTGGTGCCGTCGATCGGGTCGACGGCCACGTCGACGAGTGGCGGCGTCCCTTCGCCGACCTTCTCGCCGTTGTAGAGCATCGGGGCGTGGTCCTTCTCACCCTCGCCGATGACGACGACGCCGTCCATCGACACGGTCGACAGGACCGATCGCATCGCCGCCACCGCGGCACCGTCGGCGCCGTTCTTGTCGCCCCGTCCGACCCAGCGGGAGGCGGCGAGAGCCGCCGCCTCGGTGACCCGGACGAGCTCCATCCCGAGGTTGCGATCAGGCGGTGTCGTCACGACTCTCACCGTAGTTGCCCCTGCGTTCAGTCCTCGCCGATGTCCTCGTTCCAGACCTCGGGGTGCTCGGCGATGAACCGGCCCAGCATGTCCACGCACTCCTGATCGTCGAGCACGACGACCTCGACTCCGTGCTCGGCCAGCCAGTCGTGTCCGCCGACGAAGTTGCGCGCCTCGCCGACGACGACCCGACTGATCCCGAACTGCCGGACGAGCCCACTGCAGTACCAGCACGGCGACAGCGTGGTCACCATCGTCGTGCCGCGGTAGGTGCGCTGCCGGCCGGCGTTGCGGAAGGCATCGGTCTCACCGTGGATGGACGGGTCGCCGAGCTGCACCCGGCGGTTGTGGCCCCGGCCGAGCAACGTTCCGTCGGCGGCGAACAGGGCGCCGCCGATCGGGATGCCGCCCTCCTCGAGGCCGAGCCGCGCCTCGGCGATCGCGACGTCGAGCATCTCCTGATCAGTCATTGCAACGATGTCATCAGATGCGAGCGGCCGAGCGCCAGGGTGTCCGGTGCGAGCGACCGAGCGCCAGCGAGGGAGCGGTCAGCCGCCTGGTGGCCGGGGAAGGCCATGATGGATAGCGTCGCGCGCTGTGCTCGACTGGGACCCCAACGATCCGGACGCTGTCAAGGTCCACTACGACGTGTCGGCGTGGTCGCTCGACCAGCGCGCCGAGCTGACCGAGGC
>JBKOUV010000263.1:0-9914 GCA_046723555.1 Actinomycetota bacterium | reverse complement strand
AACTTCCACCACCGGTTCCCCTACGACTACCGCAACGGCACCCGATGGTGGCAATACGACCCCAGCAAATGGCTGATCTGGCTGTTGGCCCGCGCCCGCCTGGCCACCGCGCTACGCACCGCGTCGCCCGCCCTCGTCGCCACCGCCATCGAGCGGACACGACGCGCACCGGCCCCGTCGCGTCCGCCCGCCACGTCCAGCTAACGAAGCGCGACATGGCCGGCACGACACGACCGGATGTGCGGTTCGAGGTTAGGAGGATTCGATTTTGGCGATCTCGTCCGCGGGTGACGCGCCACCTTCGAGCATCGCGGCGAAGCCGGGGTAGTAGTCGTCCATGACGGGCAGGTTGGCGCCGACGAGCGTGCCGACCATTGTCGGATCGAGGATGGTGCCTTCGACGTCGATGCTCGTGCGGAACCGAATCTCGCCGTCGTCGTAGTCATTTCGAAGTTGCCGATATTGAGCCCGTAGTTGGCGCGGGTGACGAACTCGGCCATCGCCGGGCGCCGGTCGACCGGGGCACGGGCGGGCAGTTCGGACAGCCCGATCACCTGCTCGGCCTCCTCGCGCACCCGCACGTACAACGTCCACCGACCCGCTGCGCCCTCGTAGTCAAGCTTGATCATTGGCAGCGAGTCGTGCTCGGCCTGGTCGTGGAAGAAATCGAACACGATTTCGTAGAGCTTCCCCATCACACCTCTTCCATGACGACCCACACATGGAGGTCGTTCGGGTCATGCGGGTTGGCCGGATGCGCGGAGACGAATTGAGGCCGGCATTCCCCGCGCGACCTACATCAGCTACTCGCGATCGTCCACCGGGCACGAGAAGAGCGCGTCTCGGTCGAATCAGAACAAGCCATGGTCGGATGGAGCTCCGCCGCCGCGCGCATACCGGATCTCGGTAGTCACCCTGCCGTCATCGGTGTCAGCGTCGCGGTCAGCCCCACCAACTCCGCCACACGCTCCGCTCGCTCGCACAAAGCCTGACCGGCCCGCTCCATTGAGGTCACCGACCTTCGCCGCCGTGATCACACAATCCCACGACGCCGTGCGGACCAGCCAACCACAGACGCCTGCCCACGACGCGACCTTCGACACCGAGACGGCGCTGGTCGCGGTCGAGCCGTCGCTGAACGACGATCCGCCTCGGCACAACACAACAAGCCGCACGATGCCCGGCCCAGCCACGGCCGCGTTCGAGCCAACGCTTCGGACCACCCGCCACGCGAATCCGCCCAGAACGACGCAACACAACGACGGCGACCTCACAGTCGCGACCCGCACCGAACGATTACCTCTTGGTTGTCAAGAGGCAGTTTCGGCGGTGTTGGGGCGCGCTCGTGCAAACACCGGTCAACGAGTTCGGCCGGTGGTCGTACAGTCGTTGAGGGTCCGGGTGGTGACTTCGCCGAAGAGCCGGTGTGCAGGTGTAAGCCGGTCACGCAGGCGACGGAGACGTTCCTGGAGTGTCCTGCCCGGGCCCGCTGGTCAGCTGGCAGCGATGCGTCAGGCGTCGGCGGTGAGGTGCCGCCAGACGATGTCGCTGAGTCGGCGCTTGAGGGCGCGGACCGCTTCGCGTGGGGTGTGACTCTCGGCGAGCTTGCGGTCGTAGTAGCCGCGGCCGGGGCTGTGGTGGTAGCGGATCTGGACGATGGCGGCGCAGTGCAGGGCGTGGTTCAACCGCCGGTTGCCACGCCGTGAGAGCCGGTGGGTGACGCGACCGCCGGAGGAGAACTCGATCGGGGCGGTGCCGATATAGGAGGCGTAGCGCGACGCCGTGGTGAATCGCGTCGGGTTGCCGGAGAACCGGATGAGCATGGCGGCGATGATCGGGCCGATCCCGAAGACTTCCGTCAAGGTGGTTCCCGACGCCGCCACGGCGGCGGTGATCCGCGCCCGCGATTCCTTCAACGTGGCGTCGAGACGGGCGATGTCCTCGACGAGCTCGAGGGCTTGGCGGTGCCGCTCGACGGCCGCGACGTCGTCGCACACGATGCCATGGAGGAGCGATCGTGCCCGGGTGACGACGACTTCCTTGGTGATCCCGCCGGGCACTAGCTCGGTGAAGAGGGCGTGCAGGCGACAGCACTGCTTGGTCCGCCAGCGAGCCACGTCGGTGTGATGCTTGGCCAGCAGCCGGCACACCGTGACATGATCGGCCAGGCGCACCCTTGCCAGCGCCGGAGCATGCAGCGCGGCGATGGCGACCGAGCGGGCATCGCTGGGATCGGTCTTGGTTGACCGGCCGGTGCCCAACACCCGCACCCGCGAGGCCAGCGTCGCCGGCACGTCGAGCACCGTCTCGCCGGCGGCGACCAACTGCTGAGACAGCAGATAGCCCATTCCGCCGGCCGCCTCCACCGCCCACGTCCGCGCGGTGACGCCGTCGACCCAGGCGAGCAGCTCGGCGACCTGGCGGGCTCCGCTGCGCACCGTGATCCGGCGCAACTCGTGCTCGTCGCGATCGAGCATCGTCGCGGTGTGCGACCCCTTGTGCGGGTCGACACCGATCATCACGTCCATCATTCGGGTCCTCCTGTCATTCGGGTGGGAACCGCGGCGAGCACCCCTGATTCGAAGGACCGACACGCCCCTCTTGTGAGCCACACCGCGGTGAAACCCCGACAGGCCGACACCTCGTTCGTAAGCCGGACGATGATCGGCAGGCATATAGAGAGCGCACCTGCCGGAGCCTCACGACGCTACGAGAACCCCGCGCGCCTACCGTCGACACAATCAGGCATGTAGTTGCGCGACGGGTTCGGCAGTCGGGGCGACGGACCTCGGAGCTGCTCCAGATGGTCTGCCAGCGGATGTGCGCCCGCGGAGTGACACACCGGCACACCGAGCTGATGCGCACCTTCGCAAACGTGCAGAGCGGCGATCGCGACGGCGAGGCCGAGAGCGGCCCCGCCGTCTCGGGTGTCCGGGCGCCACCACAGTGAGCCTTTGACGCGGCGCGCTCGACTCGGGTGGATGGATCTACGCGTGGAGTCGAGCGGGTGTGATGACCACGGCTTCGGAGAACAGTTCGGCAAAGTGTTCTGCGGTACCGAAGATCGCGGCGATCCGCTCGATGTACTTGGCCACGTACTCCGGAACCTGGTCCGCGGGCGGCACGTCGGGACGCCGAGCTGCAGTGCCCTCGAGACGGATCACGTCACGACCGAGATCGGTGACGTCCAGACCGAGCGCCACGGCCGGGTTGTGTTCGATGTTGCCCAGCTTCGGCTTGCCCGGCCGGCTGTAGACAAGGACCGACTCGTCGTCACGCAGCAGGTACCACACCGGCACCGTGTCCGGCTTGCCAGCCGGCGTCACGGTGGTGAGCCAGGCCATGAGGTTCGTGCGCAACCGGCTTTCGACGCGCTCGCGCCGGTCCACAGCGAGCTCAGACGTGAGTCGCATGATGGTCCCCCTTTCTGACTGACTCAATCACACCCGGCGTTCGCAACTCTCTCATCCGCACGAACAGGCCGTCGGCGGCGTTCCCAGGGACCGCGGACGAACATCGCACCATGCGCGTGACGACTTCCTCGATTGCTTGCTATCGCGAGCGGGAAGGTGCGCCAGGACCGGCACTTCGATGATGCCCTCGCGGCGATCGCGTTGCACGTTCGAGGACGCGAAAGTCGGACATCGCGCCCCGAGTAGCGCTGGGGAGTGACACCGGTGCTCCCGGACGCAGTCAGCGCGTTGCGCTGCAGATTCGAGGACGGGCCGAAGTCGCACATCACGGCGCGACGAACCGGATGCGGCAGGACCGAAGTAGGCACTTGGTGACGTCCACGCAGCCCTGACTGCGTGCATTGCCGGCGCAGAGTTCGCATCAGCGGCGTGAGTCAAATTCACCGCTGTTGACAGCGTCATCTCGAGCGACTTGGCGACCCGCGAAGTACTTCGGGCGCGTCGCGGTCGAGCACCCTGTTCGCCGGATGTGATTAGCTCGTTGGTGCGGTGTTCAGGTGGCTCGTGGTTTCCGAGCGACGGGTGCACCTGCAGTTCTCCTGACCGCGAGGAGCGGGAGGCGTGGGTCGGACGCGACTCGGGCGCGTCGTGCCTTCGCGCCATGGTGTCCTTCGGCAAAGGGCTACCTTCCTCCTGTGCGCATCGGGGAACCGGTTCCGTGGAATATCGATCGATCTGCTCGCGGCCTTGAGATCGGGCCGCTGCACAAGCCGCGACTCGCCAAGGGCGACTACAACGTCCTGTACGTCGACCGTCTGCCCTCCCGCAAGCTCATCGAGAAGTATCGCGACGATCCCGATGTAGACCACATCGAGCCGGTTGACATCGTGTGGTCAGGTGACCGTCCCATTGTCGACGCTGTCGGTGAGGGGATCACGTTTCACTATGTGCTCGCCAGCCACGTCCTCGAACACGTTCCGAATCCGATCGGATGGCTCTGCGATCTCTCGTCGGTGCTCGTACCGGGTGGATTCATCGCGCTTGTCATTCCCGACAAGCGGTTCTGTTTTGACATTCGGCGACCTGAGTCACGGGTGTGGGATGTGGTCGACGCGTATCTCAGACGAGCTACGGTGCCGAGTCCCCGTCAGATTTACGAGTTCGCCAGCCTCTATCTTCCGGTCGACACGACCGCACTGTGGAGAGGCGTCCAGGGTGTCAGCGATAGCGAACGTACCGACGTCGGTGATGTTGTCGTCTTCAGTTTTAAATCTGTGTCGGCATGCGATCGAAACGGGCGAGTATGAGGACGTCCACTGTTGGGCGTTCACCCCGAAATCGTTCGTCGACCTGTACGAACGACTTGTCCGCCTCAATCTCGTTGGGCTCGGGATAGAGCGCATCGACCCGACCCGCTGGGGATCGCTTGAGTTCTATGTGACCCTGCGCAAGCCCGTTGCCGGCCAGGGGGCGGAGTGGCTGCGTGCGCTGAACGAGCGAGCGCGGTTCGCCGCTTCGAACGCTTCAGAGCCCGACACGAGATGGCGCAAGCTGACACGGCGAATCAGGCTCGTCACACCACTTCTCCCGCCAAGCCGATCCGATCGGCCCACATCTCGGTCACCTTAAACCAACGATCGCTGGCGACGAGCTCCCGTATGGGCGCCGTTCTAGCGCGATGTGGGTCTGCGGCAATACCGCCAGCCCGAAGCTACCGAATGCCTCGGGACTGCATTCGGTATGACAATTGACCGGCTCGCCACCGCGGGCGAGCACGCCGTGAACGTCGCGGGCCACGGCCATGCCGAATCGCGGCGTGGAATGCGGTCGGCGTGGATCGGACATCGCGCCCGATTGACGTGGGCGCGGCCGTTCGGCACGTCGTTCGCACTCCGCGGCGAGGCAGCCGGCGACGTGCGGAGGCCATTTGGCACCTACCGCAGCGGTGCGCTGACCCCGGTCGTGCTTCGCGACTCGCATCGGCAGCCACCCGATTCTGCCGCCGAAGGGTCACGCTAGAGTCGCTGGCGAATCGACGCTGATCAGGAAGGCAGCGCGTTGGCAGCACTGAGGTCGTTCGCAGGCCGATTAAAGCGGCGTACTAGGTATCAACTCATGCGGCTCGCTCAGGTCAACGTGTTGGACAGCTACACCGAAGGGCCGCCGTCGCGGCAGGCGGCACTGGACATCTTCAAGGGTGAGTTCGTTTCGGCGATGCCCGCAGACCATCCCGAGCTCAAGGCGGGCTCGGTCTTTCTGTTTGACGACCAGCGCATTGGCTGGCTCGCTGGAAAGGTGGACCTCGACGGTCTCGACGTGTTGGAACTCGGCCCGCTAGAAGCGGGTCATAGCTACATGCTCCAGAACTCCGGAGCTAAGCGGGTCACGGCAGTCGAATCGAATAGCAGAGCCTATCTCAAGTGCCTAATCACGAAGGAGATCTTCAGCCTTGATCGGGTTGACCTGCTCTACGGCAACTTCGTCGAGTACCTGCGACAGAGACCGCGCCGCTTCGACCTCTGTGTTGCGAGCGGCGTGCTCTACCATATGCGTAACCCCATCGAGCTGATCGCCCTCATTGCGGACGCCACGGACCGAGTCTTCTTCTGGACACACTACTACAACGAGGTCGTGATCAGTAGGGACGCCACGGTCCGAGCAAGGTTCAGTCAGGCCGAGCCTGTGCGGTACGACGGCCTCACGTACCCGGCGTGGCAGTACAAGTACGGCGCTGAGGCGCTCAGCTCGCAGACGTTCTGCGGCGGGAGTGCAGCCTCTAGCTATTGGATGGAGAGGGAGGACATCCTCTCATGCCTCCGTCACTACGGCTTCACGGACATCGAGATCGCATTCGATCACGCTGATCATCAGAACGGGCCAAGCTTCGCATTGCTCGCGCAGCGAGGATGATGCCTGAGAGCGACCCGGAGGACCAGGCGCGGCGACTGCCGTGATGTTTCTGGTTCAAGAACGGCCGGCATGCTCTCTTCAAAGCGTGGGTACAGCTCGGCGGACACACTCCACCGTCGAGCGGGCGGCAAATGGCCGCGACAATGGCGAAGCTTCGCAATGACATCGCGCACGGCAGCGCACGCCCCGACCATTACCTCCTCACTGAGTGCTTCGCCCAAGCCACCGACGTAGCGCGGCGTCTCGCACTGCACGAGATGGGAGTCCACTAGACGCACAGGAAGGTGCGTACCGCTTCGACCGACCCTCACAGGACGATCCGACTGTCCGACTTCCCGTCCGACTTCACCATCGCTGGTCACTCAAGCTGACTTGCTTCCGACACGATCCGCCTACCCACGACATCCGAGTATCGCGTCCGGTAATCGCGGCTCCCGGTGCCCTGGAACGCCGGGAGTGCGGCGATGCCTGCGCAAGTCGCCCAAGCCACGACTGAAACCTCGACACGCCGATCGTCCGTATCAGGGCGCCGTTCCCACGCCTCTAGTCATGCGTAACGTGGAGAGGAGCCTTCTGTGCGCCGTTTGCTTGCGGGCCTGCTATTTGTGGTGACCGTTGGTGGCACGGCCGCCGTGGTCATGGCACCGGGCGTTGCTGGCGCGGTGAATCCGTGCGACGCGCCCAACCCGCCGGCGAGTTGTAATCCGCCTGACCCCCATGGGCCCTCGGACCCATCGGGATCGCTCGACCAGGCCACACGCTGGCCCGGGGGGATCCTCGTGAGCGGGTGGGCTAATGACCGCGACCGGGGCGGCGCAGCGATGACCGTTTTCGTCAGGGTCGGCTACCAATATGGGTCTGGATCACAGTCGACGTACATCACTGCGTCGCTGCCGCGCAGCGACGGCGCCGTCGGGTTCCAAGCTGTCGTGCCGACGACCCTGAGCGGAAACCTGTCGGTGTGCGCCACCGCGCTCAACGTTGGCGCCGGGACCGGTGACACCGCCATCGGTTGTCGCTCGGTCGCCAATGTTGACCACAACCCGATGGGCAGCCTCGATGAGGTGACGTCGGGACTGTTCTCGGTGCGGGTCCGAGGGTGGGCTATCGACCCCGACACGGCCAGCCCCATCACCGTGCACCTGTACGAAGACGGCGCGTTCCTCACCGCGTGGACCGCCGACGTGAGCCGTGCCGACGTGGGCGCCGCCTACCCCGGCTACGGGAACCTCCACGGGTTCGACGGTGTGGTCCCGTACCCGTCGACCAACGGCAACCACACGATCTGCGCGTACGGCATCAACACGTCCACGGGGACGGTCAACTCAGCGCTCGGCTGCCGAAGCTGGACAGAGATCCACGCTCCCCCGGTCGCGCCAGCCATCATCGAGCTCCGACCGTGGCAACAGCCGGGGGACCGCAACGACCAGCTCACCGTCTTCTTCCAAGACAATTCGACCGACGAGACGCGGTTTGACATCCTGCGCCAAGATCCGAGCGGTCAGTGGACGGTGTCGGCGACCGTGACGGGTTCCGCCGACACGGGCGTCCGCTCGATCGACACCGGCAGGGTCACCCCACAGGCGCCCTATTGCTTCGTCGTGAAGGCCTACACCCCGTACGCCTCGTCCTCGAGCGGCACCTCGTGCATCACGACGCCCGCTCTGCCGCCGCTGGCGCCCGACAACCTTCAGGTCACCGCGTCGGACCCCTCATCGATCACCCTCCAGTGGATGGACAACTCGACCGACGAACAGGGCTTCGACGTGTACAACGTCGTACCCAACAGCGGCGGCCGTTGGACGGTGGGATTGACCAAGTCTTCACACACCGGCACAGGGCTCGTAACCGCGACCAAGCACTTCCTCGCACCGTCGACGGAGTACTGCTTCCACGTGTTGGCCTACAACCAGCGTTCGGGAGGAGCAGGCGGTCGGGACAGCGCGCCCTCGAATGATGCGTGCGGGCGCACCAGCGCGCCCAACCCGCCGGCGGCGCCCAGCGGATTGTCCATCACCGGCCACACGCAGAGCTCGCTGAGCCTGGGCTGGACGGACAACGCCACCGACGAGACCGGCTACCACGTCGAGCACCAGCAGGGCAGCACCTGGGTTCGCGTCGGCAATCTCGGCGCTGACGCGCAGAGCTTCACCGAAGCGTGGCTCGCGGCCGGCATCACCAGGTGCTACCGCGTCGTGGCAATCAATGCCGGTGGCGAGGCCGCCTCGGGCACGGCATGCGGGACGACCAACACCGCGGCGGCCGACCTCACCGTGAAGAACATCGAGGAGATGGACTACCAGGACCCCACCACCGTCGCCGGCCTGCTCCATGCTGGTGACCCCTTCATCATGGCGTGGGACGTGTGCAACGTCGGCGGCGCCGACGCCAGCAGCCACGAGACCCGACTCGACCTTTACGATGGTCAATCGACGGTATCGACCACCACCGTCACCGTGCCGCAACTGCCTCCGGGAGTCTGCTGGCGGGCCGCCCAGCCCTTCGACAAGGGTTTGGCGACCAACCAGTACGACGCCGTGGCCATGGCGGATTCGAACGGCGCCGTTGCCGAGACGGATGAGGCCAACAACTACTTCAAATACTCGTTCAACATTCTCTGACCGTTCCATACGGGCCCGTGCGCCTCTTCGATCGACGCTCGCTCCGGGGTCGACGACTCCATAGGTGCCGAGGAGATTGACGAGGCGTCGAAAAGAGACGGTCAAGCGCACCGAGTGCCACGGCTGTCAACGGCGGCGGCAGTCCGCTAATTGTGTCCTGTAATCTCGCCGCCGGGCCCTCGAACGCCGGCTAGTGGCACGGGCCCGACAACGCGCGTTCCAGAACGGCCTGCGAGGATCGCGCGACGCGAGAGCCGCTGACCTAGACCGACCCGAGTCGAGTTGCTCGGCCGACATAGTCGCTTGGGCAGCTGGATCAGCGGACGCCGAACGACCGAGACCTGCTTGGTGTCGACCGTGCGCGGTCACCGGACGCACGCTCGGCTGCTCACCAGCGCTCCCATCTCACGACGTCGTCGTGGCGGCGACGGCCGGTCGCGAGTTCAGGCTTGGTGCGCTCGCCCGCCGTCGGGTGGCCCACAGCAATGGCGCCGATGGGCGCATATCCCTCGGGCACGCCCAAGGCGTCCATGAGCACGTTCTCGCCCTCGAAGATCGCGAAGAACACCGCACCCAACCCGAGGTCGACGGCGGTGAGCAGGATGAGCATCACGCCGAAGCCGGTGTCGATGTCCCAGTACGGCACCGGCCAGCAGTCCTCTCGCGACAACGGGGTGTGAACCTTGTCAGGCAGCGCGTAGCGGTCGAGATAGGCCTGCTTGTGGGCTAGCGGGACGATCACCACCGGCGCTCGGGTCAACGCCTCGGACTCGGACTCGCCTCGCCACTCCGGCCCGCTCGTCGTCTCCCAGAACAGCCGACGTTGGCCGGGGTCGGTCAGCACGACGAACGCGGAACCCTGGCTGTATCCGGCCGACGGGATGCGAGTCGCGTTGACCATGAGCCGTTCGAGGAGCGAGCGGGCGACGGGCTCGTCGGAGAAGTCCCGCACCATTCGCCGACGCCGCAC
>JBKOUV010000283.1:0-8398 GCA_046723555.1 Actinomycetota bacterium | reverse complement strand
CATGAGTCTCGTCGACGAAGCCGAGTTCCACTACTTCCACTTCTTCCCGTACACCCACCTGCCGCCCGACCACGGCCAGTACGAGTCGCTGTGGGTCGACTTCCCCAACTCCAATTACGACCCGGAAACGGGCCACGCGCTCTACACCCGCTACCTGTCGGAGATGGTCCTCGCCGACCGGCTGGGCTACGACGGCCTCGTGCTCAACGAGCACCACAACACGCAGTACTCGATGAACCCGGCGCCGAACCTCACCGCGGCGGCGCTGATCCCGCAGACCACGGGTTGGATCAGCGTGTTCGGCACGCCACCGAACCTCGGCTACCCCAACCGGCTCGCCGAGGAGTACGCGATGCTCGACATCATGTCGGGCGGCCGGCTGCGCGTCGCCTTCCCGCTCGGCACGGGCATGGAGTACTGGGCGAACTCCGTCAACCCGGCCACTGCCCGGGCCCGCTTCCGCGAGTCGCTCGACGTCATCCTGCGCTGCTGGACCGACGACGGCCCGCAGACCTACGCCGGCGACTTCTACACCTACCGCTATCTCAACCCGTGGCCGAAGCCGATGCAGAAGCCGTATCCGGAGTGCTACATCGTCGGCACCGGCTCGCCGGAGACGATCGAGCTCGCCGCCTCGCTGGGGTTCGGCTACTCCGTCGTGTTCATCCCGACGAAGGTGCAGCTACAGGTCTTCGACCACTTCCGCGAGCGCCTCGCCCACTACGGCCACGAACCGACGGCGGACAAGGTCACGATCGGCATCTTCGCCTACGTCGCCGAGAGCGACGCCAAGGCGGAAGAGGAGTTCATGCCCCACGTCATGTACTTCTTCGAGAACAATCTGCGCACGACCCCGCGCTACTTGAACCCGCCGGGCTACGTGACGGTGCCGGAGTTCCGCAAGCGGATCCAGGCCGCCGACGTGCACGGCACGTCGAACTGGGACGACCTCGTGATGATCAACCGCATCGTCGCCGGCACGCCGGAGAAGGTCGCCGACGCCGTGGGCACCTGGCTCGAGGAGGCGGGCAGCAACCGCGTAAACCTCAACCTCACGATCGGGGACATGTCCAACTGGAAGGTCGTCAAGAACACCACGTTGTTCGCCGAAGAGGTCATCCCGCGGCTCCGCGCGACGAAGGCGGTGCCGGCATGAGCACGCTGAACCTCGAACGACTCACCTTCGACGTCAACGGCACGTCGACGGTTGTCCTCGCCGCCGGCGACCCCGACGCCCCGCCGCTCGTGTTTCTCCACGGCGCGGGGACGTGGCACGGCTGGGGGTTCAGCGAGCCGTGGATGGCGACGCACCGGGTGCTGATCCCCTTCCACCCCGGGTACGGGCTGTCCGACGATCTGGAGGGGCTGAGCGAAGTCCACGACCTGGTCATCCACTACGTGGACCTGTTCGACCAGCTCGGGCTGACCTCCGACGTCGACCTCGTCGGGCTCTCACTCGGCGGCCTGATCGCGGCCCGCTTCGCGATCGAGCAGAAGCATCGCCTGCGCCGGCTCGTGCTCTGCTGCCCAGGCGGACTCCGCGTCCCCGGAGTGCAGGTCGACGACCTGTTCCGCATCCCCCCGGACGAGATCCTCGGGCGCCTCGCCCACCGGATGGAGACCCTGCAGCCCCACCTGCCGGAGGACCCCAACGACGTCGACTTCACCGTCGACCGCTACCGGGAGCAGCGCACGACCGCGTTGATGCTCTGGGACCATCCCTTCGACCGGGTGATCCCCCGCTGGCTGGGCCGGGTGGACATCCCGACGCTGATCGTCTGGGGCGACGACGACACGCTGCTCCCGCCCGCGCTCGCCCCGGCGTGGGCGGCGCTGCTGCCCAACGCGACCCTGAAGACGTTCCCCGACGCCGGCCACCTCGTGCTCGACGAGTCCCCCGCCGCGGCCGAGGCGGTCGCCGAGTTCTGTGCCCGCTGACCGGCCGCGCGCACTCCTGCTCGACGTCGGCAAGGTGATCCTCGACGTCACCGAGCCTGCGGTCGACGTGTTCACCGCGGCGACCGACAAGAGCGAGCGCGACTTCGAGAACGAGCTCGAGTTCTTCAAGGCCGTTGCCGACGTGGCGGTCGATCTGATGATCGACGCCGACGCGGTGGCGCTGATTCGTGACGCCCGCGCGGCGGGGCGGCGGGTCGGCGCGCTGTCCAACGACGCCTACTCGATCATGGGCCGCGAGTTCTTCGCGACCCGCCCGGAGTTCGCCGAGCTCGACGTCTTCGTCGACGCCGTCGACATCGGCGTCCGCAAGCCGGCCGCGGACGCCTACCTGCGCGCCGCCGAGGCCCTCGGCGTCGAGCCCGATGAGATCGTCTTCCTCGACGACACGCCCGAGTGCGTCGACGGCGGACGGGTCGTGGGAATGCACGCGATCCGGGTCGACCCGGCCGACCGCAAGCCGGCCTTCGACGCGGCGCGCGTGCTCCTGGGAGTGCCCGCATGACGGAGCGCGTCGTCATCACCGGGGCCAACCGCGGCCTCGGGCTGGAGCTGGCCCGGCACTACGCCGGCCGTGGCGATGAGGTCTGGGCCGGTTGTCGGCAACCCAAGGAGGCGGTCGAACTCCGCGAACTGACCCAGCACGTGGTCGAGCTCGACATGGCGTCGGAGGCGTCGATCGAGCTGTTCGCCGACCACTTCGCGTGCGCCGCGCTCGACGTGCTGATCAACAACGCCGGGGTCGATGGCCGGGCACTCGGCGTGCCCGACGCAGAGCGCGACGTGCTCCAGCTCAGCGCGGACGACTTCCTCGGCGAGTTCCGCGTCAACGCGCTCGGCCCGATGCTCCTCACCAGGGCGCTGCTCGCACCCCTGCGGAGATCCGATGCCGCCCGGATCGTGAACGTCTCGTCGACCGTCGGTTCGATGGAGGTTGCCGCGACGATCGGCCGCGACGTCGGCTACGTCGTGTCGAAGGCGGCGCTGAACATGATCACCGTCAAGTTCGCCGGCCGTCTGCGCGAGGACGGCATCATCGTTGTCGCCCTCCATCCGGGAATCCTCCGGACCGCGATCGCCTCGCCTCGCGCTCCCGCCGAGGATCCGGCGCCCGCCGCGGCGGAGATCGTCGCCCTGATCGACTCACTGACGCCAGCCCAGTCGGGCTCCTTCCTCCACCGCGACGGCTCCGTCCACCCCTGGTAACCCCATCTCTGAACCCGTTCTGGTTGAGGCCGCCCTCAACGTTTGAGAAGATCTGCGCCCAGATCTTGAAGTGAGACCGCCTCCAAACGGCTCACGGGCGCGTTCCGCGGTCAGAGTTCGGCGCGGATCAAGCCCGCTCGAGGATCGTCACCGTGCCCTTGGCGCCGTTGACCTCGATGAGATCGCCGGTGTGGATCCGGGCGGTCGCCACCGAGCAGCCGACCACACACGGGATGCCGTACTCCCGGCTGACGATGGCGGCGTGGGTGAGCGACCCGCCGCCGTCGCAGACGCAGCCGGCGATGAGGGCGAACGCGGGCGTCCAGTTCGGTGACGTCGCCTCGCAGACGAGGATCTCGCCCTCCTCGAGGCTGGGCAGCTCGGTGGCCGAGAGCATCACCCGCGCCCGGCCGGTCACCGTGCCGGTCGAGGCCGGGAAGCCGCTGAACACGGTGGCCTCGGGATCGGACTTGAGCGCCTCGAAGTAGTGGTGGCGCATGCCGAAGATCTCGATCAACACCGGGTCCTCGACCTTGTCCGGAAGCGTGCCGACGACCTTCGGCAGCGTGTCGCGGATCTCCTGGTAATGGTCGTAGTACTCGTGGCGAGCGGTCGCCAACGACTGCAGGTCCTTCCACTGTTTGCGGCCGAAGGCGACATCGACCGCCTCGGGATAGAACAGGAACAAGCCGTCGTCGTACTCGGCGGCGTCGCACGCCGCGCCGAGCGCGAGCGCGGCTCGACGCAGCGGGATCGTGGCCCGCAGATCGATGTAGTAGTTGTGGTCTTCGTTCCACCAGGCGAAGTTGGCGACCTGGTTCACCGCGAGCAACTCGTCGAACGCGTTCACCATCTCGCCCGACAGCTGCGAGCGGGCGGCCTCGATCGCCTCGTCGCGCTCCCCGCGTGCCGCCGCCGCAGCCGCGTCGAAGTCGTGCGGTTCGTCCATCGCCAGGAAGTTGCGGATCTGGCCGAGCGGTGACTCCGGGTTCTCGATCCACGACGGGATGTTGGTGTCGGCGATGCCTTCGGTCCGCCACCCGTAGACCTGCAGGAAGTCGTCGAACTTGGTCAGCCACACCGACGCCTTCCCGCCGGCCTTGGCCAGGCGGTCGCGGATCTCGGCCGGCTCGGTGTCGAAGTCGTCAGCGATGTCCAGCCGCTTCGCCTCCGCCACCAGCTCCCACATCGCCCGGTCGGTCTCCATGATCTTGGAGTCGCGGCCCTGGAAGAACTTCGACACGTTGCTCGGGTCGATCCCGTTGGTCGCGCACAGACCGTACAGCTGCAGGTAGATGCCGAGCAGCGGGTACATCAGCTCGAAGTGGATCTCCCACGCCCGCTTGTGGAACGTCCGGGCGTCGGTGAGGTACTGGCCGAGCTCGGCGAGCGACTTGCCGGCGAAGTCGTAGCGCTCGAAGTGGGCGAGACCCAGCTCGAGCTCCCACTTCCGTTCGTCCCAGATCGCATCGAAGTTCTGCAGGAACCGGGGCAGGTTGCGCTCGATGCGGGCGGCTCGGTGCCCCAGCTCCCACTCCGACGTCGTGGCGATCTCACCCTCGTACGGGAACGGGCCGCCGAGACGGGTGGCGAGCCCCTTGCCGGGAGGCAGCGGCAGCCAGTGAGCCGCGGTCTGGGTGCCCCACGCCGCGCAGTCGGTGACGTACAGAAACCCCATGGGCGAGAAGCCGCGGGGCCAGTGGAAGTCGATGAACCAGAACCGCTCCTCGTCCGCCTTGGTGAACGGGCCGGGGTGCTCGGCCAGCCAGGGCGACTGGATCAGGTCCGGGCTCCAGCCCGGGTACCAGTCCAGGTACTGATCGACAGGAACGATCTCGGCCATGGCATCCCCCAATGCTCAGCGGTCCAGCCCGGTGGCGGATGCTACTCACGCCACTCGACAGGCGGTCGGGTTCTGATCGCGATCAAGTACCACCCGTGACACCTGATCGCGATCAGAACCTCAATCGCGCCGCCTTGGCGTAGAGGTAGTGGCGTTCGGGGGCGTTCGAGGAGAGGCGGGCGGCGGTGCGGTAGCTGTCCACCGCGGCGGGGACGTTGCCCGACAGCTCGTAGAGGTGGCCGCGGACGGCGTGGAGCCGGTGGTGCCTGGCCATCCGCGGGTCCTGTTCGAGCGTCGACAGGAGGTCGAGACCGGCAGCGGGACCGTGCACCATCGCCACGGCCACCGCCCGGTTGAGCGTGACCATCGGGTTCGGCGAAACCTGCTCGAGCAGCTCGTACAGCGCGAGCACCTGCTTCCAGTCGGTCTCCTCGACGGTCGGCGCCTCGTCGTGCACCGCCGCGATCGCGGCCTGCAGCTGGTACGGGCCGAGTCGCGTGTTCGACAGGGCGTCGCTGACCAGCGCCACGCCCTCGCGGATGAGGTCCTGGTCCCAGCGGCCGCGGTCCTGCTCGGCGAGCGGCACCAGCGACCCGTCGGGTCGGGTGCGCGCCGCGCGGCGCGCTTCGGTGAGCAGCATCAGGGCGAGCAGCCCGGCGACCTCACCATCGTCCGGCAGCAGCTCGTGGATCGTGCGGGTGAGGCGGATGGCCTCCAGGGTCAGCTCGCCGCGGAGGAGGCGCTGGCCGGCGCTGGCCGTGTAGCCCTCGTTGAAGATGAGGTACAGCACCTGCATCACGGCCCGCAGCCGTTCGGCCCGCTCGCCCTCCGGCGGTGGCGCGAACTGGCTCCCGCTGTCCCTGATCCGCTGCTTCGCCCGGCTGATCCGTTGCGCCATCGTCGCCTCGGGAACGAGGAAGGCGCGGGCGATCTCGGCCGTGGTCAGTCCGCCGACGGCGCGCAGCGTGAGGGCGATCTGCGACGGCGCCGACAGCTGAGGATGGCAGCACAGGAACAGCAGCGTCAGCGTGTCGTCCCGTTCGCCGACCGGTGCGACGTCGGCGGCCGGGGCGACGAGATGGTCGCCGGGTGATGCGGACGCGGTGGCGTCTTCCCGTCGGCGGCGCGCCGACTCGCTGCGGATCTGGTCGACCAGGCGGCGGTTGGCGACCGCGATCAGCCAGCCACGCGGATTGTCGGGAAGGCCGTCGGCGGGCCACTGCGTGGCCGCCGCGACCAGCGCCTCCTGCACGGCGTCCTCGCACGCGTCGAACCGGCCGTGGCGGCGGACCAGCGCGCCGAGGACCTGCGGGGTGAGCTCGCGGAGAACGTCCTCGATGGCGTGGTCCGACCCGGACCTCACATCTCGGCCCCGGCCTCGTGCGGCACCGGCCAGATCTCCACCGACCGCGACGCGGCGAAGGGCATGCGGGCGGCGATCTCCAGCGCCCGTTCATCGCTCTCCACGTCGAGCAGGTAGAAGCTGCCCATGTGCTCCTTGGTCTCGAGGTAGGGGCCGTCGCTGACGACCGGCATCCCGTCACGCACCTTCACCGTCCGCGCCTGCTCGACGTCACCCAGGCCGTAGGCGCCGAGGAGCTCACCGGTCTGCATGAACTCCCGGTTGAACGCGTCCTGGGCGGCGATCGCCTCCTTCCACTCCTCCTCGGAGTAGGAGTCCCACAGCTCGCGATTGCCGTAGATCATGATCAGGTACTTCACGACCGTGACGCTACGGGCGACGACGATGGAGGGAGAACTCCCCCTTCTCGATCGAGTCGCTGAGCTTGCGCGCCCCGGCCTGTAACACGCTGACGTGGTGGGCCTCGTGGTCGCCGATCAGCCGCGTCGTCGGCCCGATCATCGAGATCGCGGCGACGACGGGACCGTCGAGCGGGACGTGCACCGGCACGGCAAGCGACGACATCCCGATCTCGGTCTCGTCGACGCTGCGGGCATAGCCCCGCTGGCGGACGCGTTCGAGCTCCTCGCGCAGCAGTTCGGGGACGACGATCGTGTAGCCGGTGCTCGGGGGGAGGCCGCCGCGCAGCCGCGCCTCGACCATCGCCGGGTTGTACGCGGCGAGGGCCTTGCCGGCGCTCGACCGGTGGATCGGCGAGCGGCGGGCGTTGGTGGCGTAGCGCAGGGCCCGCCGCCCCTCGACCCGCTCGATGTAGACGACGTCGCCGCCGGCCGGGACCCCGATCTGGACCGTCTCGCCGAGGGCGTTGCGCAGCTCCACGAGCAGGGGCAGGCCCCGGTCGCGGACCGCCGTTCGTTCGGTGGCCAGGCTGCCGTACTCGACGAGTCGGAGCCCGAGCCGGTAGGCGCCGTCGGGGGTGCGGTCGAGCAGGCCGCGAGCGGCGAGCACCCGGCAGGTGCGGTGGGCCGTGCTCTTGGCGATGCCCAGCCGGCGGCTCAGCGCGCTGACGCCCAGTTCTGGCTCGGCCGCTAGCGCCTCGACGATGTCGAGGGCGATCCCGACCGATCGCAACGCATCCGAGGGTTTCGCGTCACCGGAGGGTTTCGGGCCCGACATCCCGTCAGCAAACCCTCGGATGCCGGTCGACCCACGGCGCCGCCTCCTCGAGCTGCGCGCCGACGCGGATGAGCACGTCCTCGCGGCCGCGGGCGGCGACGAGCTGCACGCCCCGCGGGAGGCCATCGTCGGGCCAGCCCAGTGGCAACGACAGCGCGGGCTGCCCGGTGGCGTTGAAGACGCGGGTGAAGGCGCTCGCCCGCCCCGGTGCGTAGCCCGCCTTGTAGGCGCCGAGCGGTGGCGCCGGTTCGGCGGTGGACGGCGTGAGCAGGAGGTCGTGACCGTCCCACCAGTGGGCGACGCGCCGGGCGATCTCGTGCTGGCGGTCGAGGAGGGCGAGCACCTGGCCGCCGGACAGGGCCCGGCCGTCCTGCACCATGCGCCAGGTGAGCGGCTCGACGTCCTCCTCCCCGAGGGGCCGGCCGAGGCGCGCCGAACAGGCGTCGAGATCGGCGGCGGCGTTGGCGGCGAGCAGGGCCCGGGCCGCTGCCATCAGCTCCGGCTCGAACAGTTCGGGCGGAGCGTCCTCAGTTACGCGATGGCCGAGCCCGGCGAGCAGCTCCGCCGCATCCATCGCCGCCCGCCGGCACTCGTCGTCCACCTCGGCGTCGTTGAACGCCTTGACGCAGACGCCGACGCCCAGCGGTCCTGGGTCCCGACCGAGCTCCGCGGTCAGGCTGCCGGGTAGGGGCGGGGCCGGCCACGGCCCGCCGGGCGAGCGGTCGGTGATCGCGTCGAGGAGCGCGGCGGTGTCCCGCACGGTCCGGGTCAGGACTCCCTCGGTGTTCATCCCCACGGCCGGGTCGATCGCTCGGCCCGCAACAACTCGGCCCCGGCTCGGCTTCAACCCGACG
>JBKOUV010000343.1:0-13026 GCA_046723555.1 Actinomycetota bacterium | reverse complement strand
CACCGGGAAAGAATCGCGCCCAGATCGCCCCGTGAGAGAAATCGCGCCCAGATGGTCCTAGGCGGCGTCGGCCGGATTGACCGTGGTGCCGGGCGGTACGACCTCGTCGATCGCGGCCAGCACGTCGGCAGCGAGCGGCGTCGGCGGCGGGTCGAGCAGCTGCTCGAGCTGTTCGGGAGTGCGGGGGCCGAGCAGCACCGAGGTCACTGCGGGGTTGGCGAGCGCGAACCCGAGGGCGAGCTGGGTCAGCGTGAGCCCGGCGTCCGCAGCGACCACCGCCAGCCGGGCGACGAGGTCCCGCTTGCGCGTCCGCATCTCGGCGTCCCGGTGATCGAAGTGCTCCGGTTCCCGCAGCGCCCGGGATTGCGCGTCGACGTCGTCGGACTGGTACTTGCCCGTCAGCCAGCCGCCGTTTAGCGGCGCCCACACCAGCACGCCGATCCCGTCCCTCCGGCATACGGGCAGCACCTCGTCCTCGATCCCCCGCACGAGCACGCTGTACGGCGGCTGCTCACTGGTCGGTCGCACGAGCCCGCGCGCCTCGCCGATGCGTTGCAACTCGTCGAGTTGGGCGGGCGCGAACGTCGACGTCCCGACCGCCCTCACCTTGCCGGCCCGCACCAGCTCGTCGAAGGCGGCGAGCGACTCCTCGAGCGGGGTGTCCGGGTCCGGTCGATGCATCTGGTAGAGGTCGATGTGGTCGACCCCGAGCCGCCGCAGGCTGGCGTCGCACGAGGCGACGATCCACCGCCGGGAGAGCCCGCGCTCGGCCGGGTCGTCGCTCATCGCGTTGCCCACCTTCGTCGCCAGCACGACCCGGTCTCGCCGACCCGCGATCGCTTCGCCGACGATCTCCTCGGACGTCCCGAAGTCGTAGATGTCGGCGGTGTCGATCAGGTCGATCCCGGCGTCGACGGCGATGCCGACCATCCGCCGGCAGGCGTCGCGGTCGGGGTTCCCCCACCGGCCGAACATCATCGTGCCGAGGGCGAGCGCGGACACCTCCATCCCGCTGTGGCCCAGCCGTCGCCGCTCGATGCCCGGGGTCACGCCCGCCCGATCTGGCGCAGGAAGACCTGGCTGTCCCAGTAGTCGGTGCGCTGGGCGATGAGGCCGTCGGCGTCGACGACAAAGCGCATAGCTCCCCGGACCGCAACGTCGGACCCTTCCACCCGGGCCCGCAGCGTGTACGCGACCATCACCCGGTCGCGCGTTGACACCACGTCCTCGATCTCGTAGCGCAGCTCGGGCATCGACGCCATGAACAGCGGCAGCCGGCGCCGGTACTCGGCAATACCGACGCAGCCCTCGCCGAGGGCGGCCGTGTGTTCGTTGACGAACCCGTCGGCGACGTGCGCCAGCACGAGCTCAGGGTCGCCGGTGGCGAACGCGGCCAGAAAGGCGACACAGACCGCCGCCGGGTCTGCGGCCGGCGGGTGAACCGTCACTCGCGGGTGAAACCCTCCGGAACCTGCGGATCCGAGCCCCCCTTCACCCACAGCACGATCGTGTTCCCCCAGGGGTCGAGGAAGGCGCTGTTGAAGCCGTTGAACTCGGCCCAGTAGTGGTCGCGCCACAGCACCGTGGCGCCGAGCTTCTCGGCGGTCGCCAGGATCCGGTCCGGGTTGTCGTCGTCACTGACGAGGACCCACAGCCGCATCGTCCGACCGTCGCGCGACAGGGTGCGGGGTTCGACCCCCGCGGGGTCCGGGTGCGGCCGGGCGTTGGCGGCGTTGTAGATGCCCAGGTGGAGGTTGCCGATCTCCGACGGGGAGCCGTCGGGGTTCAGGAAGTGCTGTCCGGGAACCATGCGGTGGAACACGCCGGTGGGCCGGCCCTGGGCTTCCCAGCCGAACACCTCGGCGTAGAACTCTCCCGCCGCTTCGGGGTCGTCGGACGGCAGGTCGACGAAGATCAGCGTGTTCGGGTACACCATGACCGCACCCTACTGGCAGGTCTGACGATCAGCCCAGGCTCCGTCCACCCGAGGGTTTCCTGCCGGGACGTGGTGGCGCGGAACCCTCCGGTGGCACGAAACACTCGGGTGGTCAGACGGTGATCGGCGCGCGGCGGGCGTTGACCACGATCTCGTCCATGATCTCGTCCCAGCGGGTGCGGGGGAGGTCGTGGGCCATGTCCGGGTACATCAACAGCCGCGAGCCGGGTATGGCCCGAGCGGTGGTCACCCCTCCGCTCGGCATCACCAGCCGGTCCAGCAGGCCGTGGACGACGAGCGTCGGCGCGGTGACCCGGCGCAGCGCGGCCGTGCGATCCGGGCTGGCCGCGATCGCCATCGTCTGGCGGGCCGTGCCGTCGGGCCGATAGCTGCGGCGGAACTCCTGCTCGGTCAGTTCCCGGGCCGCGGCTTCGTCGAAGTGCGGCCCGGCGATCAGCCGGAGCACCTCGACGCCGTTGGCGATGGCGTCGTCCGGATTGTCGGTCACGTACCGGGTCAGCCGGCGCAGCAGCGCCGGGTGGATCCGGCCGTGACGGCGGTCGCCGGTGTTGGACATGATCGACGTCAAGCTGGCGACCCGGTCGGGATGGTTGATGGCGAGGGTCTGGGCGATCATCCCGCCCATCGACGCACCGACGACGTGCGCCCGGGCGATCCCGAGATGTTCGAGGAGGGCGGCGCTGTCGGCCGCCATGTCAGCGAGGCGGTAGGCGGACTGGGCCCGTCCGGGAGACACCGTCGCGGCGACGAGCTGACGCCGGGTCGGCACCGGCCCGGGGATCCTGGTCGACAGGCCGATGTCACGATTGTCGAACCGGATGACCTGGAACCCGCGGTCGACGAGTCGCTCGACGAACTCCGTCGGCCACGCCACCAGCTGCCCACCGAGCCCCATGACGAGCAGGAGCGGCTCGCCGTCGCCGTGGACGTCGTACTCGATCGTGATCCCATTCGCCGGTGCCGCGGTCATCGGGCGGCACGCTATGGCGAGTCAGGTCAGCAACCGCTTCACCCGGACTATCCAGTTCCAGACGAAGAGCACGATGACCGCACCGATGATCGACCCGAGGATCCCGCCCCAGTCCAGAATGACGTCGTCACCGATGCCGAGACCCTTGGCGAAGATCAGCCAGCCGACGATCGCGCCGGCAACGCCGATGAGGACCGAGATCAACCATGACTTCGGACCGTGGTATCGCCGATACACGTCGAACGGCAGCAGCATCCGGGCGATGACGCCCGTGACGAATCCGACCAGCAATGCACCGACCACGCCGCGATCATGCCCTCACCGGGAGGGCTCCCGACGTTTCCCCGTCCGGGATACCGTGACCGGCGAGATGGGACTGTTCCGCCGCCGCACCCCGGAAGAGATCAAGCGGATGAAGGCGGACATGGCGGCACTGCGCGAGGCGCTGGAACGGCAGGCGGCGCGGGAGCCGCCGCCCGACCCCGGCCAGCGGTTGGACGAGTTGGCGTCGAAGCTCGCCGAGCTGGACGCCCGCGTGACCTCGGTGTCGACCGAGCTGGCGAACCAGATCGCCGAGCTCGGCCACGACCTCGACGCCCTCGACAATCAGCCACCGGATGCGCCACCGTCGGACGGGGCCGTGATCGAGGAGCTGCGCGACGGGCAGGTGCGTCTGGCCAACGAGCAAGCCCGCTACCAGATCGCCTTCCGCGAGGATCTCGCCCGCCTCGCCGAGCAGCTCCGCCGAGCGCCCTGACGGACTATCTGGGCGGTGCGAAGGATCGCGCCCAGATTGACGAGGGCGCTCAACCTCCGCTGGTGTCGAGCTGCTGGAGGGCCTGGTCGATCAGGGTGCTGGCCTGGTCAACCTTGTCCTGGTACTCGCCGAGCTCGCCGGCGCGCAGCGCCGCGTCGGCCTCGTCGAGCAGCTGCTTGGCGTCGGAGAGCAGCTCCGCGGCGGTGGCGCCGGGCTCCGCGCCGCCCTCGCGTGGTGTCTCCGGTCCGGTTTCGGGCGGCGGCTCGGGCGGGCCCACTCGGTCTCCCAGGTCCTCCGAGAACCCGGGGAACAGCTCCGCCAGCGCCTCACCCAACGAGTCTCCGATGGCCGCCCGGTCACCCTGCGACGCGATCACGAACCGGTACTCGGCCACGGCGTTGCTGTCGGAGCCGCCCTGGGGCACCAGCGCGTAGAACGGTCGGATCCAGATCAGCCCGTCGCCGACCGGCACGAGCTGCAGGTCGCCGTAGTGCACGGTGTTGCCGCCGCCCGTCTGCAGCGTGACCTGCTGGCTGATCGCCGGTTCGTTGTCGATCGTGTTCGACACGGTACGCGGACCGTCCGGTAGGTCGCCGCTCACGACGTACGCGGTCAACTTGCCGTACGTGTCCGGGTCGCTCGACGCCGTCATGTACGCCTGCAACTCGGTACGGACGTCGTCGCTCGAGAACGGTACGTACGGACGGAGGATGACGAACTCGTCCGCGTTCGTCTCCTCGTTGTGGAACAGCGTGTAGTAGGGGACGAACCGGCTGGCCCGCGACTCGGTCGCCAGCTCGCTCGGCGGCTGCTCGTCGGGGGTCGTGGTCGGGGTGTTCGTGCCGGCGCTCGACTGGCGGGGGTCGATCGGCGGCGCCTGGGCGACCGACCACGCGCCCCGGCGCTGGAAGAAGTCGGCCGGGTCGAGGTGGTACTTCGAGTACACGTCGGTCTGCACGCGGAAGAGGTCCTCGGGGTACCGGAGGTGCTCGCGCAGCTCGGCGGGCATCTGGTCGCCCGGGGTGAACAGGTCGCCGAACGCGCCCTCCCACGCCTGGATGATCGGATCGTCCGGATCGACGACGTAGAACTGCACCGAGCCGTCGTAGGCGTCGACGACCGCCTTGACGCTGTTGCGCACGTAGTTGGCGTCGGTCGACAGGCCGGTGTCCGGGGTCAGCTGGATGTCGCCGCCGATGCGCTGGGCGTACGGGTAGCGGCTCGTCTCGGTGTACGCGTCGACGACCCACTTGACCCGCCCATCGACGACGACCGGGTAGGGGTCGCCGTCGTAGGAGAGGAACGGGGCCAGTTTCTCCAACCGGTCGCGGACGTTGCGGACCCACAGCATCTGCGAGTCCTTGGTGATCGCGCCCGACCCCAGCACGTTGTAATCGAGGAACGCCAGGGCGAATGCGGCCCGGCGGACGAACGACGACATCTGCACGCCGGCCGTTCCCGTGTACGGCCCTTCCTCGTCGCCGCACGTCCGCTCGCTCTGGGTGGTGCCGGCGACGGCGTAACCGCCGAGGCTGGGGCTGAAGTACAGCTCAGGTACGTCGAGGTCGACGCTGTGGTAGTCCGGCCGGTCACTCTCCTGCACCCGCCCGACCGGCGCCATGATCAGCCCGCACCCGTGGGTGTTGATGAGGTGGCGACCCTGCCAGCTGCGGTTCGGACTGCCGTCGACGTCCAGCTCGCGCGCGGCAACGAGCACCTGCTCCGGCTGGCCGTCGCCGTCGAGGTCGTAGCGGTCGACATCGAGGTCGGCGATCGTCAGGCCGGCCTCCTGGCCCTGGTCGATGCGGAAGCGCGACAGCATCTCACCGGGGTTGAGGAGGCGGGCGTTGCGGAGCGGCTGCAGGTCCGCCTCGACCTCGGGTGCGGTCAGGCCGGAGAACGACACGTCGCGCCGTTCGACCTGGTCGTCCCGGATGCCCATGGCGTCGCGGGTCGCCACCACGTTGCGGGTGATGTACGGCGCCTCGCGGGACTGCTGGTTGGGGTTGACGACCAGCGACTGGACGACCGCCGGGTACACCAGGCCGCCGGCGATGAGCACGACGAGCCACAACACCGACGCGATCAGTGGAAACCGCCACGACATCCCGCGCAGGGTGCCGAGGAACAGCCCGGCCGTGAGCAGCGCGATCAGCATCAACAGCATCAGCGCCGGGAGCTGAGCGTTGACGACCGCGTAGGTCGCGCCCTGGACGAACCCTCGTCGCTCGTTCGTCAGCTCGTAGCGGTTGACCCAGTAGTCGGCGGCCTTCAGCGCCGCCAGCACCGCGAGCAGCACGGCGATGTGCCCCTTGGTCGCCGGCCGCACCGACGGCATCGGCGAGGCGAACACCACCCCGCCGTTCAGCACGTGGGTGAGCAGCGTGAGCAGCAGCACCAGCACCATTGCGATGAACAGCCAGTCGAGGACGAACCCGATGAACGGCAGTTCGAAGACGTAGAACCCGACGTCGGCGCCGAACTGGGCGTCGCTCGTTCCAAACGATCGGCTGTTGCGGAAGAGCAGCCACGACTGCCACTGCGACGTCGTCGGCAGGGCGACGAGGAGGGAGAGTACGCCGGAGGCGATGTAGCGGATGGCCCGCAGGCGGTGCCCGAAGAGTTCGTGGAACCGCTCGACGTAGGGATGGACGTTCGCCGGGAACCGCGACGGGGCGAGCTTGTCGGCGATGAACAGGTTGACGCCCACGAGCGCGGCGAAGGCGGTGAAGAACATCACGAACAGCGTCGCCTTGGCCCGGATGACCCCCCAGAACACGTCGGCGCGACCGAGGCCGGCGTGCCAGAGGTAGTCGATGTAGAAGCGGGCGAGGGCGCGACCGAAGACGACGACGAGCAGGAACAGGACACCGACCGCGATCAGGATCGCTCGGCCCGAGATCCTCCGTCTCGCCCGTCGCGGGACGTCGGACGCGCGCACCACGCGCGCGAACCTACCGGTCGACCAGGGCCAGCAAGCAGCGGCACCCCGGGTGGGCCGGGGCGCACGTGTGACCGGTGGGGAACGCCTCCCCGAGGGCAACCGTGCCGGCGAGCGAGTTGTCCTCGGCGTCCGGACAAGCGGGGCCGGCCGGGTCGACGATCCAGGTCACGGGCGTGCCCGGCTCGATCGAGTCGCACGCACCACGGCCGTAGGCGACGCGGAACACGTCGTCGAGCTGCTCGTCGATGCGCTGCGTCTTCCATTCGCGGTACACGGCGCGGGCGCGCTTGGTCACGGCGTCGTTGTCGGCGTCACCTTCCTCGACACAACGCTCCAACCGCTCGCGCAGCGGCATCACCAGACCGGAGGCGAGCGATTCGCGCACCGGGGCCAGCGTCCCCTCCGGTCCGAGGTCGAGCGGTACCTTCCCTTCGACCGACGCCGATCCCGCCTCGGCGGCGACGACCAGTTCGGCGGCGATGGCGCTGGCGTAGCGCTCCGACTGTTCCGCCGGTGGGGGAAGGAGGGCGTCGAGCGAGCGCACGGGCTCGCGGTGGCGCAGTGCGTCGAGGACCTCGTTCTGCTCGTCGGCGAGCACCCGCTTGAGCTTGCGCGCGCTGGCGACGATCAATGGAACGAGATCAGCGTCACGACGTTGGAACGGCGTCTCCGGTGCCGCGGGCTCCTCCGCGACCTCCTCGTCGACCTCCTCGACGGGTTCGACGGCGTCCTCCTGGTCGGCACGGATGCGGGCGAACAGGTCCTCGACGTCGCCGGCGTCCTCGGGGGCGGCGCCCACCGCCTCGTCGGCGGCGGTCGGGAAGGGCAGCACCCTCCCGCCGAACGTGGCCGCTTCATCGGCTGACGCTGCGGTGGGTTGGTCGCCGGCGACCGGCGCGTCGGAGGCCTCGTCCTCCAGTTCCTCAACCACCTCGGTCTCGGCGATGGCCGTCTCGACGGGTGGCGCCTCGACGGGTGGCGCCTCGGCCGCAGCCGGCACGGAGGTGAGCGGCGCCGGACCGCCCGGCTCGAAGTCGGCGTACTCCTCCGGGGAGCCGAGCGGCGAGATCTCGGCGACGACGTCGATGGCGACCATGCGGGCCCGCTCGAACGCCTCGAGCAGTCGGTCCCGGCCGTGGACGAGCTGCTCGATCTGCTGGCGGGCGAGCTCGCGACGGCGGGCCAGCTCGCCGAGCACCCGCTCGCGATACGCCCGCGCCTCCTCGACCATTTCACGGCCCTGTTGCTTGGCCATCGCCAGCTCGGCCTCGGCGTCGGCGACGGCGTCGCTGCGGCGGCGGGCCGCTTCCCGGTCGGCCTCCTCGCGTTGGCGCTGGGCCTCCTCGGTGGCCTCGCGCAGCAGCCGGGCGGCCGATTCCTCGGCCCGCGCCTTGATCTGGTTGCCGCTCTCGCGGGCGGTCTGGAGGATCCTGGTCGCCTCCTCACCGAGCAGGCGGGTCACCGTGTCCTCGTCGAGGTCGGGCGCACGGGCGTCGAGCGACGAGTCGAGCTCCCGCTCGAGGGCTCGCTGGCGTTCCTGGAGCCGGCTGATCTCGCCTGCGACCTGCCGCAGGAAGTCCTGCACCTCGCGCTGGTCGAACCCCTTGCGGGCCGTGGAGAACGTGGCGTTGGCGACGGCTTCCGGCGAGGACGGTTCGGGGCGCGGAGAAGCGAAGGCCATTAGGGCAAGCGTAGGCGTGGCTCTGCCATCGATCGCGCCATCCCGCCCGCGATGAGAGATGAGCGCGCTGAGCGCGCTCATCTCTCATCGCGGTCAGATCTCGACGCGGAGGCCGACCTCGACGACCCGGTGCTCGGGGAGGCAGAAGTAGGTGGCGGCGTCCGCCGCGTTGCGGGCCATCAGCGCGTACAGCACCTCCCGCCACCTGGCCATCCCGGGTCGATCGGTCGGCCGCACGGTCTCCCGGCCGAGGAAGTACTCCGTCGACTCGGGCTCGAGCTGCAGGTGGGCGGCCAGATCGTCGGCGACCGGTGTGGCTTCCATGAACCCGTAGCACAGCTCGACCTGGTGGAAGCCGTGACCGAGATCGGTCGTCTTCACCCGTCGCTCCGGGTGGACGCGTGGCGTGTCAGCACCGGTGACGGACACCACGAAGACCTCTTCGTGCAAGGCCCCGACCGAGCGGACCAGTGCGGCCATACCCGGCGGCGTCACGGTGGCGTTCCGGTGCATGAACACCGCCGTTCCGGGCACGCGGGTCACCTCGCCCGTCGGCGCCGCGGCGACGTCCCGCACGAACGAGGCGAGCGGACGCCGACCGCCCTGGATCCGCGCCGCCACCAGTGCCCGCCCGGTCTTCCACGTGGTGAACAGGGTGAGAATGGCGACCCCGACGATCAGTGGGAACCACCCGCCGCGCGGGATCTTGAACACGTTGGCGAGCAGGAACGCGCCTTCGACGATCGAGATCACGCCGGTGACGACGGCGACGAGCCACAGACCCCAGCCCCAATGCCGGCGGGCGTACACGGCGAACAGGATCGTGGTGATGAACATCGTGCCGGTGACCGACAGACCGAACGCGGCCGCCAGCCGGGCCGACGAGCCAAATCCCACGACCAGCCCGACGCAGGCGATCATCAGGCCCCAGTTGACGAGGGGGACGTAGATCTGACCCTTCGCCGTCGGCGAGGTGTTGACGATCCGGGTGAGCGGCGCGTACCCCAACTGGACCGCCTGCCTGGTGAGCGAGAACACCCCGGAGATCAGCGCCTGCGACGCGATCACCGTGGCCATCGTCGCCAGTACGACGAGCGGGATCCGCAGGGCATCCGGGGCGAGGTGGAAGAACGGGTTCTCGATGGCTTCGGGCTCGCGCAGCAGCAACCCGCCAATGCCGAAGTAGGTGAGCAGCAGCGACGGCATCACGACGCTGTACCAGCCGACCTGGATGGGGCGCCGGCCGAAGTGGCCGACGTCGGCGTACAGCGCCTCGCCACCGGTCACGACGAGGAACAGCGAACCCATCGACAAGAACCCCTTGAACCTGTTGGTGGCGAAGTAGCGCACCGCGTTGGCGGGGTTGAAGGCCTGCAGGATCTCGGGTGTACGGGCCACGCTCACCGTGCCGAGCACGGCGATCGAGGCGAACCACACGATCATGATCGGCCCGAACATCCGCCCGACCGTGCCGGTGCCGAAGCGCTGGATCGAGAAGAGGGCGACGAGGATGACGACGGCCAGCGGGATCACCACGTGGTCGAGCCCCGGGCTCACCACCTCGACACCTTCGACGGCCGAGAGCACGCTGATCGCCGGTGTGATCATCCCGTCGCCGAAGAGCAACGCCGTGCCGAACAGGCCGAGCAGCAACAGGATCCCGGTCCGCGTCCGGCGCACGGTCGCCGACATCTCCCGCGGCGCGACCAGCGCGGTGAGCGAGAGGATGCCGCCCTCGCCGTTGTTGTCGGCCCGCAGCACGAGGAGCACGTACTTGAAGGCGATGATGATGGCGAGCGTCCAAACGATGATCGAGACCGCGCCCGTGACGTTCACCGGGTCGACGGCCAGCCGATGGCCCCGGCCGACGAACGCCTCCCGGATCGAGTACAGCGGGCTCGTGCCGAGATCGCCATAGACGACTCCGATCGACCCGACGACCAGCGGCACGAGACCGGCCGCCGGCGCGTGCGACCGCTCCCGCCCAGCCACAGCCCCCACCGCGGCGTCCTGCGTCACACGATCAGTTCACCGGGACAACCGGGTCGCCACCGAGGTCTTGCAGCGCCGCCAGCGCCTCGTCGAGCGTCGCCACCGGGATGATCTCGAGGTCGTCCCCCGCGATCTCACGAGCGCGGGCGATCTGTTCGTCTCCTTGTGATGTGGGCACCAGGAAGTGGTGTACCCCGACTTGCTTGACGGCTGCCACTTTCTGGGCGAGGCCGCCGATCGCGCCGACGCTGCCGTCCACCCCGATCTCGCCGGTCACGGCCACGTCGGAGCCTCCGGTGAGGTCGCCCTCGGAGAGCTCGTCGATCAAGGTCAAGGTGAACGCCAGGCCGGCGGAGGGGCCGCCGATCTGTCCCGTGTCGATGTCGATCTGGAACGGGAGCTGGATGCTCGCGGTGTCGAACGGGATGAACCCGATGATGGTCCGGTCGGGGTCATCGGGCGAGGCGATCAACTCGACCTGCACCGTCTGCCGGCCCGCCTCGGGCCGCTGGATCTCGAGTTCGACGGTGTCCCCTGGTTCCTTGTCGGCGAGCTCGGCGACGAGCGCGTCCACCGTCGCCACCGGGGTCCCGTCGACGCGGAGGATCTGGTCGCCCGGGTCGAGGACCTTGTCGGCCGGCGCCGGCTCGGCGCACCCGGTCGCGCTCGCCCGCAGGCAGACGAGCTGGGACACGACGACGTCGCCGGGCAGCAGCTTGGCGTCCTCGAACCCCACCGCGCGCAGCGCCACGAATTGGGCCACCTGCTCCGACGTGCGCATCTGCTGCAGCCCGATCTCGCGGCGCTGGACCGGAGTCGCGGTGCCGTACTTCTCGTCGTGGGTCAGGTAGTCGATAGCGGGCTCGACGGAGCAACCTTCCTCGCTGCCGCAACTCTTCCAACCGGTCACCCAGTACGACAGCAGTGACACCGGCGGCTCGGAGATCGTGACGAAGTAGAAGTCGCCGCGGCGGTCCTCGTCGACGTTGGCGACGCCCTGCAGCTCACCGAACGAAACCCGGTCGGACACCGGCTGCGCCGCCGCCGGGACGCGGGCGTACGGTGTCGCCTCCGCGACCTGGACGTCCGGGTTGGTCGGGTCGGCCACCTGCTTCTCCGCGACCAGGCTCGCCGGGAGCAGCGCGGTCACGGCGATGAGGAGCAGCAGCGCCATGCCGAGCCCAGCCAGGGGGATCGCCCACCAGCGGTGACCGCGCCACGGCGGCCGGACCGCGCCCGGTGAGGCGGGAGGCTGGGGGGTTAACGTTTCGTCTTGCGTGTCGATCAACGATCTCACCGTCCGGATGGCCTGGATCGCCGGCCTGGCCATGCTGGCGTTGCTGTTCGCCGGGTGGCGTAAGACTGCCAGGGCGCAGCCGAAATCACCACGCAACCCCGTGGAAACCCCTCGTCGGGTGCCATACCAGGTGGTCGAGATGGTCACCCAGCCCTACCGGCCCGCCGGACCGCTGCGCCGGGTGTGGGCGCTCGTGGCCAGCTCCGGCCTGGCCCTCGTGATCGGGGCCGTCATCGCCACGGTCACCGCCTTCAGCCTCGCCTGGATCGTGACCACGTTGACCGACCTGCTCAAGCAGTGACCCGCATAATGCGGCGGTTCTGATCGCGATCCGTGCTCACGCGTGGTACCTAATCGCGATCAGAACCGTGAGGGCGAGCGGCGGGCCGTGGCGATCGCCGGGCACACCGGTGATCTCGAGACGGCCCGGGACGGGCTGGAGCACGCCGACCCGGCCGTCCGCGCGACCGCGCTCGGCGCCCTCGAGCGACTCGGCGCGCTCACCGATGACGACCTGGTGGCGGCGTTCGGTGATCCGGACCTGGCGGTGCGCCGGCGGGCCGCGACGGTCGCCGCCGCCCACCGCGGCATCGACCTCGGGCCGCTGCTGGCCGACGAGGACACGTCGGTCGCGGAGGCCGCGGCCTGGGCGTGTGGCGAGCACGAGCAGGTCAGCGACGACGTGCTCGCGGCGCTGGTCGCGCTGGCCGGTGGACGAGGGCCCGGCGAGGAACCACTGGTCCGGGAGTCAGCCGTCGCCGCTCTTGGCGCGATCGGCGACGACCGCGGCCTGACCGCGATCCTGAACGCGACCACCGACCGACCGGCCGTGCGCCGCCGCGCCGTGCTCGCCCTCGCGCCGTTCGTCGGTCCGGAGCACCCTCGCGCCGCCGACGTGCGGGCGGCGCTCGAACGGGCGCTGCAAGACCGCGACTGGCAGGTCCGCCAGGCCGCCGAGGATCTGGAGCGTGCCGCCGAGGGCTGAGCCACCGAGGGCTGAGCCCTACCCTCGGGACATGCCGCTCACCGACGACGAGCTCGAGTTCCTCCGTCAGCACCGTTCGGCCGCGATGATCACCGTCGGCGCCGACGGTTTCCCCAAGGCGGTGCGCATCGGCTTGGGCCTCGTCGACGGACACCTTTGGAGCAGCGGCACGGAGGCGAGGAGCCGCACGAGTCGCCTGAGGCGCGACCCCCGCTGCACGCTGTTCGTCTTCGACCCGGGGTTCCTCTTCTTGACCCTCGAAACCACCGTCGAGCTTCTCGACGGGCCCGCGGCCGCCGACCTCAACATCCGGCTGTTCCGTGAGCTGCAGGGTCGCCCCGCGGGCCCGCTCAGCTGGTTCGGCGGCGAGTACGACGAGGACCGCTTCCGGGACATCATGGTCGAGGAGCGCCGGCTGATCTACCAGTTCGAGGTCCAGCGGT
>JBKOUV010000352.1:0-4760 GCA_046723555.1 Actinomycetota bacterium | reverse complement strand
CACCGCATACTGCCTGCGCAGTTGGTTGCCGCTCGCTCGCTGGCGCTCTCTCGCTCGCGTCGCAGCCCGGAGCCCAGATCAGTTGGCGCTGAGGTCGTCGGGGGCTTCGGCCAACCACGCGAGGCGGCCGCGCTGGCGGCGGAGGACCTGGCGCCACAGATCGCTTGGGTCGGCCGTGAACAGGTCGCCGGGGTCGGGATCGAGGACCAGCCAGGCGCCGGCCTCGATCTCGTCCTCGAGCTGGCCCGGGCCCCAGCCGGAGTAGCCGCGGAACACGCGCAGCGCGGTGATCGTGCTGGTGACGAACGCCGGGTCGGCCGCCAGGTCGGCGGAGGCCAGGTCGCCGCTCAGCGGGGCGAGGTGCTCACCGGCTTCGCTCAGCGGCTGGGACGTGCGGGCGAGGGCGATCAGGGCGTCGGTCTCGACCGGTCCGCCCGAGAACACCAGCGACGGATCGCTCTGCAGGTCGACCCAACCGTCGAGCGGCTCGGCGAGCTCCTCCAGACTCGGCCGGTTGAGCACCAGTCCGAGCGCGCCCTCGTCGTGGTGCTCGAGGACGTAGATGACGGTGCGGTCGAAGTTGGGGTCCTCGAGGGGCGGCGTGGCAACCAGGAGCCGTCCCTTCGTCGGCGCACTGCCGGGGATCACGCGCCCATTCTGCCGTGCCTGATGAGGTCGCGGCGCCCACCCCGTCCCCCCGCGGCCGGTTGAATGTTCATGCGACATGACGTATGATCATGCGATGACCGTTCGGGCCGGGATCATCGGCGCCTCGGGGTACACCGGGGCCGAGCTGCTGCGTCTCATCGCCGGGCACCCCGATATCGACGTGGTGGTGGCGACGGCCGAGGCGAATGCGGGCCAGCGGGTGGCCGAGCTGTATCCCGCCCTCGCCGCCGCCTACCCCGACCTCACGCTCGGCCCCGTCGACCCCGCCGACCTCACCGGGCTCGAGCTCGACCTCGTCTTCCTCGGCCTCCCTCACGAAGCGAGCATGAAGCTGGCGCCGGAACTCGTCGGCAAGGTCGGTTGCGTCGTCGACCTGTCGGCGGCGTTCCGGCTCAAGGACGCCACGGCGTACCCGCGCTGGTACGGATTCGAGCACGACCAGCCGGAACTGCTCGCCGAAGCGGTTTACGGGCTTCCCGAACGGACGCGCGCCGAACTGCCCGGAGCGCGCCTCGTCGCGACTCCCGGTTGCTACGTCACCGCCGCCACCCTCGCTCTCGCCCCGCTGCTCGACGCCGGGCTGATCCGGCGCGAGGGCGTGATCGTCGACGCGGCCAGCGGCGTCTCGGGCGCGGGGCGGGCGCCGAAGGCGACGACCTCGTTCTGCACGGTCGACGAGGACTTCGTCGCCTACGGGCTGCTCGACCATCGGCACACGCCCGAGATCGAGCAGAACCTCGGCGCCGAGGTGCTGTTCACCCCGCACCTGGCGCCGATGAACCGCGGGATCCTGGCGACGTGCTACGCCCGGCCGGCCGGTGGCGAGCCGCTGTCCACCGATGCCCTGCTCGGTGTGCTCGACAAGGCGTACGGCGACGAGCCGTTCGTGGTCGTGACGGCCGGCTCGCCGTCGACGAAGGCGACGCTCGGCTCCAACACCGCCCACGTCTCGGCGCGCTACGACGCGCGGACCGGCTACGTCGTCGCCCTCTGCGCGATCGACAACCTGACCAAGGGAGCGTCGGGTGGAGCGCTTCAGTCGGCCAACGTCGCGCTCGGTCTCGCCGAGACGGCTGGCCTGCCCGCGGTCGGGCTCGCGGTATGAACCCCTGTCCACCCGAGGGTTTCGCGCCGACCGAGGGTCTGGTGCAGAGGTGTCCCGCGTGAAACCCTCCGATGGCGCGAAACCCTCGGATGGATCGATTGCCCACGTCCTGGTCGAGGCGCTGCCGTACATCCGGCGGTTCGCCGGCAAGACGATCGTCGTCAAGTACGGCGGCAACGCCCTCGCCGGCACGTCCGACCATGACGCGTTGACCCTGTTCGCCCAAGACATCGTGCTGATGCGGCTCGTCGGGATGCGTCCGGTCGTCGTCCACGGCGGCGGCCCCCAGATCAGCAGCCTGATGACCCGCCTCGGCAAGACGGCCGAGTTCCGGGACGGGATGCGGGTCACCGACGCCGACACCGTCGACATCGCCCGGATGGTGCTGATCGGCCAGGTGAACCCGCAGCTGGTCACCGCGATCAACCTCCACGGGAACTACGCGGTTGGCGTGAGTGGCGAGGACGCCGGACTGATCCGGGCCGCCGCCCGCGACCCGCGGCTCGGCTTCGTCGGCGACGTGACGTCGATCAACCCGGCGATCCTCGACGGGCTGCTCGCCGACGAGTTCATCCCGGTCGTCGCCACCATCGGGACCGACGAGCACGGGCAGGCCTACAACATCAACGCCGACGCCGTCGCGGGTGCGATCGCCGAGGCCCTCGGGGCCGAGAAGCTCGTCTACCTGACCGACGTCGAGGGCCTGCGGCGCGATGTCGCCGACGCCAGCAGCCTGATCCGCCAGACCACCGCCGACGAGCTGGAGTCGTTGATCGGCGACGGCACGATCGCCGGCGGGATGATCCCCAAGGTCGCGGCGTGCGTGCATGCCGTCCGCAACGGTGTCGGCCGGGCCCACATCCTCGACGGCCGCCTCGCCCACGTCCTGCTGCTCGAGATCTTCACCGACGCCGGCATCGGCACGATGATCACTGGAGGCCTGTCTTGACCACACACGCATTCGCCACGACCGGCTACGGCGAGGACACCACCGTCGATCACTGCCCGTTCATGCCGGTGTTCGGACCGCCGCAGGTGATGTTCGTGCGCGGGAAGGGCACCGAACTCTGGGACGTCGACGGCCAGCGCTACCTCGACTTCCTGTCCGGCATCGCCGTGACGTCGCTCGGCCACGCCCATCCCGTCGTCGCCGACGCCCTTGCCCACCAGGCCGGCGAGCTGCTCCACGTGAGCAACTTCTTCGCCAACCCGGTCACGACCAGTGCCGCGATCGGCGTCGACCGGCTGCTCAGCGAGGCCACCGGCCACGACGGGCAGGTGTTCTTCACCAACTCGGGGGCCGAAGCCGTCGAGTGCGCGCTGAAGCTCGCCCGCAAGCACGGCGGCCGCGGCCGCCACGTCGTCGTCAGCGCCTTCGGCAGCTTCCACGGCCGCACCCTCGCCGCCCTCGCCGCCACCGGCCAGCCGACCAAGCACGAGCCGTTCCAACCGATGCCCGAGGGATTCCGCCACGTCGCGTGGGGCGACCTCGACGCCCTGCGCGGCGCGGTCGACGCGTCGGTCGCGGCCGTGCTGATCGAGCCGCTCCAGGGCGAGGGCGGCGTCAACCCGCCCCCGCCCGGCTACCTCGCCGGCATCCGCGAGCTGTGTGACGAGACCGGCGCGCTGATGATGGTCGACGAGATCCAGACCGGCTTCGCCCGGACGGGGCGGTGGTTCGGGTTCGAGCACGACGGTGTCGCGCCCGACGTGGTCACGCTCGCCAAGGCGATGGGCAACGGAGTGCCCATCGGCGCCTGCTGGGCGCGCCGAGAGGTCGCCGCGGTGTTCGAGCCCGGCGACCACGGCAGCACGTTCAGCGGCACGGCCATCGCCACCGCCGCGGTGAACGCCGTGATCGGTGAGATGCGCCGCATCGACGCGCCCGCGCTCGCGGCTACCCAAGGGACCAAACTCGCCGACGCGGTCGCCGCGATCCCGAAGGTGTCCTCGGTGCGTGGGCGCGGACTGCTCCTCGCCGCCGAGCTCGACGGCGTCGAGGCACCCGCGGCCTACCGGCAGCTCCTCGACCGCGGCCTGGTGACCAACGCGGTCACCCCGACCGCGCTCCGCCTGGCCCCGCCGATCACCGTCTCCGACGCCGAGATCGACGAGGCGGTCGGGCTCCTCGCCGAGGTGCTCGCGTGACGAGGCACCTCCTCGAGGTGACCGACCTCAGCGCCGCCGACGTGCGGTCGGTGCTCGACCTCGCCGGACTCCCGCCGGCTGACCTCGGTCGCCCGCTGGACGGGCAGGGCGTCGCCCTGATCTTCGAGAAGCCGTCCGCCCGCACCCGCCAGTCGATGGAGATCGCCGTCGTCCAGTTGGGCGGCCATCCCGTCTACACGCAGGGCACCGAGATCGGGATCGACGTGCGCGAGCCGGCCGAGGACATTACCCGGATCTTCCAGGGCTACCACGCACTGATCGCCGCCCGGGTGTTCGCCCATGAACTGCTCGAACGGATGGTCTCCGTCGCCGAGGTGCCGATCGTGAACATGCTCTCGGACCACGCCCACCCGCTCCAGGCGCTGGCCGACGCGCTCACGATGGAGCAACGGCTCGGTGCGCTGGCCGGACGCACGGTGGCGTGGGTGGGCGATTACAACAACGTCGCCCGGTCGCTGGGCGAGGTGTGCTCGCTGCTGGGTGCCCACCTGCGCTACGCCTGCCCGGTCGGGTACCACCCCGACGAGACCGAAGTCGAGCGGCTGACGACGTTGGGCGCGGCGAGTGTCGTCGCCGTCCACCGGCCGGAGGAGGCCATCGCGGGGGCCGACGCCGTCCACGCCGACACGTGGGTGTCGATGGGTCAGGAGGCCGACCGGGCGGCGCGCAAGCAGGCGTTCGAAGGGTTCACCGTCGACGCCCGGCTGATGGCGCTGGCCGCGCCCGACGCCGTGTTCATGCACTGCATGCCGGCGTATCGGGGGCTGGAGGTGACGGCCGACGTGATGGACGGCCCCCAGAGCGCCGTGATCGCCCA
>JBKOUV010000074.1:0-13825 GCA_046723555.1 Actinomycetota bacterium | reverse complement strand
GTCTTCAGATCGAACGCCACCGCAGTCAACGTGTTCGGGCGGCAGCGGCCAGCAACGAACTCGAGATAGCGGTCGACGAACGGATCACCGAGTGCGTAGCGCACCTCGCCAGCGGGCGAAACGGACCGGACAAGACACGGGGAATGAGCTCATCCGCGCACACTCCCAAAAGCCCCACGTCGAGCCGCGGATGCCTCAAGAATCACCCGTATATGAGGCGTTACCTGCACCTCATCGATGACGCGGAGGCGAAGCGTCAGCTCGGTGGCCATCCCACTTCCGCCGAGCCCCGAGGCCAGCCAGCGGCACCCACGCACGGCCATCGCTCGCAGCGATCGTCCCCAGGGTGTATGACGGCCAGCGAGCCGGCGGTCCCGGACGCGGGCCGGCGGCCTAGTCGGACGCGATACTCGGATACCTTGCCGGCGCCGGATCGGGCGGTCTGCGCGAGTAAATGCTTCTGAGCGGAAGCTGGCTGGTTGCTCGACGGCGCGCACGTGAACGTGATCGACGCCAAGTTCAGGCGATGAATCGGGTGCTGGCCGGTGCTCACCTAGGCTCGACGCCAGGCCCGAACCGCGCGAGAAGCCACGGCAGTTCGGAGTGGTTCTCGGCGGGCAAAGTGTCTTCACCGAGCGCACGAGTTGTCGACGACGCCAGCGAGTGATGACCTACGGGATCGTGCCGTCCTGGGTGTCTCCCTCACCGGGCGCAAAGTCGGTAGCGGTGTCGGTGCCGGGACCGCCACGGAACCGGTCAGCTCCGGCGCCGCCGGTGAGTCGGTCGTTTCCCGCGCTGCCGGCCATGGTGTCGTCGTTGTTGCCGCCGATCAGCTGGTCGTCGCCGTTGCCGCCGCACAAGAGGTCATTGCCGGCCAGCCCCGAGAGGGTGTCGTTGCCGTTCTGACCGAACATCATGTCGGTGCCGCCCGTGCCGGTGAGCGTGTCGTTGCCGTTACCGCCGGCGTGTACGGTCACGATCACGGTGTTCGTCGACGTCCCGTCGCTGACGGTGACGGTCAACGTCGCGGTGCCGGTGCGGCCCGGGACGGTGGTGGCGGCGAGCGTACGGCTGGCGCCGACACCGCCGAAGGTCACGTTGCTGACAGGCAGGAGCTGCGGGTTGTTCGTTGTGGCCGTCAACGTCAGCGCACTGGCTGCCGTGTCCGGGTCGGCCACGTTCAGGTTGATGGTGCCCGAGAGGTCATTGCTTCCACACGTCCCGCCGGCCGCGACGATGACGGTGGGGGCGTCGTTGAGCGGGGTGACGGTCACCGACACGGTGGCGGTGTTGGACATGACGGCGCCGTCAGTGGCCCGGTAGGTGAACGAATCGGGGCCGTTGTAGTTAGCCGCCGGGGTGTAGGTGAACGAGCCGTCGGCGTTGAGGGTGACGGCACCATGGGCCGGCCCAGCTAGCAGCGCGGCGCTGAGCGTGTCACCGTCGGGGTCGGCGTCGTTGCCGAGCACACCGGGAGCGGCCACGGTGAGCGGGGTGTCCTCGGCGGTGCTGTAGCTGTCGGCGGCGGCGGTGGGGGCGTCGTTGACGGCGGTGACGATCAGCGACACGGTGGCGGTGTTCGACGTGGCCGCGCCGTCGCTGGCCCGGTAGGCGAACGAATCGGGGCCGTTGTAGTTGGCGGCGGGGGTGTAGGTGAACGAGCCGTTGCCGTTGAGGGTGAGCGTCCCGTGGCCGGGCCCAGTGACCAGGGCGACGCTGAGCGTGTCACCGTCGGCGTCGGCGTCGTTGCCGAGCACACCGGGGGCGGCCACGGTGAGCGGGGTGTCCTCGGCGGTGCTGTAGCTGTCGTTGACGGCGGTGGGAGCGTGGTTGGCCGCCGGGGTCAGATTGAAGTCCTGGGTCGTTGTCTGCCCCTCGGTCACGGTCACGGTGGCCGAGCCGTTGGTGAACCCGGACGCCGACGCCGTGATCGAGTAGTTGCCGACCGGCAGGGTGAACTGGTAGGTGCCGGTGGCACCGGTGACGCCGGTCCGGTTGACCGGACCGGTGATGTTCAGCTGCGCGCCGGCGAGCGGGGCGCCGGTGCTGGCGTTGGACACCGTGCCCGTGAGCGTGCCGAGTGGGCCGCGCGGCGACTGCTCCACGGCGGCGAACGCGTCCAGCTTGCCCTCGCCCCAGACGTTGTTGTTCCCCGCGGTGCCACCGCAGGTCAGGTCACTGGTATCGACCGCAGTCTGGTTCAGCAACGCCATCGTCTCGGTCGGGTCACCGATCAAGGACGGAGCCGCCGACCACATCAGCGCCACCGTGCCAGCAGTGTGCGCAGAGGCCATCGCCGTACCATCGAGCGCGGCATAGCCACCGCCGTTGATCGAGGACCGGATGTTCACCCCCGGGGCGGCGAGGTTCGGCTTGATCCCTCCGGACACCGGGCCGCGGCTGGAGAACGAGGCGATCACGCCGTTGATGTCGAACGCGCCCGACGAAAAGGACTCGGCATAGGCCCCTGGCGATCCGGACGTGCTGCACGACGGGCCGGCGTCGCCGTTGGGGAACGCCGGGAAGATCCCCGCCGCCCGCCAGGCGTTCACCGTGGCCAGATACCAGGTGTCGTCGGCGGCCCGCGGGGGAACGACGGAGCTGGTGACGATGTTGGGCCGCAGATCGGGCCGCGGGTTCGCGCCGGCGAGGTCGGTCGGCGCCAGCATCCACTGGCCGGCGGCGAGCAGCGCGGCGTCGGAGCAGCTGTTGGCGGTCTCGCAGCCCTTGGCGGCGATCCACCTGGCGCCCGGGGCGACGCCGACCTGGTTGCCGGCTCCGTCGTCACCGAGCATGGTGCCCATCGTGTGGGTGCCGCGGTTGTCGTTGTCGCACGGTGCGAGCGACGGATTGCCGCATACGTTGGACGGGTCGAACCAGTTGTAGTTGTGGTTGAACGTGCCGCCGCCGGTGTTGCCGCGGTACTTGCCGACCAGTGCCGGGTGGTCGAAGTCGACGCCGGTGTCGATGCTCGCCACGGTGATGCCCTCGCCGCGCACTCCGAACGTCGACCACACCTGGTCGGCCCTGATCTGGCTGACGCCCCACTCGATGGCGCTGATCTGTTCCTCGGTGGTAGCTCCTGCGGTTTCCGGCAGCGAGTAGGTGTGCGGTGACCGCAGCCCCGTGACGTTGCCGGACGAGGCCAGCGTGTGGGCGAGCTTGTCGCTGCCGTTGCGGACCAGGATCGTGTTCACTACCCAGAACGGCTGATATGACGTGCCCGTCAGGTCCAGTTGCTTGCGCGCGTCGCTCTGACTGGCGTCCGCCGTGCGCTGCAGGGCCGCGACCACCGCCTCGCCCCGCTGGTTCCAGTCCGCGATCGCGGATGCCGCCGACACGTCGGCGTGGTCCGCGAACTCCACGTAGAAGTCAGCTGATCCCTTGGTAGTGAGCTCGCCGGCGAGCGAATTCTCGATCTTGCCGACGACGTTCGTGGACGGCTGTGCCGCGGCCGGGATCGCTAGCAGCCAGATCGCCGCCAGCACCGCCGATGCCAGGGCGAGAGCTCGTCCGAAACGGCGAAGTCGTGGTTGACGTGACCCGCTCGACTTCATCTAGGTGCCGGCCGTGGCCGCGGCTGCCCGTCCGTCGTCGCGCCGACGCCCCGCCGCTACTGCAGATCCCTCATGAACGGCGAGCTGCTCGCCGCCGTCCGCCCACGCTGGCATCGTGCGACACTCCCTCATCACCCCACCTACCTACGCGAATGTATAAGACATGCCATCAAGGACGACCACCGCCCGAAACGTCCTCGCGTGGTAGAGGCCCTTTGTGGCTGAGTTACATGGCATACTACGCGACGCTCACGGTCGAGTCCACGGGCGCCCACCTGCTGATCCGAGCACCGGTGCAGTCCGTTGACACCGCCGCCACCGAACACGAGTGTCGAAGGGCAGCAGCCGCCGTCTGAGGCGTCGCGGCTCCCGGCGGCGTGACCGTCCCTGCTCTCGACACAAAACACAATGGACGTGCCATGACCTGACACGCCAACGTCGACCTCAGGAGTTCAGTCTCGCCGGCCCTGCGAAATGTCGGAAGGCACGGTGCGCGGCCCGCGCCAGCTGCCGATCAAGTTCTGACATCGTCCCTCACCCGGGCGGGCGGGATGGCGTGTCGCGCGTGCCCTCGAAGGTGCGGCGCGAGCGCGGTTCCTCACGCAACCGGCAACCCGCACCGCGACGTCCGATTCGCGTCCTCGAAAACGCTGTCATCCGGGGTCGCGGGCATCGGATAAGCGCCGGTCTAGGATGCTCCGCCGAACTCAAGCGAGGTGTCCGGGAACGCGCGCCCGATACCACTCAACCGGGCACGCGAGAGGGTGTCCGGGAAGTGCCGAACCCGGCGAGCACCTGCGACCGATAACGCCTGCGGAATAACACGCCCCCCGACGCGTGTCAGGCCACGCCATAACGGCCCGAGCACGAACGGTCGATAATGCTCATTTGTATGGCGGCACCGGCATTCGGTGCACGCTGGTCAGCGCCATCGTTCTGCCGCAGGCGGCGAGTGTCGAGCGCGGAACCTGTCAAGCCCCGTGAGACAACTTCTCATGCGGATTTGATGAGTGGCTGGACGGTGGGTTCGTTGATCCAGGCGACGGTTGGAAGCTTGGGCGGCTGGGGCCGGCGATGCCGGAACCTGGCCGGGTTGGCGGCGTAGGCAGCGTCGAGGGTGGCGGCGCGCTGGGCGCGGATCTCGGTGGCGGTGCCGTAGTGGATGGACGCCGGGGTGTGCAGGCCGATGCCGGCGTGCCGGTGGACGTGGTTGTAGTGATCGAAGAACACGGCGCAGAACGCTCGGGCGTCGTGGATCGAGCCGAACCGGCCGGGGAATGCCGGGCAGTACTTGAGCGTCTTGAAGTTGGCCTCCGAGTAGGGGTTGTCGTTGGACACATGGGGGCGGCTGTGGCTGCGGGCGACACCCAAGTCGATGAGCAGCTGGGCGACGGGCTTGGAGGTCATCGACGTGCCCCGATCGGCGTGCAGGGTGAGCTGATCGGGTTCGATGTCGTGACGCTCGAGGGTGTCGGCGATGAACGCTTCGGCGAGCTCACCGGTCTCGGCCGCGGTGACCGTCCAGCCGACGACGTAGCGGGAGAAGATGTCGATGACCACGAACAGCTCGTAGTAGACGCCACGCCCGGGACCCTGCAGTTTCGTGATGTCCCACGACCACACCTGGTTGGGTCGGCGGGCGATCAGCTCGGGCTTCTTGCGCGCCGGATGAGTCCGTTGGCGGCGCCGCTCCCGGTTCTCCCCGGCGATCACCAGCAACCGGTACATCGTGGAGATCGAGCACAGGTAGATGCCGTCATCGAGGAGCCGGGCCCACACCTGGGCCGGCGCCAGATCGCAGTACTCCGCCGAGCGCAGCACCGCCAAGATGTGCTGACGCTCGGCCTCGGTGAGCTTGTTCGGCGGTGCCGGGCGAGGTGTCGGCGGGCCCGCCACCGGCGGACGGCGTCGCCGATATCGCGTCGCCCGCGACGCCCCCAACAGCTCACACGCCCGCTTCGTCGACGTCACCGCGGCGAGGTCGTCGATGTGCTCATCGATCACGGCTTCGACTTCGCCTCGGAGTCCGCGCTCTCGGAGAGCAGTTCCAAGAGCGCGTGTGCTTTTCCCGTGATCTCCAACGCCAGCTTGGTGCGGGCCAGCTCCGCTTCCAGCCGCTCACTCTTGCGCCGCAGCCGCTCCACCTCAACCTGCTCAGGCGAACGCCGAGCCTTGCCCTTCGGCTTCAGCGCCGCCTCGGCGCCGGCGTCACGAGTCTTGCGCCACTCGGCGATGTGTGACGTGTACAGGCCCTCGCGACGCAACAGCGCGCCCCGCTCGGTCGATCCTGTTGGCAACGCGTCGTAGTCGTCCAAGATCCGCGCCTTGTACTCGGCGCTGAACGTTCGCCGCCGAGGTCGGGCAGCCGGATCGGGCTCGTCCACGACGCCATCATGGGCGCGCGCGAACACAGATGCAGTCGTCATGGTCATCGGTCTAGGTGATCCTGTCTCGCCCTGTAGGGATGGTGGGCTACCGCAGGTGTCTCACATCAGCCTGACAGACAGGGGCGGGCCGCGAATGTAATCAGAGAGGGAGCCGAGCGGTCCGAACGCGTTCGAGGGACGGCGGACTGTGCTCAGTTCGTCGCACATGCAAGTCGGGTATGCGCCCGGATGTTGCGACGCCGAGCGGAGACATCCGCAGTATTCCGCTCACGTCTCGTGGCTCGGCGGACAGGTCTCGCGGTAGGGACGGTCGCCGAAGGCGTCACTCCATTCCTTCTCGGTGAGGTTGCGACCGGCGATGGTGCAGGCGACGTCGACCCAGTGCTCAGAGTCGAGCTCGAACGTGTAGACGGCCCCTTCCAGCGAGGACGTGATCAGCACTGTGGACTCGTCATCGAGGAACCACGGCACCATCGCCCCATCGGACCGTCCCGGCAGAAGCCGGTACAGCGGCGAGCCGGTCGTGGCGTCCCAGATCACGATCGCCTGGTCGTCCGCCCCGGTGGCGAACGTGGTCCCGTCAGGGGCGTAGCTCAGCAAGTGAAGCTTGGCGTTGTGACCCTCCTCCGCCGGTCCCCGCCATTGGCCGGTCTCGACGTCGAGTAGCCGCACCTCGCCGGAGGTGGTGCCGAGGGCGAACCGGCGTCCATCAGGGGAGAACTCGCCGACCACGGGGCCGTCGGCCTCGCCATCGTGGATGACCCGGCCGTCGTCGACGTCGACGAGCGAGAAGCGATCGTCGGTGAGGACGACGACGGTGTGGTTGTCGGGGCTCGCGTACACGTTGACGACGTTCTGCTCGAGCGCGACGGGTGTGCCGTCGGGTTCGAGCGTCTCGGCGTCGATGGCATAGGTCGTGCCCGTTCGTTCGGCGATGACAAGGCGTCGGCCGTCGCCGGTGTAGTCCAAGGCGGCGATGTGCATGGGCGCGACGCGACGTTCGGTGATCAGCCGTCCGGTGCGCCAGTCCCACAGCCGAACGAACCCGTCCTTGCCGGCGGTGGCGAACTGGCTCCCTTCGGGGCGCCACGCGAACCAGCCCCAGTGGCCGTGCCTGGTGTCGATGAACGGTCCGGCCCGACCCGTACGGAGGTCGACGAACTGCAACTCGTCGGCGGCACCCAGGTAGGCCACGGCATCGCCCGTTGGAGAGGCCATCGTGCCCTCCGCCGGCCGTGCCGGCTCGGCGAACGGCCGGCGGGCGATGAACCGCCGGTCTCCGGCGAGGTCCCAGGTGAGCAGGGTCCGCCCAGCCGTGGTGTAGAGCGTGTTCTCGTCGGGGCTGAAGGCGGTACCCCACACCCATGAGGAGTTGCCCCGCAACAGCTCGCGTCGTTCTCCGGTTGCGACATCCCAGACGATGGCGGTGCGGTCGGTGGAACCCGACGCGAGCAGGGCACCGCTCGGTGAGAAGCGGATCACCAGGACGTCGTCGGTGTGACCCTCCAGCCGGCGGCGCACCTTGAGGGTGTCCGCGTCAACGATGACGATGTCGCGCCCGTCCTTCGCAGCCAGGAGTGAGCCATCGGGGCTGATGTCCAGCCAGGCGCACCCAGGTACGTTCGACGACCGAAGCCGTCGTCCGGTAGCGACCTCGTACGTGGTCAATCGCGGAGGATCGGCGTCGCCGACGTACAACCGGCTGCCGTCGGGACTCAACACCGCGCAGTGACCGGCCCGATCGAGGCGCAGCACGGGCTGCTGCGGTGCCGCGAGGTCCCACACCAGGACGGATGTATCGGCCGCGTCAGTGTGAGCCTCGAAGGCCACCGTCAGGAAACGGCCATCGGCGCTGTAGCGCGCCTGCTCGAATCCGATCGTGTCCGTCGGAATGCCACCGAGCTGAACCGGCTCCTCCTCCCACGTCGCGGTGTCGACCAGCCGCACTGGAGGGGACGGAACCTGACCAGAGCCCGACCTCGTGTCGGGCATTCCGTTGACTGCCAGTTGTCGGCCGTCGGGCCGGAACTCGAACCACATCACCGGCATCTCGTCGTAGGAGCCAACGAGCTTGCGGGTACTCGTGTCGTAGACCGACAGGTCGCTGTCAGTCTTGCCGACGGCGACGAACCGGCCGTCAGGGCTCAATTCGACCGAGAGGAACGGCGGTCCGTCGCTGGGCGTGGACGCGATCAGCTCGGGAGCTCTCGACAGCGCGGCCAAGAGGTTGTTCCTGGTGTCGATCGAGTCGTCGAGCCGGACGCCTTCCGCGGCGAGGAGCAGCGAGTGGTCGAGGTCGTCGACGACCAGCGCTTGGGCGCCGACCCGGCGGGCGTCGGCGGCGACGGCGCTGCGGTCGGCGCGGTTCGCCTGGCGCACCGCGATGAGGCCGGCGACGAGGGCCATGGCGAGCAGCACGCCGACGCCGACGAGCAAGGCTCGCAGCCGCCGGTTGTGCCGGGTCTGCTCACGGAGCCGCTGCTCGGCGGTCGCCGCCTCCGCGGCCTCGCGGTCGGCGCTCGTGTCGAGGAACGCCCGCTCCGCCGGTGTCAGGTCGGGACTCGCGGTGCGCTGCCAGTCGAGGGCGTGGCCGAGGCGAATGCCTCGGTAGAGCTCGCTGTCGGGCCGGCCCATGCCGTCCCACGCGTCGGCAGTCAGGGCGAGGTGGCGGCGGATGCGCTGGCCGTCGACGTCGTCGTCCAGCCACGTCCGCAGGCGGGGCCACGCTCGTGCCAACGATTCATGAGCCAGCTCGACGGTGTCGTCGTCGCTGGTCACCAGCCGGGCTTCGACGAGCCGCTCGACGAGCCGCTCGCGCTCGGGATCGGTGGCGACGGTGCGGCGGGGGACGCGGCTGCGCACCGGTTCGCCTTCCGGCGTGGGAGTCACCAGGCGCAGCAGCAGGTCGCGCAGGAGTGGCCGTTGCGCGGCGGGTACCTGGCCGTAGACCTCCTCCGCGGACTGGGCGACCGCTCCTCGGATCCCACCTGTGGCCTGGTACCCCTCGACGGTGAGCGTGCGGCCTTCGCGCCGCTCCCACGTCTCGTGCAACGCATGCGACAACAGGGGCAGCGCCCCAGGCTCGCCCAACACCTCCCGCAGCAACAGATCGACCAGACCCGGCTCCAGCAACAGCCCGACCTGACGGGCCGGACCCTCGATCGCGGCACGCAGGTCGGCTTCGCTCATCGCGCTCAGCAGATGCAGTCCGTGCTCAACGAGACGAGCGAAGTCCGGGTGGCCGGACAGCTCGCCGAGCCGGTCGGCGCGCAGGGCGACGACGAGCGGGGCATGCTCGGCGTGGGCGGCGAGGGCATCGAAGAACGCGGTCTGCGCCGCAGGGTCGTCGCAGAGGGTGAGCACCTCCTCGCACTGGTCGACGACCAGGATCGGCGGCGGATCCGTCGTCGGCAGTCCGACGAGGGCGTCCACCGGTCGCGCACCGGGGGTGATCACCGACACGTCACGGCCGTTGCGCAGCAGCGCCGCGGCCACGCCTGCGCGGACCAGCGACGACTTTCCGCTGCCCGATGGCCCGACGACCATGAGCACGCCGACCGTGCTCAGCCGATCCAGGCACGCCTCAACCTCGCGGTCGCGCCCGAAGAAGCCCTCGCTGTCGGCGACGTCATACGGGACCAGACCGAGATACGGGCACACCGCACTCGACTCGGGGAGGGCGGCCGCGACCACCAGCGACGGATCCTGGCGCAGGATCGCCTGCTCCAACCCCACGAGCTCCGATCCCGGTTCGAGGCCGAGCTGGGTGGCGAGCGTGTGGCGCGCCTGGCGCAACGTGCGTAGTGCGTCAGCCTGCCGGCCGACTTGGTATTGGGCGAGCGCCAGCAGTGCCCAGCGGCGCTCGCGCAGCGGGGCCTCGGCGGCGCGGGCCCGCGCTTCGGCGAGTAATTCGCGATGGTGGCCGGCGCGCAGGGCGGCTTCGATGTGGACCTCCTCGGCGTCGAGACGCAGCTCGTCCAACCGGCCGGCTTCGATCCGGCCGGTGTCCCAGTCCTCCAGCTCGCGCAACGCCGGCCCGCGCCACAACGTCAACGCCTCAGCGCTGACGTAGTGGGCCCGGTCGTACTCGCCCAGCGCCAGCAGCTCCATGGCGCGCCGGGCCATCCGCTCGAAGCGGTGCATGTCGACTTGCTCGGACGGGATCGTCAGGCGATAGCCGGCCGGCGAGGTCTCGATCGCCTCGGCGCCGAGCACCTTGCGGAGACGGACGACACAGCCCTGCACCACCTTGTGCCACGTCGGAGGCGGAACGTCGGACCACATCGCGTCGGCCAGCCGCTCGTTGCTGACCACCTCGCCAGGGCGGAGGGACAGGACTTCCAGCACGACCCGGTCGCGCGCCTCGAGTGACGAGGCGTCTCCGTCCACTCCGAACGGTCCGAGCACGGAGATCGTCACCGGGGCAGCGTCGCTCGATGCGCACCAGTCCGCCACCCATTTACCTCGTTGCCGGCTCAGGGCAGCGGGATGCTCGAAACCGTCCACGGAGGCGCCGGAGGCGGTCCCGAGAACTGGCTGTTGACGACGAGCAGCCGATCGCCGGCGATTGCCGCGGTCGTCGGACCATGGAAGGTCGGATCCGTCGTCTGCGAGAGCAGTCGACCGCGGTCGTACCGCGAGTCGAGCCGCAACTTGGCGACGAGCGAACCGAATGGGCGAACGACGTAGAGGACGCGGTCGTTGGTGAGAACCATCCCGTCGCCGCTGACTAGCCGGTAGCCGCCCAGGTCGACCTGCCTGACCTGCTTGTCGGCGACTCGCACGCGGAACAAGATGCCGTCGCTGTAGTGCACGACCAGCACGAACTTGCCGTCGGGAGTGGCGACGACGCCGTTCGCCTCGATGAACCCGGTCACATAGTCCGAGTACGGGGGGTCGGGCCATTCGAGGAAGACGGGGAGATCGTGCCCGCCGGCACTCGGGTGACGGAGCTCGGCCGCCGGGATCCGGTAGAGCATCGGAAGCTCGGAATCAGTGATGTAGGCGTCGCCGTTGGGCGCGATGGCGATGTCGTTGATGTTCGTGCCGGCGACGCCCGACCACGTCGCCACGAGCGCGCCGGTCTGGCGGTCGAAGAGCGACACGCCGGCGGAACGGGCGACGATCAAGCGCTCGCCGACGACCTTGATCCCGCCCAGGCCCTCGAACGGGCCTGTCGCATCGATGAACGCCTCGGCCACGGCCGCGGGCTCGTCGAGGTCGCCGCGGTAGATCTTGCCACTGCCGAAGCCGGTCACGTAGTAGGTGTCGCCGGCGACGGCGACCCCCTCGGCGAAGACCTCGTCCCCGGGGAGCGTGTAGACGCGTGTGGCCGACGGTCTGGGGGCGACCTGGGCGGACGCCGCGACGTCGACACCGGCGCTCGTCGTCGTCGACGCGGCGCCGAACGCGGCCACGGCGGCGACGGCGAGCAAAGTCGGACGAGCTCGACAACGGTGTCGGCGGGCGAAGGCTTGATTCTGCATGGTGGTCCCTCTCTTCGGGGTCAAAGCCGGACTGGCAGGTCGATCAGGGCAGCGAGATGCTCGACACGGTCCACGGGGGCGCCGGAGGCGCTCCCGAGAGCTGGCTGTTGGTGACGAGCAGCCGATCGCCGGCGATCGCCGCATCCGCCAGACCGTGGAAGGTCGGATCGGTGGTCTCCGACAGCATCCGGCCGCGCTCGTATCGAGCGTCGAGGCGCAGCTTGGCCACGGCCGGGCGAGCCGGGCGAACGACGTACAGCACGCGGTCGGTGAGGACCATCCCGCGGCCGCTGATCAGCCGGTAGCCGCCCAGATCGACCCGCTTGACCTGCCTGTCCGACAGCCGGACCCGGAACAGTTCGCCGGTCGTCTGGTGCACCACCAGCACGTACCTTCCGTCGGGCGTGGCCACGACGCCGAGGGCGTTGATGAAGCCCTGTTCGTGGTGGAACGGCGGGTCCGGCCATTCGAGGAAGACGGGAAGGTCTTGTTCGGCGGCGCTCGGGTTCTGGAGCTCGGCGGCGGGGATCCGATAGAGCACCGGAGCCTCGGGGTCCGTGATGTAGGCATCGCCGTTGGGGGCGATGGCGATGCGAAGCGGCCGACCTTCGGCGACGGACCATGTGGCCAGTGACGCACCGGTGGTGCGGTCGTACAGCGACACCCCGGCGAAGCCACGGGCAACGAGCAGGTGCTCACCGACGACCTCGATCCCGTTTGCGCCGGAGGCGTTATCGGAGATGAACACCTCGGCCTCCGGCTCGTCGAGGTCGCCGCGGTAGATGATGCCGTTGAAGAATCCGGTCACGTAGTAGGTGTCGCCGTCGACAGCGATTCCGGCCGGGAAGACGTCGTCGCCAGGGATCGTGTAGACGCGCGTGTCGGACGGGTTGGCGGCCGCCTCGGGGTTGACCCCAGGGGTCGCCACCACCGACGCCAACGCCCCCACCGCGGCGGCGACCGCCACGGTCCGACGACCTCGACGACGGCTCTCGGTCGCGAACGCCTGCTTGCGCATCGTCATCTCCTCCCTCTCGGTCACCCCACCTTTGTCGCAAGCGGCGGTAACGGGTGTGGTAAAGGTGCAGGTAGACGGCACGAACGCTCCACCCAATCCGCTCGCGACGACGCGGTGCTCGAACGAACACGCCCTCGACCCCAGAACCAGAAGATGCTCATCATCCCTGACCCGACCTGATCATCCGCCGGCACCAACCTCACAGCGCTCCGCGATGGCACCGTCGTCGCCCCCGGCGCTGCGACCCACACTGGCCGGCGATCGCTGCCCCGCCGCTCGGCCCCACTCGCTGCTACCGACGCGGACGCCGAATCTGCTCTCATCGCGCGCGCCGACTGTCATGCGACCGCTCGGCGGCGCCCCTACCGAGCGCCATAACAACGCCCTACCATCGGTCGCGCATCCCGCGTTCGCTGGCTGACGCACAAGGTCCGCAGTCGAGCGGCCGCGCCCGGATTCGGCGCTAGGTGCACTTGATCGGTCGGCGCGGCTCGGCCAGGCCGAGCCATAACAGGCCTGCATAATCCCGTCGTCAGCGCCCGCAAGGCCGTGCAGTAACGGCCCGTCTGCGCTGCCCAAATAATCGCGCCGGCGGCCTCTGGGCGGGGTCCGGGAACTTCGGCGGTGGGCCAGCGGTCATGGCGCCGCGGCGATCACGGAATGGGATGGCTGCGCCTCGGCGGTCGATGGCCGCCGGTGGCCAGTTTCTGGTCGCCGCCAACAAAGGATTCGTTGGTCGTCACGTGCGTGCCTGAGGGCGTGTCACCCAAGGATCGGGGGGTGATGCTGTCGGCGGTACCCGAACGAGGCGCGCGATCGGTTGTCCACAGCGTGGATCGTCGAGGCGACACTGACAACCCGAGTTGGTGCGGTTGTACGTGCGGCCGACTTTGTAGGTCTAGGTGTCGTGGTCGCTGCGTATGCTCTTCGACGCCGTCACCGGGACTCCTTCCACATACCGAGCGAAGGGCGTCACCGCCGGATGGTCGATGTGCTGACACCCCCGCGATGCCGTGCAACCGGGTTCCTCGTGCGTGGCGCAGCGGCGCGGGGTGAGGGCGGGCGTCGGCCAAACCAGTCGCGGCCGGAAATGAGTACCAACTACTCACGGCGTTGCCGGCTCGATTGTTGAAGATGGCTCCTGCGGGGCGACACCGCCTCGCCCGAAGGAAAGGATGCCTGATGTCCGAGTCAGTTCAAGTCATGGCCAAACCGCTGGTCGTGCGGCCGTCGACGGTGGGGAACACCGTCGACACCTGGAGTGCGGCGAAACTGCGGCCGTTCTGCGCGGTGACCCGCAACGCCCACCCGGAATGGATCGGCAACGCACAAGCGAGTGCCGCCTGAACCTGGGGCCGTGCCGCCGCCGGGGCTGAT
>JBKOUV010000199.1:0-7720 GCA_046723555.1 Actinomycetota bacterium | reverse complement strand
CGGCCGGGCCCTGCGGGGCCCGGCCGCTGCGCGTCGATCAGCGCTGGTGCGGGCCGCAGTACGGGGAGCCCGGCATCGCCCCGCCCTGGCAGCGGCGCCCGGACTTGGTCATCGCCTCGCACTGTCGCCCGCCGCCCGGCCGCTCGGCCTCGGACCAGGCGGCCGCGGACCGGGCGGGCCGGCGCCCGCCACGACGCTTCACGCGCATCGGTGGTGGACTCGACGGCGGCTCCGACGGTGGCCGCACCTTCGACACGTCCGGATCGATGGAGAACACCCGGGGGGCCGGGGGCGGGGGCGTGATCGGGGAACCGTCGGCGTTGCGGTAGGTCGACACCGCGTCGCAGTCGACGTGCTCCCGGCCGCCGGAGCCGTAGCGCCACGGCGTGCCGGCGAACGGCCGACCGCAACGCACGCACTCACTCATCCGTCGGCGGAGGCTCCCAGTCGTCGGGCGGTGACGGGACAACGAGCGTGATGGCATGCTCGCCGAGGGTCAGGGTGAAGCGCTCGGTGAAGTCCCCGTTGTCGTCGAGCACCGGCTGCACCGGCAGGTCGTGACCTTGGGCCAGACCGATCACCCAGCCGGCGTAGTGGGCGTGGCGGGCTGTGAGCATCAAGCGTGATGCTACGCAACCGTCGGGACGAGCGGGCGACGTGCCGATGGGGCGGGGCGTATCGCCGGCGTGGACCTAACCGGACGGCTCTCAAACCCTGCCCGCCGGCGTGACGCACCACCGACGAGGCAAGCCTGCGTAGCGTCTGAAAGCAAATCAAGCACGGTGCGCAGAGCGCCCACGAGCAACCCGCTCGTCGCGGCTGTGGAACCCGGCGGCCGCTGGCAGGTTGCGGTGGGCGCAGACGGACTCGAACCGCCGACTTCTTCCTTGTAAGGGAAGCGCTCTGACCAGCTGAGCTATGCGCCCCGGCCGAGCGGGCGATTGTACCTTCGGTGGATGCTCGACCTCGTGGCCGCTCCGTCGACGTTGACCGCGATGCAGACCGCAGCCCTCATCGCCGAGGGTCAGCTCTCGCCGGTGGACGCCGTCACCGCGGCCCTCGACCGGGCCGCCGACGTGCAGCCCCACCTCAACTGCTTCACCGCCGTGTGGGAGGACGAAGCGCGGGAAGCCGCCGCTGCGGCGGCCGACGCGGTCGTCCACGGCCACGACCTCGGCGTGCTCCACGGCGTGCCGGTCGCGGTCAAGGACACCACGCCCGTCGCCGGCCACCGCACGACGCTCGGGTCCTACGCCTTCGAGCACTGGGTGCCCGAGCACGACGCCTACATCGTCACCGCCCTCGGGCGCGCCGGGGCGATCATCATCGGCCAGACGACGACCCCCGAGTTCGCCCATACCCTGCAGACCGACAGCCCGCTGTGGGGCGTGACCCGCAACCCGCACGACCCGCGGCGCACGCCGGGCGGTTCGTCCGGTGGCAGCGGGGCGGCCGTGGCGTCGGGCTGTGTTCCGCTCGCCGAGGGCTCCGACATGGGCGGCTCGGTGCGCATCCCCGCCGCCTGGTGCGGCGTAGTCGGGCTCAAGCCGGGTCTCGGGCGCATCCCGATGGACGTGCTGCCCGGACTGTTCGACACCATCTCGCACCACGGTCCACTCGCCCGGTGTGCCGACGACGCCCGCCTCTTCCTGGCGGCAACCCAGGGACCCGACGACGCCGACATCTTGTCGGTCCCAAGTCCGCTCGACCTCGCCCAACCGCTCGACCCCGACCCGACCGGCCTCCGGCTGGCGCTGTCGGTCGACCTCGGCTGCTGGGCGGTCGATCCCGAGATCGCCGCGGCCGTCGAGCTGGCGTGCGACCGACTCGCCGCCGCCGGCGCGGTCGTCGAGCCGGTGGAACTGCACCTCACCGAGGGCGACGCGGAGTCCTGGGACGTGCTCTGGGGCGTGTTCATGGCCGCCTACTTCGGCCACCTGGTCGCCGAGTTCGGCGACCGGATGGATCCGGCCGTGCTCGCCCTCATCGACGCGGGCAACCGGGTGAGCGCGGCCGACTACAAGCGCATCGAGCTCGTCCGCACGGACCTGTGGCGGCGCCTCCGCGACGTGCTGGCCGACCACGACGCGCTCCTGTGCCCGACCATGGCGGCGCCTCCGATCCCGGCGGCGAAGGCCGACCGCCCGCCCAACCTCCCGACCGACGCGGCCGGGTACCACTCCCCCGCGATGACCGAGGTGTTCAACCTCGTGGCGCCGTGCCCGGCACTCTCGGTGCCGTGCGGCGCCCATGGCCGCGACGGAGACGCCGGGCTGCCGATCGGCTTGCAGATCGTCGGCCGCCGCTGGCGCGAAGACACCGTCCTGCGAGTGGCGAGGGCGGTCGAGGCTCAGGTGAGCTGAGCGAGTAGGTCCGGGAGATCCCGCAGCGAATCGGCGACGACGTCGGCCAGCGCGGCATCCGGGCGTTGGGCGTGGAGGTAGCCCCACGGTCCCCGGCGCAGCAGCACCGCGCACATGCCCGCCTGTCGCGCCGGGAGGACGTCGTTGTCGAGCCGATCGCCGACATAGGCGATCTCGCGCGGCGGAGACCCCGCCGCGGCGGCGATGGCAGCGAAGAAGTCCGGCGACGGCTTCTCCACGCCGAGCACGGCGGAGATCAGGATCGCGTCGGCACCGAGGTCCATCCGTTCGAGTGCGGCTAGCGCCTGGGGCGGCTGGTTGCCGGCGATGATGAGTCTCAGGCCGGCGTCGCCCAGCGCGGCGAAGCAGGCTCGGACGTCGCCGTAGAGGTCGTCGGCGTCGAAGTTCTCGCGCAGCCCCGCGGGGTCGTCGGCCCGCCAGCGGACGATCTCGGCGTCGAGATCGAGGCCGGGCCGCAGCACCTGGAAGGCCTCGACGAGGAGGCGGTCGAGGGCGGCCATCGCGCCCACGACACCGAGCATCGTGAGCGGCGGGACGCCGAGACGGTCGGCCCACCGCAACCAGATCCGGCTCTCGTCGATCAGCGTTTCACCGACATCGAACGCCACCGCCGAGATTCGAGCCACGGGGTCGGACGGTAGTGTCGGGGTGTGCACAACGGGAGTGTCCGGCACGGAGAGGATGCCGGTGGCGGTCATTGACGTCGCCGGGTTCGTCGCCGACCTCAAGAGCCAGGCGATCGACCACGGATTCCACGTTCACGACGAGCGCCACTTCGTCGAGACCTACTCGTTGCGGCAGCTCTGGGAGGTCGACCTGCACCCCGAAGAGGCCTGCAGCGGCCCGATCGACCTGCACTTGTCCCTCGACGTCGACCCCCGGGCGATGCTCGGCTTCGAGGACGAGGTGATGAAGCTCGACGACCTCGACGAGGCGCCGCCCGGCGGGTTCACGTTCCCGCTGGTGTTCACGTGGACGCTGCCGCCGCTGCCGGAGCCACCGGATCTGCTCGTCCTCGCCACCGAGCTGGCCGGCATCGGAGGCGTCGAGCTCCCCGTGGAGGTGTCGGCGATCGACTCGTTCCCGAGCGTGACGGACGCGCCCGAGCGATCGCTGTCGATGGTCGCCCGCACGAGCGTCGACCTCGCCGACGTGTACCTGAACAACGACAATTCCGTCGCCGCCAACCTCGAGCGTTGCAAGCACGTCAGCCTGTACCTCCTCGAGCGGGCGAAGGACTGGCTGGGCGACCTGGGTGACATGGGCAACCTGGGTGACATGGGCGACCTATGAGGGCTGTGACCTCTCGGCGAAAGTGAGCGCCACATGCACGTACGCGAGCTGATCGACATCCTCAGCGAACAACCGCCCGACGCCGAGGTCGAGCTGGCGGTCATCGCGCCGATCGAGGAGGACGCGGACGACATCACCGTCGATCGGTACCCGGTCGACGGGGTGCTGCCGTGGAACGACGACGACGAGGAGGGCGTCGTGGTGTGGCTCATCGGTGGCGAGGACGCCGACGTCGACGTCTTTCTCGATGCCGTCGAGCAGGACGCCGGCTGACCGCCGCCCCGGGCCGGGGATGCTCACGGCCCCGAGCCGCGACGACCATACTGTCGCGGCGTGTCGCCTCGGGCGCTGACGCCGGCATCGACCTCGGCTGGCTACCTGCCCGGCCTTGACGGGCTGCGGGCGATCTCGGTCGTCGCCGTCCTGCTGTACCACGCCGGCGTGAGATCGCTGCCCGGCGGCTTCCTCGGCGTCGAGGTCTTCTTCGTGATCAGCGGCTACCTGATCACGCTGTTGCTGACGCGGGAGTACACCGGGTCGTCGACGATCTCGCTCCGCGCCTTCTGGGGACGGCGCGCCCGGCGGCTGCTCCCGGCGCTGTACGTCCTGCTGGCGGCGACATCGGTCGTGTTCGTCGTCTTCTACCGCGAGGAACTCGACGAGCTCCGCAAGCAGGTGTGGGCCGCGCTCGGCTACGTGACGAACTGGTACTTCATCGTCTCGGACCAGTCGTACTTCGCGATCATCGAGCGACCGTCACCGCTGCAACACCTCTGGTCGCTGGCGATCGAGGAGCAGTTCTATCTCGTCTGGCCGTTGCTGCTCCTGGCCCTGCTGCGCCTGTTCAAGGGCCGCCGGTCGCCGGTTGCGGCGATCGCCACCACCGGCGCGGTGGCGTCGACGATCTGGATGGCGGCGCTCTTCCACCCCGCTGTCGATCCCAGCCGGGTGTACTACGGCACGGACACGCGGGCGTCCAGCCTGCTGCTCGGGGCCGCGCTGGCCCTCGTCTGGCGGCCGTCGCCAGCGGGGAGCGAGAGCGCGGGCCGCGACGACGTCTCGCGGGTCGCGCTCGACCTGTGCGGCATGGCTGCGGTCGTCGGGCTGGTCGTCTGCTTCGCCCAAGTGCACGAGTACGACCCGTTCCTGTACCGCGGCGGGTTCGCGCTGGTCTCGCTCCTATCGGCGGTCGCCATCGCCGCCGCCGTCCACCCGCGGACGGTCCTCGCCCGCTTCGTCCTGTCCCAACGGGTGCTCACGTGGATCGGCGTCCGGTCCTACGCGCTGTACCTGTGGCACTGGCCGATCTTCGTCCTGACCCGCCCCGAGATCGACCTGCCCTGGACGTTCTACCCGACGCTGATCCTGCGCCTCGTGCTCACGTTCGTCGCCGCCGACCTGTCCTATCGCTACGTCGAGGTGCCGATCCGCAACGGGGCGTTCACCCGTTGGCACCGGCGCCTGGCCGGCCGTCGCGGGACCCGCCGCTGGGCCGGCCCGGTGGCCCTGGCGTCGGTGTCGGGTCTCGTCCTCGTCGCCGTCAACAACGTCGGGGCGTCGCCGACGGCAGACATCGGGCTGGAGACGGCACCGAGCTCCTCGGCGCCGGCGCGTTCGGCGCGCCCACGGCCCGCGGCTGCGAACCACACGACCACCACGACCACCACGAGCACCACGACCATCGATCCGGCCGAGCTGGTGACGGTCATTGGCGACTCGGTGCTCCTCGGGGCCAAGCCGGCGATCGAGGCGGACCTCGAGCGCTCCGGCTGGACCGTCGACTACTACGCCCGGCCGGCGCTGATGGTCCACCAGGTCACCGACGAGCTTCCGGCCCCCCACCTCCCGATCGGGGACACCGTGATCATCGGCCTGGGTCACAACTCGCTGTGGGAGCGCGACCGCGCCAACTTCGACGCCTGGGCCGAGCAGTTCGACGCCGAGGCCGAGGAGCTGGTGGCGAAACTCGAACGGCTCGGCGCCCACCGGATCGTTTGGATCACGGTGCGCGAACCGTCGGCGGAGGTGATCCCCCCGCTGGGGATGGCGCAGTACGAGGCGTACGTCTGGTACTTCCCGTACGTCAACGAACGCCTGCACGCGCTGGCCGCTCACCACCAGGAGGTGATCCTCGCCGACTGGGCGGCGGTCTCGAACCAGGCGGGACTGACGTACGACGCCTTCCACCTCACCGACCGCGGGATCGATCTGATGATCGACGTCATCCGGGATGCTGGAAAGCTCTGAGCCGTGACATGGCGTTACGAGGTCGAGGCGTACAACACCGCCACCGCGTCGTCGAACAAGATCCACGACGATGCCGTCGCCCGCGAGTACGGCTTCCGCGGTGGGCTCGTGCCCGGAGTCGACGTGTACGCCTACATGACCCACGTCCCGGCCAGCCTCTGGGGTCTGCAGTGGCTCGGTGACGGGTCGATGTCGGCGCGGTTCGTGCGCCCGGTGTACGACGGCGAACGGGTCGCGATCACCGGTGAGCAGCGCGGCCACGAGTTGATGCTCGAGCTGACCGGCGCCGACGGGGTCGTGCGGGCGATGGGCCGGGCCGCCCTTGGCGCGCCGGTGGCCGACCACGACGACGGCGACGACGGCGACGACGGCGGTGACGTTCCCCCGGCCGCCTCGATCCCGGACGACCCCCCGCCGGCCTCGGCGGAGTCGCTGCGTCCCGGCACCGCGCTCGGATCCCTCGACGGCGTGTTCGACGCGGCGAAGGCGGCCGAGTACCTCGCCGCGGTGCGTGAGCGGCTGCCGCTGTACACCGAGGCAGCCGTCGCCCATCCGGGCTGGCTGCTCCGCTTCGCCAACACGGTGCTCGCCACGAACGTGGTCCTGGGGCCGTGGATCCACGTCTCGTCGGACGTCGCCCTGCTCGGCACGGTCCGCGATGGCGAGCACTTCGACGTGCGCGCCGAGGTGGTCGCCGAATACGAACGCAGCGGTCACCGGTTCGTCGAGCTCGACGTCGCCGTGATCGCCGGCGACCGCGTCGTGCAGCGAGTGGCCCACGCCGCGATCCACACCCCACGCCGGCTGACACACTCGACGGAATGAACCGCCGCTTCCGTCAGGTCGACGTCTTCACCGATGTGCCGTACGCCGGCAATCCGGTCGCCGTCGTCCTCGACGCCGACGACCTGGATACCGACACGATGCAGCGGGTCGCGCGCTGGACCAACCTGTCCGAGACCACGTACGTCATGGCGCCGACCTCGTCGGAGGCGCACTACCAGGTGCGGATCTTCACGCCGGTCCTCGAGCTCCCGTTCGCCGGTCACCCGACGCTCGGCACCTGCCATGCCTGGCTCGCCGCCCAGGCGGAGCCGCCGGCCACCGACGCGCTGGTGCAGGAGTGCCCGGCGGGACTGATCCGGGTGCGCCGGACCGCCGACGGGCTGGCGTTCGCGGCCCCACCCCTCCTGCGCACGGGTCCCGTCGACGAGGCGTTGGTGATCGAGGCCGCGGCCGCGGTCGGACTCCAACGGGACCAGGTGCTGGCCGCCGAGTGGGTCGACAACGGCCCGGGATGGATCGCCCTGCTCCTGGCGAGCCCCGAGGAGGTGCTCGCCCTTCGTCCCGGCCCCGGGAACATGGACGTCGGCGTGGTCGCCCTGTACGCGCCCGGTTCGGCCGAGATGGTCGAGGTGCGGGCGTTCTTCCCCAAGGACGGGATGCTGACCGAGGACCCGGTGACCGGCAGCTTCAACGCATCGCTGGGCCAGTGGCTCACCGCCAGCGGCCGGATCACGACCCCGTACGTCGCCCGCCAGGGCACCGCGATCGGGCGCTCCGGACGAGTGCATGTGTCAAGCGACGACGACGGCCAGATCTGGGTCGGCGGCGGCACCGTCACGTGCGTCGAGGGGACGATCGAGATCTGACGTGGGCTACGACGTCTATGCGGTGAAGTACGCCGAGCGTGACGGCCGGCGTCCTGAGCACTTCCTCGGCGGCGATCCGCACGACGGGCCGATGCCGATGGACTACTTCGTGTGGGTGGTTTCCGGCGGCGGGCGGACGTGGGT
>JBKOUV010000173.1:0-13751 GCA_046723555.1 Actinomycetota bacterium | reverse complement strand
CACAGGAAGCGGCCGCCGCTGAGCCGGTACAGCGCGCGATGAACGCGCCAAGCCGCGTGCACGAACCACGGCGGCGGGTGCTTCGGCGGTCGGGTTGCCGCATGGCTCATGTCGATACCTCGCGCGCGGGCGACTCTCCACGGTACGCCGCAGCAGATAGTGCGCGTCCTCGAACGCGCGGCATCGGACCCGCCGGACCATCCTCCAAGCGCCGTTCCTGGCTGATCCCGAGGATCTCGCCGAGCACCCGCTAACGCGCGTCCTGGAACGCTCGGCAGACGGCCGGCGAGGGTGTCCCGCAAGTGCCGGTATGGGCGAGCACATAATCGCGGAACAGAACCACGGCGCTGCAGAGTCCGGAAGCGCACATAGCGGTATGTCGCGCGTCCCTGGCATGGTGACGGCGGCGCTCGCGGCCGGCTTACAGGGCGGTGGCCTCTATCATTCGCTGCCCTCAGGGGTCGTGCCGCACGTGGCACGACCACGTGTGAAAAACGCGTGCTCATGAATGTCGAAGAGATCGAGATCCACGCAGGCAGCCTTGATCGGCCGTACCGCGCCATTGGACCGATCAAGGCCGTGTGCCGAGCCGGCACGTCGCTCTCGAAGGCCCCCGATATGGCGGAGGTCAATCACAGGCTGCGCGAGAAGGCTCTGAAGCTCGGCGCGAGCGCTGTGATTAACGTGGCCTACAAGCGAGGGGTTTCGCTTCTGTCGTGGAAAGAACTCAGGGCCACTGGTAGTGCCGTCGTCGTCGAGTCTGACGAGATGCCGTGTCCGGTGTGCGCAGCGACGATCAAGCGGCGGGCGAAGAGGTGCAGGTTCTGCGGTTCAGACGTCGAGCCGGCTGCTGGCGGAGGTTGAGCCACAGGGGATAGCAAAGGGTTAGCCGAGTCGGTGGGCCCGATGCTCGTAGCGTCGCGAACGCGGGAACCCCGATCACCGCGGCGCGACCCCTACAAACAGATCCCCGGACGCTCGACCCGATGGGTGTCGTGCTCGCGATCGCGAGCGGCGAGCCTTGCGAGGAACGGCACTTCCCGGATACGCCGCGGGCCTTCGGGGCGCGCATTATCGGCGTTCGCTATCGGACGGTCGACGATGACAGGAGCTCCAATACCTCGGACGTGATCCCCGGCATCGTGCTGGGCACCGCCGTGATCGGCGCGGCCTCGTTGCCATCGCGGGCCGTTGATCGTGTATGTTCATCTGCGTGGCTGCGCAGGTTCGTAATCATATGCTGGAGCCGGCCGATGTCGAGTTCGAGGTCGCCGCGGGTGTGCTCAAGTTGTTGGCTGATCCGACTCGGTTGAAGATCGTGTGGGCGTTGCTGCATGGTGAGCATTCGGTCAACGCGCTCGCCGACCACGTCGGTGCCCGCCCGCCCGCCGTCTCCCAGCACCTCGCCAAGCTGCGGGCCGCGGGCCTGGTCAGCACCCGACGCGACGGCAACCGAATGTTCTACGCCGCGCGCAACGAGCACATCGAACACCTCGCATCCGAAGCGCTCCTGCAAGCCGACCACCTCGTCACCGGCGGACGCCACCACCGGACCGAGACCAAGACCGCATGACCAGCCACCACGAACACTCCCACGACCACGCCGACCACGGGCACGACCACAGCGACCGCTCGCACGGCCACAGCGATGCCGGGCACGGTCACGACCACTGGTCGCACGGCCACGATCACGGCCGCTCCCACGGGGCGCACAGCCACGGCGCCGGTGAGCATTCCCATCCGGGCGGGTTGCGGGGCGCGGTGCTGGAGATCTTCCGGCCGCACAGCCACGACGCCGCCGACTCGATCGACGCCGCGCTCGAGAGCGACGAGCGGGGGATCCGTGCCGTGAAGATCTCCTTCGTCGCGTTGATGGTGACTGCGATCGTGCAGCTGCTGATCGTGGTGGCCACCGGGTCGGTGGCCCTGTTGGCCGACACGATCCACAACTTCTCGGACGCCCTCACCGCGATCCCGCTGTTCTTCGCGTTCCGGCTGGGGCGGCGGGCCGCGAACCGGCGTTACACCTACGGGTACCGCCGCGCCGAGGACCTCGCCGGATTGTTCGTGCTGGCGATGATCGCGATCTCCGCCGTCGTCGCCGGCTGGCAGGCCATCGACCGGCTGATCCACCCACGCGAGCTCGAGCACCTCGGATTGCTGTTCGCCGCCGGATTGGTCGGGTTCATCGGCAACGAACTGGTCGCCCTCTACCGGATCCGCGAAGGCCACGCCATCGGCTCGGCCGCGCTGGTCGCCGACGGAGATCATGCCCGCACCGACGGGTTCACCTCGCTCGCCGTCGCCGCCGGCGCAGTCGGGGTGAGGGCCGGGTTCGAACAGGCCGATCCGATCGTTGGGCTGATCATCTCGATCGCCATCTTCGCCGTGCTCCGCGGCGCCGCCCGTCAGGTCTATTACCGGCTGATGGACGCCGTCGACCCCTCCATCGTCGATGACATCAGCCACGAAGCCGCCCACACCCCCGGCGTCCAAGCCGTCTCCTCGACGAAGGTGCGGTGGTTGGGTCATCGCCTCGTCGCCGACATCACCATCGATGTCGACCCGACCGACACCGTCGAACAAGGCCACCACGTCGCCACCGCCACCCACCAACGCCTGATCAGCCGCGTCGCCCACGTCGACGACGTCAACGTTCACGTCCACCCCCACCAGCACGCCTGACGTCGCCCGCCCAGCAGCGGGCTTCGCCGAGACTGATTCGGGATGCGGCAGGCGACGGCTGACGGGCGTGCGCCGAAGTGCGGATCCATCGCCCGACGTGAACGAACGTTAGTACCGCGAGCCCGATGGCGGTGATGGGGACGCTGACTGAACGAGGACCGCCATGGGATCTGACCCCGACGAACTCGCCACCGTTGCGGGCCGTCGTCCTCTCTTTCGGCGGCACAAGACTCCGCAGCTCGCCCGCGTCGGTCGTGCTCAGCGCGCGTTGTGAAACGCGCCGCTACCCAGAGACGCCCGTTCGCTGGCGATCCGGCGCGAGATTGAGTTGTGTAACCACGGTTGCAGTATTACTGTCGGGCGGGTGAGCGGCCGGCTCGAGTGGGTGTTGCTGGCGTACCGGTTGCCGCGGGAGCCGTCGGCACCGCGGGTGACGGTGTGGCGCAAGCTGCGCCGTTTGGGTGTGTGCCAGGTTGCAGACGGGTTGGTGGCGCTGCCGGCCGATGCCCGCACGCGAGAGCAGGTGGAGTGGCTGGCCGACGAGGTGCTCGAGGCCGGTGGGGAGGCGAGCGTGTGGTTGGCCCGGCTGGCTTCGGTCGCCCAGGAGCGGGCGCTGGCGGAACGGATGGCGGAGGCGGTGGCGGCCGATTACCGGGCGGTGGTCGCCGAGGCCGGCGGGGCCGAATCGAGTCTCGAGCCGGACGGTCGGACGGTGGCCCGGCTGCGCCGGGAGTTGCAACGGATCGGGCGGCGGGACTTCTTCCCCCCGCCCGAGCGCGAGGAGGCCCAGCGGGCCGTGGCGCGCCTGATCGAAGCGGTGGCCGCCCGGTGAGGTGGGCGACCCGGGCCGGGGTGCACGTGGACCGGGCGGCGTGTGCCTGGCTCATCCGCCGGTTCGTCGATACGCAGGCGAGGTTCGTGTTCGTCGACGACCCGGTCGAGGTGCCCGACGACGCCACGCCGTTCGACATGCGCGGGGTGGACCTGTCGCATCACGGCGAGGACTGCACGTTCGAGACGATGCTGCGCCGGTTCGGGTTGGACGACCCGGTGTTGTGGGACGTGGCCCGGATCGTGCACGAGGCCGATCTCGCCGATGACCGTTTCGACGCTCCGGAGGCGCCCGGGTTGGATGTGCTCTGTCGGGGCCTGTCGATGGTGCTCGCCGACGACGACGTATTGGCGGTGTCCGGGCCGTTGTTCGACGGGTTGTACGAGCATCGTCGGCGAGCGTTGCTGCTGGGCCGGAACCCGGCATGAACGGTGGCTTGTCGGACGCCGCCAAGGTGCTCGCCGCGCAGGGGGTGAGGGCGTTCGCCTACGGGTTCGGGGCCGTGTTGCTGGGCACTTCGCTGGAGGATCGTGGTCTACCCGGCTGGCAGGTCGGACTAGTGCTGGGCGCCGTGGTGGCTGGGACCGCGGTGATGTCGGTGTTGGTCGCCCGCTTCGGCGACCGGGTCGGCCGTCGCCGCTTCTACGGCCGGCTGTACCTACTGCTGGGTGTCGTTGGGGTGGTGTTCGCGGCCAGCGCGCCGGTGTGGCTGTTGATCCTGGCTGCCCTGACCGGGGTGCTGTCGATCGAGGTGATCGAGTCCGGTCCGTTCACCTCACTGGAACAGCCGATGCTGGCCACCGAACGGGACCGTCGCGCGCGCGTCCACGGGTTCGGCCGGTACAACGCGATCGCCGCCGCCGCCGGCTCACTGGGAGCGCTGGCAGCGGCGCTCCCCGAATTCGTCGGTGGGGTCGACGACACCCGCTGGTTCTTGGTGTTCGTGCCCGTCGCCGTCGGCGGCTGGCTGTGCGCCCGCATGCTCAGCTCCAGCGTCGAACCGGTGACGGCAAGCGGCTCGGGCCGGCCGGGCCGGTTGCAGCGGTCGAGGCGAAACGTGATCGGACTGTCGTCGCTGTTCGCCCTGGACTCCTTCGGCGGCGGGTTCACCGTCTCGGCGTTCATCGCCTACTGGCTACGGGCCCGCTTCGACGCCTCACCGGCGCAGATCGGGGCCACGTTCTTCGCCCTCGGCATCCTGCAGACCGCGTCGTTCCTCGTCGCCCCCCGCCTGGCCGACCGGTTCGGGCTGCTCCCGACAATGGTGTTCACCCATCTGCCCTCCAACGTATTGCTCGCCGCAGTCGCCTTCGCCTCGACGCTGTGGCAGGCGATCGTGCTGCTGCTGGCCCGCACCGCCCTGTCGCAGATGGACGTCCCCACCCGTCAGGCGTACGTGATGGCGCTCGTCGACCCCGACGAACGCACACCCGCCGCCGCCTATACCAACACCGCCCGCTACCTCACCAGACCCCTCGGGCCACCGCTAGCCGTCGCCGCTCAACAGGTCGCCGTCGGCCTGCCGTTCGTCATCGCCGGCGGGATCAAGAGCGCCTACGACCTCACCCTGTGGCGCTGGTTCCGACGCGTCCCACTCCCTGCCGACACCCTCGTGGAGGAACCGGCATGATCGTGTGCTGGCGCACCGTCGAGGTCCCGGCCCACGTGCGGGCCCGCTACCACACCTGGATCGCGGATGGACGGGCGGTGCGCGAAGCCCACGGCATCCTCGCCGAACTCGTGTGTGAACCGACTGACGGCGACGGCGACACCGTCGTCATCACCATCTGGCCCGACCATGCCACCTTCGACGCCTGGATCGCCACCCCCGAACGCGACGCCCTCACCGCCTCGGCGGTCCACCGCGCTGTCGACTACCGCCCGATCACCCACTACGACGTCGTCGCCGGCTACCTCAACCCCGCGCTCACCCAAACCGCCATCCCTGGAGAGGAGCAACCATGAAATGGGTCACCCGCGCCCGACCGAAAACCGACCGCATCGCCTGCCCGTGGCTGATCCGCCGGTTCATCGACCGCGACGCCGAAATCCTCTACGTCCCCGCCGACCAGGTTCTCGCCGTCGCCGCCGACCAGGGTGCTCACAGCTTCGACGCCCCCGACGCCACCTACACCCATCGCGACGGCAAATGCAGCTTCGAGGTCCTCATCGACGACTTCAACCTCGCCGTCGACCCCGCGCTGGTGCGGCTCGCCCGCATCGTTCACGCCGCCGACATCGACAGCGAACTCGACACCGACCCAGCCGGCGCGGGCCTGCTCGCCATCGGGATCGGCGGACTCGACGTCGAAGCGGACGACCACCGCCTCCTCGAACGGGCCAGCTTCGTCTACGACGCCCTCTACGCCTGGTGCACCCGCCAGACCGCCACCACAGCGGCATGAATCGGCCGTTGGACTACGACGGGCTGCGGCCGACACCGTCCGCCAAGTCGCCAAGCTGATGGCCGCCGCCGCCATCACCGCCCCCAAATCCGGTGGCCAGCTGTTCCTCCACGCCAAACCGCTGTTCATCGAGACCGTCATCATCGACGACCGGGCCACCCTGCACCACCTCGCCGAATGGATGCGCGACCGCGGCGTCGAACGCCGCGAAACGATCTGGTACCGCGACGCCGACGTGGCCGACGTCGTCGACCCGCCCAACTACGACTGCGGCGCCTGCGGCTACGCCACCTGCGCCGAATTCCTCCACGCCACCACCGACTTGCGACGCGACAGCGACGAGCTCGAATTCGCCGGCCCCACCTGCAACCCTGCGCGGTAGGCGAAATCCACACCCCAGGCGGTGACGGTGCGGGTGGAGGCGGAACGTCGTCACTGACGTCCTTCAAGACCCAGTTCAACGGCGGGTTCCTCGTCACCGAGCGCGGATCCATCACCCTCGACGTTTACATCGATGATGTCACCGAACCGGTCCCACTCCAAGCACCCTTCGGCGTCGCATGCCAATCCTCAGGTGCCCTCGCTGCGTCGCTCGGTATAGCTCATTTGATGGCGCCGGCGGTGAGGCCTTTGATGAGGTAGCGCTCGATGGCCGCGAACAGCACGACGACCGGGACGATGGCGATGAGCGAGGCGGCGAAGAGGTAGTTCCACTCGTCTTCGTAGAGCTGGGTGAAGTCGCTCAAGCCCAACGTGAGGGGCCACCTGCTGCGGTTGCCGAACACCAGAGCGCGCGCCATGGCGAACTCGTTCCACGCCGCCACGAACGTGAAGATCACGCATGTCACCAAGCCAGGCAGGGCGAGCGGCAGCGTCACCTTCCGCATCGTCGTGAGCTTGCTCGCGCCGTCCATCCACGCCGCCTCTTCGATCTCGGCCGGGATGGCGGCGATGAAGCCCTGCAGGATCCACACGGCGAACGTCAGGTTGAAGGCGCTGTTGACGAGGATCAGTCCGGCGTAGTCACCGACCAGGGTGATGCCCGTCGTCGCTTCGATGTCGACGAACGTGCGGATCACGCCAACAACGAGCGACGTCGGTTGGATCATCTGGGTCACGATGATCAGCAGCAAGAAGGCCGTGCGCCAGCTGAAGCGGTGGCGGGCGACGTAGTAGGCGGCGGGCACGGCGACGAGCATCACGACGACGGTCGAGATGGTGGCGATGATTAGCGAGGAACGGAAGTAGCCCCACACGGCGCCTTCGTTGCGGCTGAAGAGGTTGGTGAAGTTCGACCACCGCCACTCTTTCGGGAAGTAGCTCGGCGGCGTGTCGGTCAGTTCGCCATCGGGCTTGACGGCGGTGAAGAACATCTGGATGTACGGCGCCAGGAAGAAAAGGGCGATCAACGCTCCCGCGATGGGCATGAGCACACGACGGGCGCGTGAGTTCCTGGCGACCACGTTCATGATGGTCGGGACGCTTCCTGCCAGCGCGAGGCCCGGAGGTAGATCAACACGACGACGAAGACGAGCGCGAGGTTGACGACCGCCATCGCCGCCGATGTGTCGAGCTGGCGGTTCTGCACCGCCAGCTTGTACATGAAGACCGTCGACGTCGAGGTGTCGAACCGCGGGCCGCCCTCGGTCATCGCCCAGATGATCGGGAATGAGTTGAACACGTTGATGATGTTGATGAGAACGGCGACGAGGATCGCCGGACGCACCAGCGGCAGCGTGATCTTCGTGTAGCGCTTCCACGGGCTGGCGCCGTCGATGGCCGCGGCCTCGTACAGTTCGCCCGGCACGGTTTGCAGCCCGGCGAGGACGACGTAGGTCGTGAACGGCACCGAAACGAAGATGGCCACGAAGATCATCGCCGGCATCGCCGTCGACGGTTTAGCGAGGAAGTCGATGCGCTTGTCGATGAGGTTGAGGTCGAGCAGGGCCTGATTGATGACCCCGAAGAAGGGTTGCAGCATCCAGCGGAACGCGAGCGCCGTCATCAGTACCGAGGCGGCCCACGGGAGCAGCAGCGCATAGCGGACGAACCGCCGGCCCGGGAACGGCTTGTCGAGGAATTGCGCCAACGGCATGGAGATCGCCAACGTCACGGAGACGACGACGACCACCCAGACAGCCGTGCGGACCAGAACGGGACCGAAGTCGCGATCGTCGAAGAGGCGGGTGAAGTTGTCCCACCCGACGGTGCCACGGGCGATGCCGGCCCGGCTGATGTCCTGGCGCGAGGTCTGGAAGAGCACGTAGATCGGCCGCAGCACGACCTCGAACACCAAGAAGATGCACGCAATCAGCCACGGCAATGGCCCGAGCTCACGTTTGACTACCCGGCGGAGCCGACGTGAGGGCAGCTGGCTCCGCCGAGTAGGAGCGGTCGTGACTGCAGTCAGGAGCCGGCTTCCTCTTCGGCGGTCGCCTGGAGATCGGCGAGCACCCCGGCCGGGTCACCCTCGACAGCCTGGCCGATCTGCTGCTGGACGGCACCTTGCACAGCGCCCCACGCTGTGTTGCTGCTCGGGTAGAACTGCGCTGTCGGAAGAGCCTCTAGGAACGGCTGTTCCTCGGGCGTGAAGTTCGGCGCCATCGCCTCGCTGCCGGACGTCGTGACGGGCAAGAAGCCCTCCGTGTCGACGAACGAGACGTAGTTGTCGGTGGTGTAGAAGAAGTCGAGGAACGCCTTGGCAGCCTCGGTGTTGTCGTCGTTGTTGAACACCATCATGTGGTCGGCGACACCGAGCGTCGACGGCTCGCCAGACTTGGTCGGCGACGGGGCCACGGCGAACTTCAGCTGGGGATGGTCGTCGGCGATGAACTGGAGGAACGGCGGCAGGCCTTCGATCATGCCGATCTTTCCCTCGAAGAACAGGTTCTGGGCGTCCGCCCGGTCGGTGGTCGCCGGGTTGGGCTGGGTCAGCCCGTCGGCCACGAGGCCGCCCATGTACTCGAACGCTTCGACGTTCTCCGCCGAGTCGATGGTGAAGGCGCCGGAGTCGTCGACCCAGCCACCGCCGTTGCCGAACATCCAGATCGACGATTCGGCCTGGGCCTCCTCGGGGCCGAGCGGCATCGCGTAGCCGATCTCGTCGCCGGGGAGGTCGACGATCGCCTGGGCGGCGGCGCGCAGGTCGTCCCACGTCTTCGGCGGCTCGCTGATGCCCGCCTGTTCGAAGAGGTCCGTGTTGTAGAACAACGCCCGGCTGCTGGCGATGAGCGGAATGCCGTACTGCACGCCGTCGATCGTGGCGTTCTCGGCGAAGCTGGGGAGGATGTCGGCGAGCTTGTCCGGGGACAGGACCTCCTCGGCCGGACGCAGGAGATCGTCGGCCGCGAACGTGGCGAAGGCGTCGATGTTCAAGATGTCTGGCTGGTCGCCGGTCTGAACCCGGGTGCTGATCACGTCGTTAATCTGCTCCCACGAGACCACTTCGAGCTTGACGGACACGTTGGGGTTGGCGGCTTCGAAGTCGTCGATGAGGCCTTCCCAGAACGGTTGGGTCTTGTCGCTGTACTGGGCGACCATCAGGCTGAGCTCGCCGCTCGCCGTTCCTCCAGTGCCCTCGCTCGGCACAGAGGTGGCGGTTGGCTCGGTGCCGGCAGTTCCCTCCGTCTCGGTGGTCGCGGCGCCGGGGGTCGCGGTGACCCCGCCCGTGGTCGCGGGGACCCCGCCGGTGGTGTCGGCCGCATCGTCGTCATCGCCGCACGCGGTGACGGCCAGCGCCAGTAGTACGGCGGGCAAGAGCTTGAAAGCCTTCACGAATTCCTCCCCAAGGCGGCATCATGCACGAAGTTGCAAGATGGCGCGAGCTTTCCGCATCACCTTGCGAGGGTCAACAGCGACCTTGCAGACTCAGGTCACCGGCGGATCAGCGATTGCGGCGAGGTAGACGCCGATGAGGCGCCGGAAGTTGGAAGTGATCGCTGCCGCGGCCTCGACTGCGGTCGCGGCGCTGGACAGGTGCGCCCGTAGCGGTTCCCACCACAACGTCCTCCCCACGGCGAACCCGGCGAATCCCGGAACCGGAGCCGCCCGCGTCACCCAGCGATCGACCGCGGCCTCGTCCGCCCCCCGTCCGAGCACCAGGCACGACACATCACCGCTGTTCGCGCCGCACGCCGCCGCCACCGTCGCGTACTGGGCGCTGGTGGCCATACCCTCGAGCTTCCACAAGTCCGGTCGCAGCCCCGACTCGGTCAGCTCGGCGGCGGCGCGGCTGGTCAGGTCGGGACGCACGTCGACGTCGTAGCCCTCCTGCCCGACCGCCGCCAACTGACCCGCCGTCGGCGGCACGAGGAGCTCGAGCATCCATCGTCGTCCGTGCTCGACGACTGCTCACCCCTTGCGTCAGTATCGACTGCTCATGGCGCCGAGTTCGCTCGTTTGCCGCGACCTGCTCGTGAGCGAGTAGCTCGGCGACGACAGGCTCTGACGGTTCGGCGCGCCGTCGATCGGCGACGCAACGAGTCGCGGCAGTCCGGTGCGCGAAGGACGAGTCAGGCGACGCCGTGGCGGGCCGACGGCGGAGCCGGCAGCCGGCGAGGTCGCCGGCGTTGGGCGAGTTGGGCCTCGAAGAGGCGGACGAATTCACCGTCGTGTGCGACGAGCTCGTCGAGCGTTCCGGTTTCGACGATTCGACCTCCCGCCAGCACGACGACCCGTGACGCTCTGTCGAGCGCGCTGAGGCGGTGGCCGAACAAGAGCGTCGTCTTGTCGCGTCGCTGCTCGAGGATCGAGTCCATGACCTTGCGCTCGGTGTGCGAGTCCAGGTTGCAGGTCGCTTCGTCGAGCACGAGGATCGGCGCATCGCGTGCCACCGCCCGGGCCAGTGCCAGCCGTTGTCCCTGGCCGGCCGAGAAGTTGTCGCCGCCGAGCGATACCTGGGACTCGAGGCCGTGGCGAAGCCGTCGCACGAACTCGTCGGCGTCGGTCACCTCGAGCGATCGCAGCACGACGTCGTCGGGCACGTCCTGCAGCATCGCCACGTTGTCGCGCACGCTGCGCTGCAGCAGGCCGCTGTCCTGGAACACCGCCGCGACTTGCCGCCGCCAATCCGCACGGGTGACGTCGGCCCTGGAGCGACCGTCGATGAGAACGTCACCGCTGTCGGGGTCGTAGAAGCCGCACACGAGGTTCGCGATGGATGTCTTGCCGGATCCGGTCTCCCCGACGAAGGCGACGACCTCTCCGGGTTCGATGCTGAGGGACACGTCCTCGAGCGCGTGCGAGCGACCGCTGTGACGAAGCGACGCGTGCAGCAGCTCGATCGCGCCGTTCGCGGTCCACCCCGTGTCTGGCGTGCCGCTGTCGATCTCGTTCGGACGCTGGAGAACCTCTTCGACTCTGCGCACCGCGTCGAGCGCCAACGTGAGATTGCTCAGGTGCAGCGGGAACTGTTGCGCCGGTCCGAGGAACAGGCTGATCGTCCCGACGACGAGGACGAGGTCGCCGGCGGTCGCGTTGCCGGCGATGACGTTGCTACCTAACCACCACAGCACCAGCCCTGCGAGCGAGGCGAAGAGCAGCGCCGACAGCGCAGCCGGAACGGCAAGTGCGATGCGTTGTGCGCGCTGGCTCTCGGCGAGCGCGTCGAAGTCGTCGACAAGTCCTCCGACGAAGCGGTCGGTCGAGCCGGACAGGCGCACCGAGCGCAGCTCGACGAAGGTGTCGACGGTCCTGCTGGTGAACCGTTCCATGGTCATCCACACGTGATGCTGGGCGTTGGTTGCCCGGCGGCGAGTGGCGTGCCAGATCAGCCACGACAACGGCAGCGAGGTGGCCACTGCCACACCGACCATCATCGAATGGGAGAAGATGAGAACGAGCGCGAACGTTGCCATCCCAGCGTCCGCGCACAGCGCCACCAGGTTCGGCCCGAGACCTTGAGCCACGTCGGTCGCGGTCATGGTGCGTAGTACGAATCCGGCTGTGCACCGGGTGTCGTACACACTCTGGGGGAGCGTGGCGAAGTGGCGTAGCAGCTGTTCGCCGACGTGGCGTGAGATGCGTCGCTGCACGCCACCCTCGCCGACGACCCGGGCGAGGAGCGTCATCGCTTGCACAGCGCCGAGGCCGACCAGCACGAGAGCGAGGACGGCGAGCATCGTCGAGTCACCTCGAGGTAGGACGCGATCGAAGACGTGCCCGAGCACCAGCGGTGATGCGAGGAGGAGGGCGGCCCCGGCTGCCGCGCAGCTGACGGCGAGTACGTGCCACGCCGCAGCGCGCGCGACGAGCTTGCGGGCGGCGCGACCGGGCTCGACGCGCGAGCGGCGTGGCCGTCGTGCGGCGGTCGGCCGGTATTCGACGACGTAGCGGCTGGACTCCCGTTCGTAGTCGGCGCGGCGCATGAACGTGCGGCCGCGGTTGGGATCCATCACCCACAGCCCACGGCGGGTCCATCGCAGAAGCACGACGAAGTGGCCCGCTCCGGGGTCGAGGTGCACGATCGCCCAACCATCGATCGTGCGAAGGCCGTCATAGTCGCTGACCGCCGCTCTCGACTGGAGACCGATGGTCCGCCCCCCGTGGATCAGTCCAAGGAGGTGGGTGCCGTTGTTATCGGTGCGCACGAGATCGCGGGCTTCCTCGACGGACACCTCGTGCCCGGCGGCCCACGCCACGCTGGCGAACGCCGCGGCGCCACAATCGCGCAACTCGGTGGGACGCATCCACGGCACGCGCCGACGGCGTCGAAAGCCTTCGCGTCGCATGCTCAGGCCCTGTCGACCAGCAGGTCAGCCAGCCGCTCGTGGATCGGCAGACCCGTCTGCGCGACGATCCACCCGAACTGGCCGACCGGGTTCACTTCGAGGAACACGTGCTCACCATCGGGCGTCACGATGAAGTCGAGGCTGCCGAAGCGCAGGTTCATGCGGCGCATCAGCTCACCGATCTTTCCTTCGACGGTCGCGTCGAGCTCGTGCACGAGATGGGGTGTGTTCGCCAGGTCGTAGCGTCGCCAGTCCTTGTCCGCCACCGTGCTCTGCTGCGACTCGATGCGGCAGGCGAAGACCGTGCCGCCGACGTATACCACGCGCAACTCGAACGCCTTGTCGACGTACGGCTGGAAAATGCCCGGCGTAGCGAGGAGGTTGTCACCCGCCTGCGCGCGCAGCTCGCTCGCCGACACGACTTGCGAATAGAGCTCGGTGATGTGTCCGTCGACTCGTGGGGGCCCGAGATACGGTGTGAAAGGCTTGTAGACGATCTGGCCGCCGTGCGCGTCGGCGAAGTCGGCGGCCGCCGAGAGATCGCACAGGTAGCGAGTGGCCGGCGTCGCCAATCCGACCTGGTCGGCGACGACGAGCTGGGTGAGCTTGTCCTCCCACATCGCCACGCTCGTCGCCGGGTTCACGCAGAACACGCCGGCGTACTCGAGTGCATGCCACAGCCCGTGCGACAGCTTCGACCATTGCGCCAGCACGAAGCGGAGCGCGTTCGCATCGTCGCGAATCGCATCGAGCCGCGGGTCGTGTGCATTCGGCACGGTCGATCGCCACAGGAGGGCGGCGCTCACCTCGTCGGCCGAGACCGAGCGCGCATCGAGGTGCGGAAGATCGAGCGAGAAGGGGACACCGATCCCAGCGTGCTCGAGGGTCGCTGCATCGATGGTCAGGACGTCGGCGCCACGGCACGCAAGTGCTCGTTCGAGGACGACGACCGTTGGATCTTCTCGATGCCCGGTCATGATCACGATCATTGGATATTGCTTTCATCGACGACGGAGGTACCGGCGGGATCACTGCATTCGAATCCCGAGAGGCGGTTGACGCCACCCCCGGCGTGCCCCGTGGTTGGAGGGAGTGTGCCGC
>JBKOUV010000351.1:0-6658 GCA_046723555.1 Actinomycetota bacterium | reverse complement strand
TCTCCGCGCCGATGGCGACGGCGACTTCCGCGGTCCCCGCCTGTACGGCCGTGCACGCCACCTGCAACGCGGTCGACGCCGACGCGCAGGCGTTCTCGACGTTGATGATCGGCACTCCGGCGAGCTCGGAGCCGTGGAAGGCAACCTGGCCGCGGATCATCTCCTGCCCGGTCAGGACCCCCTGTCCGGCGTTGGCGAACACGACGAGGTCGACGTCCGCCGGCGTCATCCCGGCGTCGGCCAGCGCTTCCGTCACGGCGGACCGGGCCAGCGTGCGGACCTCGGACTCGGGGGCCGAGCCGAACGGAGTCATCCCGGTGCCGACGATCCACACGTCCACGGCCCCAGCGTCGCCGGGCGCGACCGCCCGCGTCAACGCGTATTGGCGGATCCACTGGCCCCGAGGTGCGCGGCCCTAACATCCGCCGCATGCCGCGCCCGGGGACAGTGGTGCGACCGGGGGTGAGGCGCGCGCTCGGCATCCAGCTCTTCGCCTCGGCGCAGGATGCGCCGAGGTCCCGCCGGCCCACCGACACCGTGCTGGCCATCGTCAGCGCCCTGGTCGTGCTCCTTGCCGCCACGGCGGCGGTGGTGCTGGAACCGCTCGACGGCTCGTTCGCGGATCTCGTCGCCGACATCCCGGCCTTCCTCGACCCGCTGTGGAAGATCATGTTCTGGACACCGGTGGCGTGGGCCGCCGTGCTGATCATGATCTCGCTCGGGCGGCGCCGGTGGGCCCTGGCGCGCGATCTGGTTGCGGCGCCGGTGCTGGCGGTCCTGCTTGCCGCGATCGTCGCTGCGATCGTCGGGGACGACGGTCGCCGCGTCGTCGACGTACTCCTCGACACCAACGGACCGCCGGCGTTCCCGCCCGGCGCGCTGGTCGTCGCGACGGCGGTCATGTCGACGGCGTCTCCGCACCTCACCCGGCCGTTCCGCCACCTCGGACGATGGCTGATCGCGCTGCAGTTCTTCGGCGGGATCCTGGTCGGCGCCGCCCTGCCTTCCGGCGCGTCCGGAGCGATCGCGCTCGGACTGCTCGCCGCCGCGATCGTCCACCTCGCGGTCGGGTCGCCGGGCGGGCTTCCGACCGCGTCGCGCATCCGCCTCGCCCTCGGCGAGCTCGGCGTCCACGTCGAGACACTTACCGAGGCGTCGATGCAGTCGCAGGGCGTCGTGCTGTTCGCGGGCGAGGATGCCGCCGGGCCGCTGCTCGTCAAGGTGTACGGCCGCGACGCGTGGGACGCCCAGTTCCTGACCACCCTCTGGCGCCTCGCCTGGTACCGCGGTGTGGAGCGCACCGCCCGGCTGAGCCGGCTCGAGCTGATCGAGCACGAGGCCTTCGTCACCCTGCTGGCCGAACGGGCCGGCGTGCGGGTGTCCTCCGTGGTCACCGCGGGCAGCGCCGGCCGCGGCGATGCGCTCGTCGTCGTCCGCCCGGCGGGCGCGCCGATCGCCACTCGGGACCGCCCGACCGACTCGCTGGGCTCGATCGACGAGACCGCGATCGCGACGTTGTGGCGTGAGCTCCACCAACTCCACAACGCCGGCATCAGCCATGGCCGCATCGATCTCGACCGAGTGCTCGTCGCCCCGGACGGCACCCTCGCCTTCGGCGACCTCTCGTCCGCCACCGTCGCGGGGGAACCGGAGGACGACGCCAAGGACCGCGCCCAGGTGCTCGCCCTGTCCATCCTCGCCGTCGGCGAGGAGCGCGCCGTGGCCACCGCCCGGGACGTGCTCGGTGTCGAGATGGTCCTCGCCGTGTTGCCGTTCCTCCAGGAGGCGGCGATGCCGCCAGTGGCCCGGGAGGCGCTGGAGGACCGCGACATCGAGCTGGACGACGTCCGCAAGCGGCTCGCCAAGACGCTCGGCGCCGACGAGCAACCACTGATCCGCCTGCGCCGGGTCACCTGGGGCTCGGTCCTCAACCTGGCCCTGCTCGGCCTCGCCGCGTTCGCCGTCATCAGCCTGCTCGGCGACATCGACCTGGACACGTTCCTCGAGGACCTCCGCGGTGCCGACTGGTGGTGGTTGGCGTTCGCCCTGGTACTCGCCCAGCTGCCCCGGATCCCGTCGGCCGTGAGCACGATGGGCTCGATCGATCGGCCGCTGCCGCTCGGACCCTTGACGGTGCTCCAGTTCGCGATCTGCTACGTCAACCTGGCGATCCCCAGCACCGCGGCCCGGGTCGCGATCAACATCCGGTTCTTCGAACGCTTCGGGGTCGATCCGACGACGGCGGTGTCGGCGGGCGGGATCGACGGCGTCTCCGGTTTCGTCGTCCAGATCTTTCTCTTCCTCACCCTGTTCTTCTGGTCCGACCTCGACTTCGGGTTCGAAGTCGACACGTCCGATCTGGAGGGGCTGGCGACGATCGCGCTGATCGCCGTCGCCGTGATCGTCGTGGCCGCGATCGTCGTGCTCGCCGTCCCGAAGCTGCGGCAGTGGGTGCTGTCGATCCTGCGCCAGGCCCGCCGCGCGCTGCGCGTGCTGCGCTCGCCGACCAAGGTGCTGCAGCTGTTCGGCGGCAACCTGCTGAGCCAGGTGCTGTTCGCCGTCGCCCTCGGAGCGTGCGTCCGCGCGTTCCACGCCGAGGTGTCGCTCACCGAGTTGATCCTCATCAACACCGTCGTCTCACTGTTCGCCGGCCTGCTGCCGATCCCCGGCGGGATGGGAGTGTCCGAGGCCGGTCTGACGCTCGGCCTGACCGCCGCCGGGTTGCCCAACGAGATCGCCTTCGCCGCCGCCATCGCCTACCGCTTCGCCAGCTTCTACCTGCCACCGGTCTGGGGATTCTTCTGCTACCGCTGGCTGGTGAAGCGCCGATACTTGTGACTCAATAGCTCGCGAGCGGCGCAACCACGTGGCTCGCCGGCCGAGGTCCACGGAGGTGGCGATGTCAGAGGGTGCAGAGGTCCGGCGGCTTGGCGAGGCGCGTCAGGGTGTGCCGTGGAAGCGGTGGGGGCCGTACCTGAGCGAGCGGCAGTGGGGCACCGTGCGCGAGGACTACAGCGACAACGGCGACGCGTGGAGCTACTTCAGCCACGATCAGGCCCGCTCCCGCGTCTACAAGTGGGGTGAGGACGGCATCGCCGGGCTGTGCGACGACCACCAGCGGGTGTGCTTCGCCGTCGCCCTGTGGAACGGGGCGGACCCGATCCTGAAGGAGCGGATGTTCGGGCTCACCAACGCCGAGGGCAACCACGGCGAGGACGTCAAGGAGTACTACTTCTATCTCGACGCCACCCCGACGAGCTCGTATCTGAAGTACCGCTACCGCTACCCGCTGACGGCGTTCCCGTACGACGACCTGGTGCGGACGAACGCGGCGCGAAGCCGCCTCGAAATGGAGTACGAGCTGCTCGACACGGGTGTGTTCGACGGCGACCGGTACGTCGACGTCGACGTCGAGTACGCCAAGGCGGCGCCCGACGACGTCCACGTGCGGATCACGCTCGCCAACCGCGGCCCGGAGCCGGCGACCGTGCACCTGCTCCCGACGCTGTGGTACCGCAACACCTGGTGGATGGGCGGGCCGAAGGGATCGCTACGCGCCGCGAGCGCGTCGGTGATCGCGGTCGAGCATCCCGACCTCGGCGAGCTCGAGCTGCGTTGCGAGGGTGATCCGACGCTGCTGTTCACGGACAACGAGACCAACACCGAGCGCCTCTGGGGCGTGCCGAACGAGTCGCCCTACGTGAAGGACGCGTTCCACCAGTACCTCATCGACGGCCGCGTCGACGCGGTGAACCCGAGTCAGACCGGCACCAAGGCGGCGGCCCACTACGCCCTGGGCATCGACGCCGGCGCCAGCGTGACCGTCCGGCTCCGGCTGTGCCGGCGCGGCGACGTCGCGATCGGGGCCGACGCCGTCGACACGATCGTCGCCGACCGGCTCGCCGACACCGACGCGTTCTACGCCTCGATCACCCCGCCCAGCACGTCCGCCGACGAGGCCGTCGTCATGCGGCGGGCGCTCGCCGGGATGCTCTGGGGCAAGCAGCACTACTTCTTCGATCTCGATCGCTGGCTCGAGGAGCACCACGTCCATCCGTTGCGCGGTGGCGACAGCGGCGCGGACGTCCGCAACCGCGGCTGGTTCCACATGGTCAACGACGACGTGATCTCGATGCCTGACACGTGGGAGTACCCGTGGTACGCGTCGTGGGACCTCGCCTTCCACACCGTCGCCCTGGCCATGGTCGACGTCGACGACGCCAAGGTCCAGCTCGGATTGATGCTGCGCGAGCTGTACCTCCACCCCAACGGCCAGCTTCCGGCGTACGAGTGGAACTTCAGCGACGTCAACCCGCCCGTGCACGCGTGGGCCACGCTGGTCGTCTACGAGACGGAGCTCGAGCAGCGCGGGGAGGGCGACGTCACCTGGCTGAAGCGCGCGTTCCAGAAGCTGCTCGTGAACTTCACGTGGTGGATCAATCGCAAGGACCCGACCGGCCGCAACGTCTTCGAGGGCGGCTTCCTCGGACTCGACAACATCGGCGTGTTCGACCGCAGCGCCCCGCTCCCGACCGGCGGCCGGCTCGAGCAGTCCGACGGGACGGCGTGGATGGCGTTCTACGCCCAGTGCATGCTCGGCATCGCCTTCGAGCTCGCCCGCCACGATCCCCTCTACGAGGACATGGTGCTCAAGTTCGCCGAGCACTTCGCCTTCATCGCCGCGGCGATGGACCGCATCGGTGACAACCAGGACGAGCTCTGGGACGAGGAGGACGGCTTCTTCTACGACCTGCTGCGGTTGCCGGACGGCCGCGCCAGCCGGCTCAAGGTGCGTTCGATGGTGGGGCTCCTCCCCCTGTGCGCGACCACGGTCCTGCCCCACGGCGGCGACGAGCTCGGCGACGGACTGCTCGCCCGCCTGCGGCAGCGCGTCGAGGCGATGCCGGAGCTGCTGGCGACGATCCATGACGCCCGGGTGCGCGGGGTGAACGGACGACGGATGCTCGCCGTGGTCGACGAGACCAAGCTGCGCCGGATCCTCACCCGGATGCTCGACGAGGACGAGTTCCTGAGCCCGCATGGCCTCCGGGCGGTGTCGCGCTACCACGCCGACCATCCGTTCCGCTTCGACGTGCACGGGCAGACGTACGAGGTCGCCTACCTGCCGGCGGAGTCCGACACCGGGATGTTCGGCGGCAACTCGAACTGGCGGGGCCCGGTGTGGTTCCCGGTCAACTACCTCATCCTGCGCGGGCTGCTGCACCTGTACGCCTTCTACGGCGACGACTTCAAGATCGAGTGCCCGACCGGGTCCGGTCGGGTGTGCACGCTCTTCGAGGTGGCCCAGGAGATCGGCCGCCGGTTGGTCTCGATCTTCACAACCGACGAGCAGGACCGGCGACCGCTGTACGGCGGGACCGAGCGGTTCCAGACCGACCCGCTGTGGAAGGACCTGCTGATCTTCAACGAGTACTTCCACGGCGACAACGGCGCCGGCCTCGGCGCCAGCCACCAGACCGGCTGGACCGGGCTCGTCGCCCGCATCATCCAGCTGCTCGGCTACCTCCGTCCCGAGGACCTGCTGTCCACCGCCCTCGCCGGCAACCTCGTCTACAGGGTGGATGACTTGTGAGTAGATGGGGGTCGGATCCCGTCATCTACGAGCTCAACACGGCCGCGTGGCTCCACGACCTCGGGGTCGAGGCCGGCCGGATGGTGACACTCGCCGACGTGACCGACCCGGTGTGGGACCGCGTGACGCCGACCGGTGTCGATGCGGTCTGGCTGATGGGGGTCTGGGAGCGCAGCCCGGCCGGGGTGCAACTCGCGCTCGAATCGCCGACCCACATGGCCGACTTCCGCGCCACACTCGACGACCTCGGCGAGGCCGACGTGATCGGATCGGCGTACAGCGTTCACCGGTACGAGGTCGACCGCCGCTTCGGCGGCCGGGCCGGGTTGGCCGCGGCCCGGCGGGCGCTGGCCGCCCGCGGCGTCCGCCTGCTCGTCGACTTCGTGCCCAACCACGTCGCGCCGGACCATCCTTGGCTGGTCGACCACCCGGAGTACTTCGTTCAGGGCACGCCCGACGACGTCGCTCGCGACCCGGCGGGCTTCCTCACCGTTGGCGATGCCGTGATCGCCCGCGGTCGGGATCCGTACTTCCCGCCTTGGCCCGACGTGGCTCAGCTCAACGCGTTCGCACCCGGGCTGCGCCAGGCGGCGATCGACACCCTCGTCGACATCGGCCACCAGGCCGACGGGGTGCGGTGCGACATGGCGATGCTCATGCTCAACGAGGTGTTCCGCCGCACGTGGGGTGACCGACCCGGGCCGCCGCCGACGCGGGAGTACTGGTCCGACGTGATCGCGGCGGTTCGGTTCGTCCACCCGCAGATGCTGTTCATCGCCGAGGCATATTGGGATCTGGAGTGGGAGCTGCAGAACCTCGGCTTCGACTATTGCTACGACAAGCGTCTCTACGACCGGCTCCTGCACGGGAGCGCGGACGAGGTGCGCGGCCACCTGCACGCCGATCTCGGCTACCAGCGCCGCCTGCTCCGCTTCACCGAGAACCACGACGAGCCGCGCGCGGCGAACGAGGTGCCGGAGCCGCAGGTGCGGGCCGCGGCGGTGACGGTGGCGACGTTGCCCGGGGCGACGCTGTGGCACGAAGGGCAGTTCGAGGGGTGGCGGG
>JBKOUV010000270.1:0-7701 GCA_046723555.1 Actinomycetota bacterium | reverse complement strand
CGGAGGGTCATGAACTCCGGGAAGCCGGTCTCGGGATCGGCCGGGTAGTCCTCGGTCAGGGCGTAGCCGAGACCCATGTGCACGCTGCCCTCGATCTGGCCCTCGCACAGCACCGGGTTCACCGCCTTGCCGACGTCGTGCACGGCCACGACCCGCTCGACCTTGCCCGTCTCCCGGTCGACGATGGCGAGCTGGGCGGCGTAGCCGAACGCAGCGTGGATCGTCGGGAGCGGGTGGTCCGGATCGCCGAGCTGGTCCGTCCAGTCGACGACGTGCTCGGCGTGGTAGTCGACGCCCGGCTGGCACCCGTCGGCCAGCGCGGCCGCGCACGCCCGTTGCACCGCGCCGGCGGCCATGAGCGTGCCGCGTGACCCGGTGGTCTGGCCGAACCCGAGCTGGCGGGTCGTGTCGACGATGACGTCGATCCGGTCCGGGTCGATGCCGAGCTCCTGCGCGGCGACCTGGAGGGCGACCGTGTGCACGCCCTGGCCCATCTCGGTCCACCCGTGCCGGACTTCGACGCGTCCGTCGGCACCGAACCGCACGACCGCGCCCGAGACTTCACGCAAGCCGTTGCCGAGACCGGCGTTCTTCAGGCCGAGGCCGAGACCCACCGCCTTGCCGGCGGTCACGGCGGCGTCGTACGCCGGCTTGATCGCGTCGAGGCAGGTCTCGGCACCGGCCGCGCCGTCGTCCATCACCTGGCCGGGACCCCACACCGCGCCCGGTCGGATCACGTTGCGCTTGCGGATCTCCCAGCCGCTGATGCCGACCGCCTCGGCCAGCCGGTCGAGCACGCCGTCCATCGCGAACTGCGCCTGGTTGGCGCCGAACCCGCGGAACGCGCCGCACAGCAGGTTGTTCGTGCGCGCCGCGATCGACTCCACGTCGACGGCCGGCACGTGGTACGGGCCGGTGGCGTGGCCGGCCGCCCGTTCGAGCACCTTCATCCCGACCGACGCGTAGGCCCCCGAGTCGCCGACCGCTCGCACCCTCACGCCGGTGAGCATCCCGTCGGCGTCGCACCCGGCCCAGTACTCGAGGCGGATCGGGTGGCGCTTGGAGTGGATCCGGAAGCTCTCCTCGCGGGACAGCGTGCACTTGACCGGCCGGTCGAGGAGCCACGCCGCCAGCGCGGTCTGGGCCTGGTTGATCATGTCCTCCTTGCCGCCGAACGCCCCACCATTGGACACCAGCTCGACGACGACCCGATCGGTGGCGACGTCGAGCACCCGGCAGATGTCGTCGCGGTCGTCCCACACGCCCTGCCCGCCGGAGTACACGTGCAGTCGCCGGCCGTCGCCGTCGCCTGACGGCACGGCCAGTGTGGACTCGGGCTCGAGAAAGGCGTGGTCGATGCGCTGGGTCTGGAACACCTCGTGCACTGTGTGCGCGCTCGAGGCGAGCGCGGCGTCGATGTCGCCGCGCGTGTAGGCGCTGCGCGACAGCACGTTGTCGTCGGTGCCCCACACCGCGACCGGCGCATCGGGCTCGATCGCGGCGAGCGGATCGGTGACCGGCGGGAGCACGTCGTAGTTGACGTCGACGAGCTCGGCGGCGGCGCGAGCCTGCTGGCGGGTCTCGGCGACGACGACCGCCAGGACGTCGCCCGCGTACGACGTGCGCCCGCCGACCGGGATCATGATCGGCCAGTCCTTGTGGATGATGCCCACGCGGAGCTCGCCGGGGATGTCCGCGGCGGTGAACACGGCGACCACACCAGTGGCCGCCTTCGCCGCGCCGGTGTCGATGGCGAGGATGTCCGCCCGGGCGTGGTCCGTGAGGTGGAAGGCGGCGTGGAGCATGCCCGGCACGCGCAGGTCGTCGATGTAGTCCCGGTCGCCGAGGGCGAGCTCACCGGCCTCGTACTTCATCCCCGACGCGCCGACGCTCGAGCCGCGCGAGACCTCGAACGACTTTCCTTTGGCGACGGACTCGATGGCGTCGAGGATCTTGACGTACCCGGTGCACCGGCACAGGTGGGCGCCGAGGTGTGGCGCCATCGCCGCTCGGTCGAGCTCGGCGCCCTTCTTGTCGATCTGGGCCTTCGCCCGGATCACGATGCCGGGGATGCAGAACCCGCACTGCAGCCCGCCGCACGCGGCGAAGGCGTCGGCGAACCGGCGCCGCTCTTCGGGATCGACGCCCTCGAGCGTCACGATCGACTTGCCGGCGATCTTGTCGAGGCCCAGGTTGCAGCTGACGACCGCCTTGCCGTCGACGAGAACCGTGCAGCATCCGCACTGCCCCGACGGCGAGCACCCGTCCTTGGGTGAGGTGACGTCGAGCTCCTCGCGCAGGGCGGCCAGCAGGTGCGGGTGGTCGTCGCGAACCTCGACCGCCGCGCCGTTGAGGACGAACTCCACCATCGCCTTTACATTCTGTCAAACCCGGCGACTCCTCGCACGCGTCTGTGTCACCGCATCCGTCGTCGAACGCGGATTCGGTGACACAGATTCCGCGATCTCTTACCGCGGGGGCGTCGCTCCCCGCTGGGACGTGATCCGGCCGTACACCTCGGGGCGGCGGTAGTGGTCGAAGTCGAACACCGTGCCCTTGTAGCGCCGGCACCAGTCGAGGTCGCAGCGGGCGACCACGAGCTCGTCACCCGACGTCAACGCCTGGGCGACGATCTGCCCCGACGGGGCGATGATCATGCTCTGGGCGATCATGTCGACGCCCTCCTCGACCCCGCCCTTGGCGACCCCGACCACCCACGTGCCGTTCTGGTAGGCGCCGGACTGCATCACCAGCGCGTTGTGGAAGCCCTGCAGGGCGTCCTGGCTCGGGTCGGGGGCGTAGTGGACGGGCGTGTTGTAGCCACAGAGGATCAGCTCGACCCCCTGCAGCCCCATCACCCGGTACGACTCGGGCCAGCGCCGGTCGTTGCAGATCATCATCCCGACCAGCCCACCGAACGCCCGCCACACCCCGAAGCCCTCCGGGCCGGGCTCGAAGTAGTAGCGCTCGGCGTGCTGGAACGGGCGCTCCGGCTCGTGCTCCTCGTGCCCGGGCAGGTGGACCTTGCGGAACCGGGCGACGACCGAACCGTCCCGCTCGACGAGGATCTGGGTGTTGTAGCGGTGCCTGGTGCCGCCGGCGTCGGGCTCGGTCAACTCGGCGTACCCGAGGCTGAAGCCGATCCCGAGGCGACGGGCCTCGTCGAACAGCACCTGCGTCTCCGGTCCGGGCATCGCGGCCTCGTAGAAGTGGTCGAACTCGGTGATGTCGTCGACGAACCACCGGGGGAAGAACGTGGTCAAGCCGAGCTCCGGGTACACGACCAGCTCGCATCCCCGGTCGCGCCCCTCCTGGAGCAGGGCGAGCAGCCGCTCAACCACCTCCTTGCGCGAGTCCGCCCGCTGGATCGGGCCGAGCTGGGCGGCACCGACGGTGACGATGCGTGACGTCATGGCGCCACCGTAGGCTGCCCGACTGATGGCCGGTTCAGCACGCGGCGAGTCCCGGGGCGGGGTCGAGCTGACGAACCTCGATCAGCCGCTCTTCGACGGGGCCGGAGTGAAGAAGCGGGCGCTGGTCGATTACCTCGACGCGATCTCCGACCGGATCCTCCCGGAGCTCCACGACCGCCCGCTCTCGGTCATCCGGGTCACCCACGGTCAGGCGCCGTTCATGCAGAAGAACGTGCCCAAGTACACGCCGGAGTGGGTGCGGACGGTGCCGTTGTGGGCGGAGGCGTCGAAGCGCACGGTCTCCTACGCCCTGTGCAACGACCGGCGCACGCTGCTGTGGTTCGGCAACCAGCGGGCCATCGAGTACCACCCGACGCTGGCGCGGGTCGATCGGCTCGATCGGGCCACCCATCTCGTGCTCGACCTCGACCCGCCCGGCGACGACGGCGGCTTCGCCAAGGCCGTCGCCACCGCCCATCTCGTGCAGCAGGCGCTCGCCGACAGCGGTCTGGCCGGTGCCGTCAAGACCAGTGGGGCGAAGGGGGTGCACGTCTTCGTGCCGATCGAACGCCGCGCGACGATGGAGGACGCCGCCGCGGCGACACGGGCGATCGCCCGCCGGGCCGAGCGCCTCGACCCGCAGACGGCGACGACGGCGTTCCTCAAGGAGGACCGTGGGGGCAAGGTCTTCGTCGACTCGACCCGCACCGGTGGTGCCACGGTGGTGGCCGCCTACAGCCCCCGCGCCCGTCCGGGTGTGCCGGTGTCGTTCCCCGTCGGCTGGGACGATCTCGACGACGTGAAGCCGGCGGACTTCACGATCCTCAACGCGGTTGAACGGCTGGGCGACGGAGATCCGTGGGCCGACGCTCTGCCCGCACCCCAGCGGCTGCCCGCCGACCTCGTCGCCGAGGGTCACGAGATCCCGATCGCCCGGGTCGCGGCGATGCACGAAGGCAAGCGGCGGCTCCGGGCGCGCCGCGACGACGCGACCGACTAACCGCGGTCACGGCCCGCAAGATCGGGGGGGCGAGGCGCTCCGAGATCGAGCCACCTGCACGAGCGCTCGTTGCCCCCCGCTGACGACCCACGCCAGGCCGGGACGGGACGGGATCGGCGGGCGCCGCGGGAGCAGTTCGCCGAGCACGTCCCCATCGGTGTCGGCGCACGCCGACATCAGCAGCCCGGCGCGGCTGCGCCGGATCACGTTGGTCCACTGTCCGTACTGGATGCGGAGGGCGTCCGGGCGGCCGGCCGCGATCACCAGCAGCCCCGGACGGCGGTCGGCGATCAACGCCCCGACCGCTCCGGAGGGGTCGTCGACCCGCTCGGCGTCGTCGATGAGCAGGAGGCATGGATCACCCTCCCGGACGGCGCCGATCACTGCCGCGACGTCGTCCCAGTTGACCGCATCGGGACGGGCGGCGAGGGGCGAGCGGAGCAGGGGAGCCACGGCGTGGGTGACCCCTGCGGGATGGGCGTCACACCACGACTCCGCCAGGCGCATCAACGTCGTGCTCCGGCCGCTGCGGGGCGGACCGGCGACGAGCACGTGCTCACCGTCCGGCACGGTGAGTGTCGCCGGTTCGAGCGATTCGAAGTCGATGCCGATGACAAGCTGAGTCTCGCCGTCGGGGTGGCGAGACCCGGGAGGAATGTCGGCGGCAGCGACCTCGGCCGGGAGGGTTCCGACGAGTCGTGGGCCACCTCCCAGCGCGTCGAGCGGTCCGGGCTCGACGTCGATGACCGCCAGTTGCGCCTCGAGCCCGCTCGACGCCACGACGACCCGTCCCGGAACGGCGGCACGGACGGCGCCCGCGGGAACACCACACAACGGCGCTTCGGCCGGATCGTCGAGCCGGAACACCCAGCGCTCGCTGCACGCAGCGAGGGTCGAGACCGGGATGGCCCCGGGCCGCGTCGCCGCCACCGCGCACGTCACGCCCAGCGCCGCCCCCTCGGCGATGATGCGCGTCAGCAGCTCGAGCTCGCCGGTCGCACTGGCGAGCGCGCCGCCGAGCTGGGGAAGTCCGTCGATGGCCAGGACGACGTGCGGTCGGTTCCCGCGCCCGCCGGCCTGGCGGCGGGCGTCGATCTCCGCGACGAGACGACGCAGCAACCGACCGAGCCGCTCGCGCTCGTGCGGTCGCACGACGGCACCACAGCTGGCGAGCCGTTCGAGGTCGTCGAGCCGGTCATCGCCGCTGGCGTCGATCACGTACGCGTGCAGCTGGGCGGGTGAGCGTTCCCGGGCCAGCGTGGCGAGGAGCGTCCGGACCGCGGTCGTCGTTCCCGAGCGGCGCCCGCCCAGGAGCGCGAGGTGGCCACGCTCAGGCTCCCAACGCAGCGCCCGCTGGGCCTGCTCCGCCGGATCGTCAAGGACACCCGCATCGCCGGGGCCGAGCGCGACGTCGTGGCACCCGTCCGCGCCGATCATCGGCGGCAACGGAGGCAGCCACGGTCGGTGAAGCGGACCGACGTCGGACAGCGCGGCGGCATGGCGGATCGACCGGACGAGCACGTCGAGGTCGTGCCCGCTGCCGGTGGCCGCCTGGAACACAACCGTCTCACCCGGCCCGAGTCGTAGCATCGCCCGCCCGGGTGTGCCGCGCGGGAACGAGGCCGGTGCCGGATCGCCGACCACATCGCGGCCGTCGGCCGGATCCTGCAGCCGGAGGGCGATGCGGAGGTTGGTGTTGGCGCGGATGTGGTCGTCGACGACGCCCGCCGGCCGCTGCGTGGCCAGCACGAGGTGGAGCCCGAGGCTGCGGCCGCGCTGGGCGATGCCGACCAGCGAGGCGAGGAACTGGGGGAGCTCACCGGCGAGGGCGGCGAACTCGTCGATGACCACCACCAGCCGGGGCAGCGGCGCCCGACCGGCGACGGCACGGTAGGCGGAGAGGTCCTGGGCGCCGGCGGCGCGGAGGAGTCGCTCGCGGCGGCGGAGCTCGGCTTCGAGGCTGACCAGTGCTCGGTCGGCGAGGCGTTCGTCGAGATCGGTGACGACGCCGGCCGTGTGGGGGAGGTCGGTGCACGCGTCGAACGTCGCTCCGCCCTTGTAGTCGATGAGCACGAACGTCACGTGGTCGGGGCCCGATCGGGCGGCCAGCGCGGTGACGAGGGTCCGCAGCAACTCACTCTTCCCGGAACCGGTCGTGCCGGCGATCAACGCGTGCGGTCCGTCGCGAGCAAGGTCGACCTCGACGCCGCCATCCCCGGTGAGACCGATTGCGGCGACCGGTGGTGGGTCGGGGCCCCCGGATCGCCAGCAGGCGGCGATCGCGATGGCGTCGTCGATCGGACCGCTGCCGTGATGCTCGTTGACCGAGCGCAGCGTCACCATGGTGGGGACCGAGTTGTCGGCGGTCGCCGGATCCTCGGGGTCGTGGAGCCCGGCGAGGCGGCGGGCGACCCGTCGTGCCGTCTCGGTCGTGACCCCGGCGACGTGGACCCGACCCGGCGCCGCCGGCGACGACGTGTCCGGCCGCCATCGAGCCGTGCCGGTGGATCCGACCTCCAACGCGCTGACGCACAACGCCGGAACCGGATCGTCGGCCGGCACCGCGGCGATCACGGCGACCGATGGCTGGGTGCCGAGGAAGCGGCGCATCGGACCGGTGCGCACGGCCAGCAGCTCCGCCCGATCGGTGGCGATGACGAGATGACGGCCATCGGCCTCGAGGGGCGCGAACGCAGCGGCGAGCTCGCCAGGATTGTCCGCCGCGACGACCAGGGGCGTTCCCCCGACGGTGGCGACGTGGGGCAGCCAGCGGCACCAATCCCAGCCCGCGGGATCGCCCGTGACGACGATGAGTCTCCAGTCGGCGGGCCCGGTCCACGTGGCCACCTGCACGATCAGAGCGCGCACAACGGCGCGGGCAGTCGGGCCGCGGATCGCCAGCGACGCGCCGGGTCCGAGGTCGACCGGGACCGGGACGTCGTCGAAGTGCTCGGCCGCCGCGACCACGCCGGCGACCTCGGTGGCGATCGGTCCAGTCGACTCGAGCGCGACCTCCCACGTGACCGGCCCCCAGCCCACCATCGCGACGAAGGCCGACGGATGATCGGCCCGGCGCCCCCACACGTCGGCGCCGACGGCGGCCGCCTCCGTCACCGCGTCGGCCACGGTCGGCACAGATGCGACGTGGTGTCGCCAGCGGGCGTCGCGCTGGGCGGCAACCGCGGCCGCGAAGGCAGCGAGGTCCCGCCCGCCGTGGCGCATCGCCCGCCGGCGGTCGCGCCCGGCTCGGACCCGGCCCCCGAGCCACACACCGATCGACGCCAGCCC
>JBKOUV010000300.1:0-8253 GCA_046723555.1 Actinomycetota bacterium | reverse complement strand
CCCAAACAGCAGGCGTTCGCCGAGAACCTCGTCGCGACCACGGTGACCCGGCTGGGCCAGTGGTCCGACCCGGCCGTCGCCGAGGCCGCCGGGTTCCACTCGATCCAGGACGCCGGCACCGGGCACGAGCACTACATCCAGTGGGACTGGATCAACGACGACGTCTGGCTCGACCCGGATGCGCCGGAGAGCCTGGTCTACGAGCCACAGCCCGACGGCTCGAAGAAGCTGGTGAGCGCGATGTACATGCTGCCCGACTCGATGAGCCTCGACGAGGTGCCGAACTGGGGCGGCAAGTTGATGCAGTGGCACATCCACAACGATCTGTGCTTCACCGACGACCCCGTGGCGCCGACCGTCGCCGGGCTCCGCCTGCCCAACGGCGACTGTCCGCCACCCCTCGTCGAACTCGCCCAGTCACCGATGATCCACGTCTGGATCACCCCGCACCCGTGCGGCCCGTTCGCCGCCCTCGAGGGCGTCGGCGCCGGCGCGATCAAGCCCGGCGAGCAGCGCTGGTGCGACCACGTCCACGGGTCTCCCGGGTTCTGAGCTTGTCTGTGTCACCGAAACCGCGTTCGACGGCAGTTGCGGTGACACAGACCGGGGGCGGCGGATAGCGAACGCCCCGAGCACGCCGTCGCGCGCGGTTCGTAAGATCGAACGATGCCCTCCCGGGAAGCTCTGGCCTTTCGCTCGATCGTCCACGTCAACGAAAAGGGCGGCCGATTCGGGGGCACCGAGGAGTACATCGAGCTGGTCACCGCAGAGCTGGCGTCGCGGGGCGTGCGCTCACACCTCGTCTGCGGGTTCGTGGCCGGCGACGTGTCACCGGTGCTCGACTCGATTGACGTCGTCGACGGGCTCGGCTCGCGCAAGGTCGGGCCCCACACCGCGGTCGAGCTGGTGGACGCCGTCGGTCGCAGCGCGGCGGACGTGATCTACCTGCACAACCTGTTCGACCCCGCCGTCGTGACCGCGCTCGCCGCGATGCCCGATCGTGGCCCGCTCATCTGGTACGTCCACGACCACTACCTGACCTGCCTGAGCGAGCTGCGCTGGCGGCGGGACCACCACGGTGCCTGCCGCGAGCGCCTCGGGTCCGGTTGCCTGCACGCGATCCGGGCCGGCCATTGCGTGCTCCGGTACCCCGAGCGGCCGCTGGGCGACGCCGAGCTGAGCGAACGGACCGCCCTCAGCCGGACGCTGCGCGACGTCGACGCGATCGTCGTGGTCAGCCGGTTCATGCAGGCGCTGCTCAGCGACGCCGAGCCGGGGGTCGCCGAGCGGATCCACTGGCTCCCCCGCCCGATCCGGCCGCTCGGTCCGCTACGCCGGCGCCGACGGGCGAGCCCGCGCGACCCGGCCGTCATCACGTTCGCCGGACGCATCACCCCGGAGAAGGGCCTCGCCCAGCTCATCGAGGCGCTCGCGACGGTGCGGGCGGAGGGCTCCGTCGAACTGCGCGTCGCCGGCGTCGTGGAGCACGCCGGCTACTGGGACGACTGCCGCTCGCTCCTGCACGACGCCATCGGGGCCAACCCGAACCTCCGGGTGACCTCGCTCGGACACCTCGACTACGCCACGACCGACGAGTTGCTGATCGGCTCGGACATCGTCGTCGTGCCGTCGCAGTGGCCCGAGCCGCTCGGGGCGGTCGCGCTCGAGGCCATGTCAGCCGGGGCGGCCGTCGTGGCGGCGAGGATCGGCGGGCTCGACACGTGGCTGGTCGATGGCGTGAATGGCGTGCTGGTGGAGCCACACGACCGGCAGGGCTGGGCCGACGCGATCGAGACACTCCTCCGGGACCCCGCCTACGCCCAGGCGCTCGGCGAGCGAGCCCACCGCGACGTCCGCGGCTTGACGGCATCGGCGCACGTCGCCGCGCTCGACGAGGTGGTCCGGTCCGCGGTCAGCGGGGCGCCATCGACGCCGCGGCGTCCTCGTCGCTGATGCGGGTCGCGACGAGCACGCCGATCACGGCGAGGACGGTGGCCACGGCGAACGTCCAGCGGTAGCCCTCGAGCGCGCGCTGCGGGTCGGACGGCGTGGCGGTGAGCGAGGTGAACCCGGACAACACGGTCGCCATCAACGCCACGCCGATCGACACCGACATCTGACGCTGGGTCGTGAAGATCGCCGACGCCCGGCCGTTGTCGCTCGGGACGATCCGGGCGTAGCTTGCCGCCTGGACGGCGACGAAGGTGAAGCCCATTCCGAGGCCGCGGCCGAAGACGAGGGCCCGGATGAACCACAGGTTGGTCTCGAGTCCCAGGGTCATGAACGCGGCCACGCACAGCGCCGCCCACGCCATTCCTCCGGTCACCAGCCGGCGAGGACCGAGCCGGCCATAGATCCGCCCCGCGATCTGCGACGAGACGAGGATGCCGATGGCCTGGGGAAACGTCACCAGCCCACTCTCCAGCGGACTGAGCCCGCGCAGGCCCTGCAGGTAGAGCGGGAGCACGAACAGCAGGCCGACGAAGCTCGCCATGCTGAACGCCATCACCAGGTTGGTGGTGGCGAACAACCGGTCCTTGAGCAGGCGCAACGCCAGCATCGGCTCGGGCTTGTGGGTCTCCACCCACACCAACAGGACGAACGAGAGGATGCCGGCGATCCCGAGCACGACGACGGCCGGGCTGTTCCATCCGACCCTCGGTCCCTCGCTCAGGGCGTAGATGATCGACGCCAGCCCGAACCCCGACAGCACGAAACCGGGGACGTCGAAGCGACCGGCTTCGGGCTCGGTGTGCTCGCGGAGGTAGCGCAGCCCGAACACGAGCGCCGTGACACCGACCGGGATGTTGACGTAGAAGATCCAGCGCCACCCGATCGTGTCGGTGATGAGACCGCCGAGCACCGGGCCCAACGCCGGCGCGACGAGGGTGGGGACCAGGACGATCGTCGCCGCCCGGGCCCGCTCGACCGGGGGGAAGGCCCGGAACATCATCGCCACGCCGATCGGTGTCAGCATCCCGCCACCGACACCTTGGAGGACACGGAATGTGACGAGCTGGCCGATCGACTGCGCCGCCCCGCACAGCGCCGACCCGCCGACGAAGAACACGAGCGCGGTCAGGAAGACGCGCTTGGTGCCGAAGCGGTCGCCGAGCCAACCGCTGGCCGGGATCCACACGGCCAGCGACAGCGTGTAGCCGAGCACGATCCACTCGATCGACTCCGTCTGCAGCTCGGCGCCGATCGTGCGCAGGGCGACGTTGACGATGGTCGTGTCGAGGATGTCGAGGAACAGCGCGGCGACGAAGACCGCCGCGACCACGTACTTGTACTCGAACACGCGGCCGAACAGGGTCACCGGCGCGACGTCGAAGGGTGAGGTCGTCGTGGTGGTCGTGGTCCCCGTCACCGTCTGGACCGTATGTCACACCCGGTCGGCGGGACGATACGGCCGGATTTCGTCACTGGCCGCCATCATGGAGAGGGAATGACCAGCATCGATGGGACGGGCCAGCCGGAGGATCTCGCCTGGGGTGTCTTCCCGGACGAAGTCCCGTGGGTGCTCGACCGCGGCGCCATCCGCTGGTGGGAGGACGCGGAAGCGCTGCGCGAGCGGGCGCGGCGCGAGGTGCCCCGACTGATCACTCCGGGTCGGTGGCCGCCCGGGCGTCGCGGCTTCGGCGTCGCCGCCCGCCTGGGTACCGCGGTGGTCCCCTGGCTGTGGCGTCGCCACCGAGGCAAGGCGCCCGGCGCGAAGGGCGTCGCCGAGCTCTCGCGGCGCCTGCGCCTGGCCGCGGAGGCGCTCGGTCCGACGTTCATCAAGCTGGGCCAGATCATCTCCTCGGGCGAGGGGCTCTTCCCCCCGGAGCTGGTCGACGAGTTCAAGCGCTGTCGTGACCGGGTGCCGGCGGAGTCCTTCGACGACGTCCGGCGGACCGTCGAGGAGGACCTCGGCCGGCGGCTCGACGAGGTGTTCGTGTCGTTCGACGAGACGCCGCTCGCGGCCGCGTCGATCGCCCAGGTGCACGTCGCCCGGCTGACCACGGGAGAGGAGGTCGTGGTGAAGGTGCAGCGGCCGGACGTCGCCTACGCGATCCACCGCGACCTCCGGGCGATGGCGTGGCTCGCGCCCCACCTGGTCGGGCGCATCCCGGTGGCGTCGCTCGCCAACCCGCCGGCGTTGGTGGAGCTGTTCGCCGACACGATTGTCGAGGAGCTCGACTTCCGGGTCGAGGCCGCCAACATGCTGGACGTGGCGGTGATGCTCCGCGACCTCGGTCAGACCGGGTACGTGGTGCCCCGCCCGCACCCGGAGCTCGTCACCCGCCGGGTGCTGGTGATGCAGCGGGTCGACGGCTTCAAGTTCGATGACGTGGCCGGGATGCGCCAGGCGGGCGTCGACACCGAGGGCGTTGTGCGCACGGCGATGATCGCCCTGATGGAGGGGGCGATGGTGGAGGGCATCTTCCACGGTGACCTCCACGGGGGCAACCTGTTCGTGCTGCCCGACGGGCGCACGGCCCTGCTCGACTTCGGGATCGTCGGGCGCCTCGACGACGAGCGAAGGGTCGCCTTCCTCCGGTTGATGATGGCCGCGATGACGAACGACCTGCGCGGGCAGATGCGGGCGCTTCGTGACCTGGGCGCCCTGCCCGTCGACACCGACCTGGACGCGGTCGTGCACGACCTCGGGCTCGACCAGGCGCCGGTGGATCCCACGACCCTGACCGGCGATCAGCTGGTGCGAGAGGTCCAGCGCGTGGTCAAGGCGTTGCTCGGGTACGGGGCCCGGATGCCGAAGGAGCTGATGCTCTACGTCAAGAACCTCGTCTTCCTCGACGGCGCGATCGCCCGCCTCGCCCCGGACCTCGACATCCTGGCCGAGATCGCCAACATCTCGATGCTGTTCGCCCGGCGCCACGGCGAGCGGCTCGGCCGCGAGCTGGGGATCGACACGCGGGCCGTCGAGATCGACCTCGACGGCGTCAAAGCCGGTTTCGGCCTCGACCCGACCGTCCAACGCCTCACCCATCGAGAGCTCCAGGAACGGCGGGCGATCATCCAGCAGCGGATGCGCAAACGGTCCTGACCACCCGAGGGTTTCGCGCCGGTATGTCGCGGCGTGAAACACTCGGGTGTGCGGATCGTGATCGCCCGGTGCTCGGTCGACTACGCCGGACGGTTGACCGCCCACCTGCCGGAGGCGGTGCGGTTGATCATGGTCAAGGCCGACGGCTGCGTCGCGGTGCACGCCGACGGCGGGGCGTACAAGCCGCTGAACTGGATGAACGCGCCGAACTCGCTCGTCACCTCCGACCGCGAGTGGGTCGTCACCAATCCCAAGGGCGAGCAGCTCACGATCATCCTGCACGAGGTGCTGTCCGACAGCGCGTTCGAGCTGGGCGCCGACCCCGGGCTGCGCAAGGACGGTGTCGAGGCCCATCTCCAAGAGCTCCTCGCCGCCAACCCCGACGTGATCGAGGCGGGCTTCCGCCTGGTGCGGCGGGAGTATCCGACGGCGATCGGGCCGATCGACCTGGTCTGCCGCGACGGTGGCGGCCAGGTCGTCGCCGTGGAGGTGAAGCGCCGGGGCGAGATCGACGGCGTCGAGCAGCTCACCCGCTACGTCGAGCGGCTGCACCTCGACTCGACGCTGGGAGCGGTGCGCGGCGTGCTCGTCGCCCAGGTCGTCAGGCCCCAGGCGCGGGTGCTCGCCGAGGCACGTGGCTTCCGCTGGGTCGAGGTCGACTACGACGAGCTCCGCGGCCTCGCCCCCGAGGAGCTGCGGTTGTTCTGAGATGGCGGCCGCGTCCGTACCCGAGGCGCTGCTGGTCCACCTGCGCCGGGCCAAGGACCACGCCGACCGATCGTTTGCCGAGCCGCTCGACCTCGACCGGTTGAGCGCCGAGGCCGGCGTCTCCAAGTACCACTTCGTGCGCACGTTCGCCGCCGCGTACGGCGAGACCCCGATGCGGTACCTGGCCCGCCGCCGCATGGAGCGGGCGCGGGACCTGCTCCGGGCCACCAACCTCACCGTCACCGAGGTCTGCTTCCTCGTCGGCTATTCCAGCCTCGGAACGTTCAGCGCCCGGTTCAGCGAGCTCGTCGGGATGAGCCCCACCGAGTACCAGCGCAGCGAGGAGGCCCGGTCCAGCGATCACATCCCCGGCTGCTACGTGTTCATGCTCGGGCCGTTCAACAACTCCGCAATTCGGGAGAAGCGGCCGTCCGCCGACCAGTCGTAGCGTCGGCTCCATGATCAGCAACATCTCCCTGATGACCGTGTGGGTCAACGATCTCGACGAGGCCCTCGACTTCTACACCGACAAGCTCGGCTTCGAACTGCGCGACGACGTGACGATGGGCGACTACCGCTGGCTGACCGTCGGCCACCCCGATCAGCCCGACCTGAAGATCAACCTGTCCGTACCGGGTCCACCGCTGGACGAGGAGGCCGCGGGCTACGTCCGCCGGATGCTCGCCAAGGGCACGATGAACGGCGGCGGGCTCAACGTCGACGACTGCCGCAAGACGTACGAGGAGCTCTCGGCCCGCGGGGTGACGTTCCTCAACGAGCCCGCGGACCGCCCGTACGGCGTCGAGGCGGTGATGCGGGACAACTCGGGCAACTGGTGGGTGCTCGTCGAGCCGAAACCGTTCGAGCCGTCCTCGCCGTGAGCCGGGGGTTCACGGGGGGCGGAGCCCCGTGTGACGGAATATCGTGCCGCCATGCCAGAAGAAGTCAGGGGCGTGATCGCCCCCGCCAAGGGTGAGCCGGTCACGATCGAGACGGTCGTCGTCCCCGATCCGGGGCCCGGGGAGGCTGTCGTCCGGGTCCAGGCGTGCGGCGTGTGCCACACCGACCTGCACTACCGCGAGGGTGGGATCAACGACGAGTTCCCGTTCCTGCTCGGCCACGAGGCGGCCGGTGTCGTCGAGTCCGTGGGCGACGGCGTCACCGAGGTCGCCCCGGGCGACTTCGTGATCCTCAACTGGCGGGCGGTGTGCGGGAACTGCCGGGCGTGCAAGCGGGGCGAGCCGTGGTACTGCTTCGCGACCCACAACGCGTCGCAGAAGATGACCATGGGTGACGGCACCGTGCTCTCGCCGGCGCTCGGGATCGGGGCCTTCGCCGACAAGACGCTCGTCGCCGCCGGGCAGTGCACGAAGGTCGACGCCGATGCGCCGGCGACGGCCGCCGGACTGCTCGGATGCGGAGTGATGGCCGGCCTCGGCGCGGCGATCAACACTGGCGCGGTGTCCCGTGGCAAGTCCGTCGCCGTGTTCGGCTGCGGCGGTGTCGGCGACGCCGCGATCGCCGGCTCCGCGCTCGCCGGGGCCTCGACGATCGTCGCCATCGACATCGACGATCGCAAGCTGGACTGGGCGAAGGAGTTCGGCGCCACCCATACCTGCAACTCGAGTCGCGAGGACCCCGTCGAGTTCGTCAAGTCGGTCACGGGCGGCTTTGGCGCCGACGTGTGCATCGAGGCGATCGGGATGCCGGAGGTGTACAAGCAGGCGTTCTATGCTCGCGACCTCGCCGGCACCGTCGTCCTCGTCGGCGTGCCCCGTCCCGACCACGTGCTCGAGCTGCCGTTCCTCGACGTGTTCGGCCGCGGCGGCGCCCTCAAGTCGAGCTGGTACGGCGACTGCCTCCCCAGCCGGGACTTCCCGATGCTCATCGACCTCTTCCGGCAAGGACGGTTCGCTCTCGACCGCTTCGTCAGCGAGGAGATCCCGCTCGACGCCGTCGAGCAGGCCTTCCACAAGATGGAGCGGGGCGAGGTCCTCCGCTCCGTCGTCGTGCTCTGATCTGACACCCGAGGGTTTCGCGTCATCCGAGGGTTTCGCGCCGGTACGTCGCGGCGCGAAACCCTCGGGTGACGTCAGCAGCTGCGGCCGGGAAGCTGGAGGGTGGCCGCGACCGAGTAGGTCACGCCGGCCTGCTTGAAGAACGTGAGCTGGTTGGCGTCGGTGAACAACGGATCGCCCTCGGCACGAGGCAACTCCGCGCACCTGGCGGCGTCGGCGAGCGGCACGGTCGCATCGGCCGGCCACCGGACGACCGTCGGCGGCAGGTCGGTGTCCATCGTGGACAGATCGACCTCGGTCGCCTGGATGAGATAGGCGTCGCTCTCGAACGGCTCCTCGGAGCCAAGTTGGTCGGCCCCGACCGTCGTCGGGAGATCGCTCGCCGCAGTGACGAAGTCGAAGAGGTTCGCTCGATCCGGATCGGTCTCGGGGTCGAACCCCAGCGCGTAGGCGACGTGGCGGTACGTCGTCCCGTCC
>JBKOUV010000260.1:0-9300 GCA_046723555.1 Actinomycetota bacterium | reverse complement strand
GGTGTATCCCCACACGGTGAACGACTGGCAGCGCAGGGCGAGCAGGCACCCCTGGAGCTGGGCGCTGTACCCCTGGGCCTGGGCGTCCAGCTTGATGTTGTCGACGGGCAGCGTCATCCGCACGTCGGATTCGGTGATCGCGGTCTCCAGCCCGAGAGCCTCGAAGTCGCCCAGGATCCCGGCGATCGTGAACGCGGACGGAGCGCCGAACTGGATGTCGAAGTGGCCCTGGGCGCCGATGCCGTCGACCGGCACGCCGGCAAGTTTCAGATCGCGGACCAGGGTGAGATACCGATCGACCTTGGGGGATCGGAACTCGAGGTTGTAGTCGTTGAGGTACAGCTTGGCCCGGGGATCACCCTGGTGGGCCCAGCGGAAGGCGTCGGCGATGTAGCCCGCTCCGAGCTGCTGCAGCCAGATCGTGTTGCGCAGGTTGCCGCTGTCGTCGACCACCTCGTTGACGACGTCCCACTGATAGATCTGGCCCCGGAAGTGGCGGGTGACGTCGAGGATGTGCTGGCGCAGGATCTCGCGCAGCTCGGTCGGTTGGATCGCCCCGGAGGCGACGCCCTGGGTGAGCCACCCGGGCAGCTGGTTGTGCCAGAGCAGCGTGTGTCCGCGCACCTTCTGGCCGTTGCTCCGGGCGAAGTCGACGAGCTCGTCGGCGGGACCGAAGTTGAGCTGCCCGCGGACCGGTTCGATCGTGTCCCACTTCATCACGTTCTCGGCGGTGACGCTGGAAAATTCGGTGGCGATCCGGTCGCGGTACGTGGCGTCGTTGGCGAGTGCGTTCATGTCCACCGCGGTGCCGACCCGGAGGTCGACGTGGCGAGCCAGCGAACGCAGGGTCGGGTCCGGCTCGGGCCGGTGGCCGGCGATGCCTGCGGAAGCGGTCGAAAGCGAGAGCAGGAGCGTCGTGACCAGCGCCCCCACGGTCACGGAACGGCGAGTCGACTCCATCAAGCGCGCCTTTCGGTCGTCGGATGTCCCCCAGCCAGCTCAACCGAGTTCTCCCGGCGCCCCCTGACCGGTGATGGTGTTGTTTACCGGAAGACTTCCGGAAAACAACGCCACCATAAGATCAGGATGCGCGGCCGTCAAGGGTGCGGTCGGGCAAGATGCGAGGGGACGAAGGAGCTACCGGGTGGCCGTCGACGAAGGAGCCAGGATCACGATCACCGCGATCGCCAAGGAGGCCGGCGTCTCCGTGCCGACGGTGTCGCGTGTCGTGAACGGCCGCTCGGACGTGTCGCCGCAGACCCGCGCCAAGGTCGAGGAGATCCTGACTCGGCACGGGTACCGCCGGTGGACCGCCCGCCTTCGCGGACCCGCCGGGTTGATCGACCTCGTGTTCAACGACCTCGACAGCCCGTGGGCGGTCGAGATCATCCGCGGCGTCGAGGACGCGGCCCACGCCACCGGTGTCGGCACCGTGATCTCGGCGATCCATCGCCGGTCGAGCTCGACCCGACAGTGGCTGCAGAACCTGCGCGCCCGCGCCACCGACGGCGTCATCCTGGTGCTCACCGATCTGCCCCTCCCCATCCACGCCGAACTGCGCCGGCTCGGCGTGCCCGTCGTCGTCGTCGACCCCGTCGGCGCACCGGCGATGGATGTGCCGACCATCGGCGCGACCAACTGGACCGGTGGGATGCAGGCCACCGAGCACCTGATCGCGCTGGGCCACCGGCGCATCGGCTTCATCGCCGGACCGCCGCGGCTGCTGTGCAGCCGCGCCCGCCTCGACGGCTACCGCGCCGCGCTCGAGGCCGCCGGCCTCGACGTCGACCGCGAGTTGCTCCGGCAGGGCGACTTCTACCACGAGTCGGGCTTCGCCGGCGGGGCCTCGTTGCTCGACGCCCAACAGCCGCCGACGGCGATCTTCGCGTCGAGCGATCAGATGGCCCTCGGCGTCCACGAGGCGGTCCGCCAGCGCGGCTTGCGGGTGCCCGAGGACATCAGCGTGGTCGGGTTCGACGACCTCCCGGAGGTGCGCTGGTCGTCGCCGCCGCTGACCACCGTGCGGCAACCGCTGTCCGAGATGGGTCAGCTCGCCGCCCGCACCGTGCTCCGCCTGGCCGCGGGGGAGCGGGTCGAGAGCCCGCGCGTCGAGCTGGCCACCGACCTCGTGGTCCGCGACAGCACGGCGCCACCACCGCCGGCGACGGCGAGCTGACTTCTGAGGTGATTTTGGATCGCTCAGCGATCCTGCGCAGGCTCAGAACCGGAAGTCGCGATGCCGGCGTAGTACGCCGACGCGTCGCCCTCGAGCGCGACCGACGGCCGTCCGTCGACGCCCACGGGAACCGGTCCGGCGACGGTGACCCGCTCGCCGCGTCGGTGGGCCGGGGCGTAGTCGTACACCGCGTAGTGCTGGGTGGCCCGGTTGTCCCAGATGGCGAGGTCGTCGACGCGCCACCGCCAGCGCACGGTGTTCTCGGGACGGGTGATGTAGTCCTGGAAGATCCGAATGAGGTCGCGGGAGGCCTGCGGTCCGAACCCGACGACTGACTCGGCGAACCCACCGACGACGAGCGAGCGCTCGCCGGTCTCGGGGTGGATGCGGACGGCCGGATGCTCGGTGCGGAACACGGTCGTCAGGAAGCGGCGACGGTGGGCGGCGATCACCGGGTTCTCGGCCTCCTGCTTGTCGACCGGCTTGGCGTAGTCGTGGGCGTTGGTGTGGACGATGCGCAGCTTGTCGGCGAGCTCGCGGAGCTCGGCCGGCAGGCTGCGGTACCCGGCCACGGTGTTCGCCCAGATCGTGTCGCCGCCGACGGGCGGGATCACGACGCCGTGGAGGAACGTGAACGCGGGTGGGCGGTCGCAGAACGTCACGTCGGTGTGCCACCGGTTGGCCGGTCCACCCTTCGCCGAGTCGATCTCCTCGAGCATCGGCTGCCCGTCCGGCGACGGCAGCGTCGGGTGCCCGAGCGTCAGCGAGCCGAAGCGACGAGCGAACGCGACCTGCCGCTCGTAGTCGAGGCTCTGGTCGCGCAGGAACACGACCCGGTGGTCGAGCAAGGCCTGGCGCACCTGGGCGATCGCCTCGTCGCTGACGGGCTGGCCGGTGTCGATGCCGGTGATCTCGGCGCCGATGCGACCGGCCAGCCGGTGCACGGCGATCTGGGTTTCGGTGGAGGTGGTGGTCATCGCCTCTTCGCTGCTCCTCGGAGATTGTCGATCAACCTAATCGGCTTTCGCCTGGCCTCGGGTTCTGAGCCTGCGGAGGATCGCACAGCGATCCGAAGTCACCTGAGAACCGGGCTCGGTGTTGTCGTCGGGTTCGATACCACCGCCTTCAACGACAAGGAGCCCGAAGAAGCGGTCGCCCGTTTGGGCGGCGCCGAGTACAGCCAGCACAACCCCCTTCGCCGCCAACGGGTTCGACGCCTTCATCGCCTTCGTCAACAGCAATTTGACCCGCCGCTGGCGGGAGGGCATGTCTACGCTGCCCCGCCGAATGGGCCTGCTGGAACGCGCCGCGCTCCTCGATCGCCTCGCCGACGAGTACACGGCGGCGCGCGATCGCGGCCGTGCTGTACTCGTCGGCGGAGAGGCCGGCGCAGGCAAGACGGCGCTGGTGCGCGCGTTCGCCGACCGGATCGGTCCGCGGGCGCGGGTCACGGTGAGCCAGTGCGACCCGCTCGACACCCCGCGTCCGCTCGCCGGCATCGCCGACCTGGCCTGGGCCCTCGACGGGGAGTTGGCGGCCGCGGTCGATGCCGCCGCGCCCGTCCATCACGTCGCCCGTGGTCTCCTCGACGCGATGGAGCGGGTCGGGCCGATCGTGATCGAGGATCTCCACTGGGCGGACGCGGCGACGCTCGATGTCGTCCGGCTCGCCTGCCGGCGCATCGACCAGACGAAAGGCTTGTTGATCGTCACGTACCGCGACGACCAGATCGGGCGTCGCGACCCCCTGCGGGTGGTGCTCGGCGAAGTGGGCACGATCGCCTCGGTCACCAGGCTGCACGTCCAGCTCCTCTCCCTGGACGCGGTGGCGGCCCTGGCGGCTGGGACCGGCATCGACCCGGTCGAGCTGCACCGGCGCACCCAGGGGAACCCGTTCTTCGTCACCGAGATCGTCGCCGCCGCCGGCGACTCGATCCCGGTTACGGTCAGCGATGCCGTGCTGGCACGGGCGGCGAGGTTGTCGCCCTCCGCCCGGGAGCTGCTCGACGCGGTCGCGGTCGTGCCGCAAACCTGCGAGTGGTCGTTGCTGGAGGCGCTCGTGCCCGACCCCGCCGATCGGGTCGAGGAATGCTGCGCCGCGGGCCTGCTGGTCGAGACCGAGGCGGCGGTCGGTGGTGTGCAGTTCCGCCACGAGCTGGCCCGGCAGGCACTGGCGTCAGCACTGCCTGCGGTGGTCCGGCGCCAGGCCCACGCCGCGGTGCTGGCCCACCTCGAGGGCGGGGTCGATTGGGATCCGGCTCGGCTGGCTCACCACGCCGAGGGCGCCGGCGACGCCGCCACGATCTTCGTGCACAGCGCGGCGGCCGGGTTGGCCGCCGCGGCGAGGGGCGCCCACACCGAGGCGTTGAAGCACCTGCGCGTCGCGCTGGACCATGCCCCGGCTGACCTAGCGGCGTCCGAAGACGCCCGGCTGTCCGGGACGATGGCGATGGAGGCCTACCTCGCGGACCTGTCGGCCGAGGCCGTCCTGGCCCAGACGCGCGCCGTCGCCGCCCTCGCCCGCAGTGGTGACGATCGCGCCGAGGGTGCTGCGGTGGCGATGTTGTCGCGGATGCAGTGGCTGGACGCCGATCTCGCGGGGGCCTTCCGGTCCGTCGAGCGGGCGCTGGAGTTGCTCGAGCCGATCGGGAGCGGCCGCGAGCTGGCGATGGCGTGCAGCCAGCGATCGGCCCTCGCCATGTTGAGCAGCGACAACCCCGGCGCGCTGCACTGGGGGGAGCGGGCCATCGACCTCGCCCGCGCGTGCGGCGCGGTCGACGTGGAAGCCCACGCGCTGAACAACATCGGCACCGCGGAGTGGGGCGCCGGTCGCGAGCATGGACGCGAACTGCTCCTCCGCAGTCTCGAGCTCGCGCGGCAGGCGGACTCGGTGGAGGATGTCGGTCGAGCATACGCCAACCTCTCCGAGGAGGCGTCGAAGCGGATGCGGCCGGACGACGCGCGCAACTTCATCGACGCCGGTCTGGCCTACAGCCGCAGCCGCGGCCTCACCCGGTCCCGAGTCTGCCTCGAAGCGCGCCTGGCCGACGTCGACCTGGTCGAGGCCCGGTACGACGAGGCGGGCGCAACCCTCCACTTCCTGCTCGCCCTCCCCTCGATCTCGGCGACGACGCGGATCGACGCCCTCACCGGGCTGGGTCTCATCCGCGCCCGCCGCGGCGACCCCGGTGTGTGGGACGTGATCGACGAGGCCAACGTGCTGGCGCAGCGGTTCGGTGAGATCGACCGCATCGACAACGCCCGACGAGCCGAGGTCGAGGCGGCGTTCCTGGATGGAGATCATCAGCGCGCGCGCCGCGCGGCTGCCGCGACCCTCGGCCCGGCCGTCGCCGCGGAGGATCACGGTGCCGACGAGCTGGTGTGGTGGGCGAAGCGGGTCGGCATCGATGCCGACCAACCCGAATTCGCCCGTGAGCCGTTCGTTCGGGCGGCGGCCGGGGACCACGTCGCCGCCGGTGAGCAGTTCGCCGCGCTTGGGTGGCGCTACCACGCCGCCCTGGCATTCCACGACGCGGGCGACACGGAATCGCTGCGCCGCGCCCTCGAGATCCTGCACGAGATCGGGGTCCGGCCGCTCGCCCGGATCGTCACGCGACGGCTGCAGGCCTGTGGGGCCCGGTCGATCGCTCGCGGCCCACGTCCCAGCACCCGCGCCAACGACGCCGGGCTCACCGCACGCGAGGTGGAGATCCTCGAGCTGGTGCGCGGCAACCGTTCGAATCGCGAGATCGCCGCCGAGCTGGTCGTGTCGGTTCGCACCGTGGAGCACTACGTGTCGGCGGTGCTCGCCAAGCTCGGCGCGTCGAGTCGCACGGACGCCGTCGCCCGCGCCGGCCAGCTCGGCCTCCTCCAATCTGGGTAGCGCGACCCCCAACATCCGTGGCGCGCACCGATGCGCCGCGGTCCCCTCGGTCCGATGATCGGGCCTCGGCACATCGCAAAGCCGAGCACCGACGAGAGGAGATCGATATGCCGCGATACCTGGTGGAGCGCACCTTCCCCAACGGTCTGCAGCTCACTGCGGACGACGCCGGCGCCAAGGCCGCCGCCGAACTGGTTGCCGCCAACGCCGAGAACGGGGTGACCTGGGTCCACTCCTACGTCGCCCTGGACAAGCGCTCGACGTGGTGCATCTACGACGGACCCTCGCCCGAGTCGATCCGTCACGCCGCTGCCGACAACGGTCTGCCCGTCGACCGCATCGTCGAGGTGCGCGTGCTCGACCCGTACTTCTACGGCGGCGCGGCATGAACCGGCATGTCCGCTACGCGTCACTCCTGGTGGCCTTGACCGCCGCGATCGGCGCCCCGATCGCGCGGCATCAGGTGGGAGCCCGGTGTGACCCGACTCGGGACATCTGCGACCCAGACAACCCGGCCAACCCCGACTACGTCGGAGGTTCCGGCGCCGGCGTCGCCAGCCCGCAAGCCGACCCGCTACCCGACATCCGCGAAGCCACCCGCCGGTTCCGTGACGTGGAGAACGCGATCGACGCCGGCTACGTGCAGTTCTTCGGCTGCGTGCACGAACCGCTGGCCGGCTCGATGGGTATCCACTTCGTCAACGCCGACCGCGCCGGTGACACCGCGCTCCTGCCGCGCCGGCCCGAAGCGCTGACCTACGAGGTCCGGCCCGACGGGAAGCTCGGCCTCGTCGGCGTCGAGTACATCGTCTTCCAGGCGGCGTGGGACGCCGGGCACGACGATCCGCCGTCGCTGTTCGGCCAGCCGTTGACGCTCGTGCCGGCGGACAACCGCTACGGCATCGACGCGTTCTACGCCCTCCACGCGTGGGCGTGGAAGTCCAACCCGACCGGCGACTTCGAGGACTGGAACCCGAGGGTCATCTGCACCGACGCCGAGGGTCACCAGCACTGAGCCGGATCCCTGTTCGCCGTGGGCGCCCTGCCTGGGGCGCCCCACGACGGCGCGTCGCTATGCCTGCGGTCGATAGGTGAGGTAGACCACGCCGTTCGGATAGGACTCGCAGGCCGCCAGCGACAGCGTGCTGGGGGCGGCGTCGCCGGGGAAGAGCCGCGGGCCGGATCCTCGGGTGAGCGGGTAGACGAACAGGTGCAACTCGTCGATGAGGCCGTCGGCGAGCATGGCGCGGACCAGCGTGCCGCTCCCGCTCACGTAGAGGTCGCCGTCGACCTCGGACTTGAGGCTGCGGATGGTCGCCGAATCGTACGGACCGATGATCTTGGAGTTGCGCCAGGTGCCCTCGGTGAGTGTGGACGACACGACGTACTTGGTCGTGTCGTTGAAGAACGGCGCACCCGGGTCGTCCTCCGCCGTCCGCGTCGACCACGCCGGCTCGAACATCTCGTAGGTCGTGCGTCCGAGCAGGATCCCCGTGCACTTGGCGACGAACGCTCCGATGGCGTCGCCCATGTCCGGAAGGAAGCCGTAATCGGCGGTCCACACGGGAGCGTCGATCACCCCATCCAGACTCATGAACTCGTGTACGTGGACCGCTCCCATTTCAACCTCCGTGTCGATGTCGTGCGATAGACGGGACCGTCAACGCAAAGTCATCGGTCCGCATCCGTGGACTCATCGCCGCGGTTCGCAACGTCGAGGAGCACGTCGGCGTGGCACGGCCCGTCGAGCGGACACCAGCACGCCAGGTCGTGCCCCGCCAGTTCGCGGATCACGTCCGACTTGGTGAACGGCAACTCGCCGCGGGCGAGGGCGCGGGAGTAGCGGTCGACTGATTCCGCCCGTGAAGTGGTCGCGTCGATCTTGAATGGGTTGCCCCACTTCGACGGCCGGGACACGACGATCGCTCCCGCCGGCTTCCGCCAGCCCGATCGGCGGCTCAGCTGAATCCGGCGCGGCATGTGCTTGGTCTACCCGCCCACGCGCGATCTGGGCGCGAATCGTCTCAGCCGTCGAGAAGAAACGCGCCCAGATCGGGTCGTGAGAAGGATCGCGCCCAGATTTCCGGGCGCGCCCGGATCAGGCGACGAGCACGAGCGTGTCGCCCTCGATGTAGACCCGGTTCACGGTCGGCATGCCGCGACCGGTGAGGAACGTGTCGAGGGCGGCGGCGGCGAAGCCCCGCACCGACGGATCGGACAGCTTGGCCCGAACGCCGTTCTGGATCGCCGACTTCACCTTGGCCTGGTAGTCGCCGAAGAAGTCACAGACGTCGAAGCCCAGGTCGCAGGCGCCGGTGGCCTGGATGCTGGCCGACAGCCCGACGCTCGAGACGCGATAGCTCAAACGGCCACCCTCGGCGATCGGCGTGAGCGCGACGCTGAGCCGGGCGTTGTCGATGTTGACGTCGGGCATCAGGCTGTCGGACTCGATGCCGGTGGTGGCGTCGGTGTACCAGCCCTTGACCTCACGGCCGGCGCTCTCGAACGCCACCGTGCCGCGGAACGACGGCGACCCCCACCCGACGGCGATCGACGACAGGTCGAGGTTGTCGACGTAGAACCGGGCCTGGCCGATGTCCGGACAGAGGATGCCGCAGTCGAGGTCGTACTGGATCTCCGGGAGCGTGAACGGGTAGCTGATGCCGCCCCACCGCAGGAACGACCCATTGTCGAGCTGGTGGCTCTGACCGTGCATCGGCCCGTAGTTGTCGAGGTGCAGCCCCGTGCCCTGGACGGTGCTGTTCAACGCGGCCGCCACGAGCGTGGCCGGGATCCGCAACACCTTGGTGGGTCCGTTGTACGTGAAGTTCACGCCCGTCGACGGGGCGCTCACCTGGCGGGTGGTCGGGTCCCACGCGCCGTACGGGCACAGCCCGGGATCGAGCCGGGGCGTGACTTTGTAGCTCGCGGCTGGGAGGTCGGTGATTCTGTAGGCACCCGTGGAGCTGGCGCGGGCCGAGCCGAACACGACGGCCCGGCCGATGGTCGCCACCGCGGACAGCGTCACGTGGTCCTTGGTGACTCCCGGGCATCCCGTCAAGCTCACGGTGCCGCTGATGACGAGCGTGCCTTCCGGGGGATCGCCGTCCCCAGGGGGCAGGGCATGCGCCGAAGACGCGGCGAGGGTGATCGCGGCGGTGGCGGCGCGGCACGCCGCGACCACACCCCGCCCCCGCCCCCCGCCCCGCCGCGAATGGGTGGTTTCCAAGGTGGTAACCCAC
>JBKOUV010000127.1:0-30337 GCA_046723555.1 Actinomycetota bacterium | reverse complement strand
TCGAGTAGCCCGAGTCCCACTCCTGGTAGTAGGCGAGTGACGCCAGTGCCGCCTGCTCGGCCTCGGTGTGCTCGGTCGCGCCGTGGGGTGGACCGACCGTGACCATGTTGAGGTGGATGCCGACGCAATGCCCCGGGTCCTGCACACCGAGCCGGGTCGTCACCGCTGCGCCCCAGTCGCCGCCCTGGGCGCCGTAGCGCGGATAGCCGAGCGCGGCCATCAGCCCCGCCCAGCAGCCGGCGATGCGCTCGACGTTCCAACCGGCCTCGGCCGGCTTGTCGCTGAACCCGTAGCCGGGCAGCGTCGGGCAAACGACGTGAAAGGCGTCAGCGGCATCCCCGCCGTGGGCTGCCGGGTCGCGCAACGGCCCGATCACTTCGAGGAACTCGACCACCGACCCCGGCCAGCCGTGGGTCAGCACGAGCGGGAGCGCCGCCGGTTCTGGCGACGGGGCGTGGAGGACCTGGATGCCGAGCCCGCTCGGGTCGGTGTACCGGAGTTGCTCGAACCCGTTGAGCTCGGCCTCGACCCGTCGCCAGTCGTACTCCTCGGCCCAGTACCGGCACAGGTCCTGGACGTACGCCAGCGGGACGCCCTGCGACCAGTCGTCGACCGTTTCCCGATCGGGCCACCGCGTTCTCCGCAGCCGGTCGCGCAAGTCGGCGAGCTCGGATTCGGCAACGGCGATCGGGTGTGAGGTCAGCGCGGCGCTCATCAGCGCAAGCTTTAGTCCGTGCCCGGGCGGCGCTCCGACTCGGCGGTGGGGTCACTCTTGTAGCCGGGTGGATAGGTGGAGGCGAGCTCGGCGTCGGTCGGGGTCCTCACCTGCCTCGCCTCCTCGGGGAGCAGCTCGCCGATCGCGGCCATGATCCGCTTGGTGTCGAGGTCGAGTGAGTCGTACTCCAACTCGACGGGCGTTCCGACACGGATGCGGACGGTCGGCGGATCGTTGAGCTTGAGCAGGTTCGGGAGCCGGCTCGAGCGAGGCCACACCTTCTCCGTTCCCCACATGCCGACCGGGATCACCGGCGCTCCGGTCAGCTGGGCCAGGCGCGCCACTCCCCACCGGCCCTTTAGCTCGGGCTCGAAGAACGCCGGCCCGCGAGGGATCGTCCCCTGCGGCATGATCACCACCACTTCCCCGCCGGCCAGCGCATCGGCGGCGGCCTCGAGGGGTTCGTCCGATCCACTCGCCCGGTCGACGCGGATGCCGCCGAGGGCGGTGGCCAGCTGACCGACGACGGGCACGTCGAACACCTCGCGCTTGCCGAGGAAGCGCACGGTGCGCCCACTCTGCGCGACCACGACCGACATCGCCGCGACGTCGAAGTAGCTCCGGTGGTTGGCGGCGATGATCGCCGCACCGGAGGCCGGGATGTTCTCGACGCCCTCGATGTCGAACTTGGCGTATGGCATCAGGTCCGGTCGCGAGAACCCGAGGGCGAGCCGCTGCAGCTCGACCCCGAGGATCGGGACCTTCACCACGCCCGGCGAGACGTCGAGGTTGAGGATCGGCCACCGCCGCGCCGCCGCCATCACGACCATGCGCGGGTCGGGGTTCACCACGATCGGCGTGCCGACCGCGCTGAGCAGCGGGGTGTCGAAGAAGCTGTCCGAGTAGGCGTAGCTCTCGGCCAGATCGACGTCGTGCTCGTCGGCCCACGCCCGCACCGCGGCGAGCTTGCCCTGGGCCCACACGAACGGTCCGGCGACCGTCCCGTCGTAGGTGCCGTCGGCGTTGACGCCGTACCTGGTCGCCACGACGTCGTCGAGGCCCAGCCGGTCGGCCAGGGGCTTGACGAGGTCGTAGGGCGTCGTGGTCGCCAGCACGACCGGCCGGCCAGCGGCGCGGTGGTGCTCGAACAGCGGACCGGCGAACGGCTGGACCTTCGCCGCCAACCCGTCGGCGGCGGCTTCACCGGCCGCCTGGAAGCTCGCTCGCGGCCGGCCCTTGGACAGGGTGGCGCCCTGGCGGGCGACCAGCATCGACGGAAGCGTCTCGCCGATCATGTTGAACAGCCCGTACAGGATCCCCTCGCCGGGGATCGACCGGGACATCATCCCCGCCTCCCGCATCGCCGCCGAGAAGGCCGGGCCGGACGCGCCGGCGAGCAGCGTGCGGTCGAGATCGAAGAACGCCGCCCCGCGCGGGTGGTCCTGCTCGGGCGCGGGCGCGGTCATCGTCAGGACTGTAGGTGAAAAACGGGAGAAGCCCCGCTGGGGGGGCGGGGCCTCTCAACCTGAACCCTGTCGATGGGGGGTCGACGTTGTTGGGTTCTATCGAGCGGTACATGGGGGGTGTATCGCACTCGATCTTTGCTTGTGAGTATAAGCACATGGGCCCAATCTGGCAAGTAGAACATTCCGATGCTCGTTATCGTTCCGAGAGATGGACGTCCGCCAGTTGGCCGCGCTCGTCGCTATCGCTGACCACGGCACGTTCTCGGCGGCGGCGCGGGCCCTGTACACGGTGCAGTCGAACGTCTCCAGCCACATCGCCCGCCTGGAGAAGGAGCTCGGGACGGTGCTCGTCGACCGGGCCCAGGGTGGGCTGACCGACGACGGGACACGGGTGGTCGAGCGGGCGCGGCGGATCCTCCGGGAGCTCGAGGACATCTCGGCCGATGTGGCCCCGGTGACCGGCGACGTCGCCGGTGACGTCCGCCTCGGCATGCTCGGGACGACGGCCCGCTGGCTCCTCCCCGGCCTGCTCCCGACCCTGTCCACCGTCCACCCCCACATCCGGGCGATCGTCTCCGAGGGGAGCACGTCGGTTCTCCTCCCGGCGCTGCTGAGCGGCCGGTTCAACGCCGCCGTCGTGCACCTGCCCGTCGACGATCCCGAGCTCACGATCGAGCCGCTGTTCGCCGAAGACCTCCTCCTCATCGCCCCCACGCACCACTCCCTGGCGTCGCGGGACGAGATCTCGCTGTCCGAGCTCGCCGAGCATCCCCTGCTCCTCCCACCCTCCGGATCGGCGTTGCGACGGGTGCTCGACCGGGCGGCGGCCGCGGTCGGGGTGCAGTTGCACGCCGAGGCGGAGATCGACGGGGTCCGGCTGCTCGCCTCGCTGGCCGTCGACGGCCACGGCACGGCGATCGTGCCGGCGACGTCGGTCTGGCGGGGGGTGGACGGCGACTTCGCGTGCGTCCGAGTGCTGGACTTGCCGCCGCGCGTGGTCGCCCTCGCCTACCAGCGCCGCCCCACACCGAGCGCGCCGACGAGAGCGCTGTTCGAGGTCCTGCGCGCCGTGATCTCGACCCGGGCCACCGATCAGCCGGGCGTGCGGCTCGGCACCGCGGCGTTCCCCCTCAGTCGGCCGATGTGACACCGGCCCGCTTGGGGCGCGGGCGGTTTCACTCGACGATGCTGGGATCGTCGGCGCGGTCGGCCACGATCCGGCCGCCCAGGCTCTCGAACATCGACGTCGCGGCGAGGCGGGCGGCGTCGACGCACCGATGCCACACGTGGTCGAGATCGACGTGCTCCGGCAGCGGCTGGCGCGGGTCGCTGTCGACACCGGCGTCGCCGAGGCACTGGAGGGCCGTGATCGTCGCCGAGCTCTCGACCGCCCGGTTGCCGACGTCGTCGAGCGAGTCGTACCGCGCGATCCGGCGGGCCTGGGTGACCGGGAGGCAGATCGCCTCCCGGTGCTCCTCCTCGAGGCACCAGACCTCGAGGACGTAGGCACCAGGGAGCGTCTCGATCGTGGCGTAGGTGACGAGTTGTGCGTCCGCGGCCTGCCACGCCCGGAACGATCCCGGTTCGATCGGACCGACGACGTACGGCTGCGGAGCCCACTCGAGCTCGAGCGGGTCGACCTGCGGCAGCAGGCCCTCGGCACTGACGACGAGGTACGACGGAGTCCGGACTGCGGGCGCCGCCTCCATGACGCCGTCGAGCGGCTGGCGCGGCCACGTCACGACGATCGCCGCGACAACACCGCCGACCACCGCACCGACGAGCACCGGACGCAGCCGTGACCGCCGAGTCGGCACGGTCCGCGGACCCAGCCACGCCGGCGCGGGTAGGGCGACCCGCCTCGCCTCGTCGGCGAACGCGTCGGTCAGGTCACGTTCGACGTCGCTGCTCGCGGCCCGGGCGGGGCGGGCCAGGCGGTCTAGGGCGCCGTCGATGAGCGCATGGACCTGTGACGGCGCGACCCCGACAGCGGAGGCGATGGCCAGGTCGGGCAGGCCGGCCCAGCAGCGCAGCACCAGCGCCGCCCGTTGGCGGATCGGCAGTTCGGCGACGGCGTCGAGAAGGGGATCCGGGATCTCGACCGGGCCGCGGCCGAGGCTGGTCGGCGCGGATGGCCCGGAGTCGATCGTCCGCCCCCTGCTCATCTCGACGATCGCGGCGCGGAGGTGGTCGTGCGGCTCCGGCAGGTCGGCGTAGCCGTCGCAGACCCTGGTGAACGCCGCCTGCACCACCTCGTCGGCCGCCGGGGAGCCGTTGAGCAGGAGGTGAGCGAGCCGCTTCGCCCTCGGATAGGCCTGCTCGTAGAACACCGCGAACTCGTCGCCGGCCACGCTTCCATTCTCGTCGGACCCCCGATCGTCCGCTAGACCTGGCCCGGAGTCGAGATGGCCGAGCCCCCCATCACCACGGTCCGGGACCCCGCCACGACGAGGTCGACGAACCTCCTCGCGATCGGGGCGGTCGGCATCGCCGCCGGGTTTCTCGCCGGGCTGTTCGGCGTCGGCGGCGGCCTGCTCATCGTGCCCGGACTGGTGCTCGCCGCCGGGATGGACCAACGCCTCGCCCACGGCACGTCGCTGGCCGCGGTCCTCCCGATCTCGGTCGCGTCCGGCGTCACGTACGCCGCCCACGGCAACGTCGACTGGCCGGCCGCGCTGTGGCTCTCGGTGGGCGCGGTGGCGGGCGCCGTGATCGGCACCAGGCTCCTGCACGTCCTTCCCCACCGCACCCTCGTGATCGTGTTCTCGGTCGTCGTGCTCGCCTCGGCCGTGCGGTTGTTCATCGCGACCGACGCCGACGGACGAGGCGCGCTGTCCGCGCCCGGCGTGCTCGCGTTGGTCGCGGTCGGTCTCGCCGCCGGAGTCCTTGCCGGACTTCTCGGCGTCGGCGGCGGCATCATCATGATCCCGGCGATGATCCTTCTCTTCGGCATCACCCCCGTGGTCGCCAAGGGGACGTCGGCGGCGGTGATCGTCCCGACCGCGGTGATGGGCACCTGGCGCAACCGCTCGCGAGGAAATGTCGACCTTCGCGCGGCGTTGATCGTCGGCGGCGCGGGGATCGTCACTGCCGCGCTCGGTGGCACCCTCGCCGACAAGATGAGCGACGAGCTGTCGAACATCCTCTTCGCCTCGCTGCTCCTCGTCGTCGCCGCCCGGCTGTTGTGGCAGCTCCGCCGAGCGCGGATGGAACCCGGACCGACCGCATAGCGTTCGTCCGGTGACGCTCGCGCCGCTCTCCCTGCGCCGGGCGACTGGCGCGCCGGTGACGGCCGACGTCCGCTCGGTCGACGACCGTCCCGTCGTGTGGGTGGAGCTCGGTGGCACGACGGCGGCGGGCTTCCAGGGCGTCCCGATGTCGTCGACCGCGTCTTCGATCGTCGAGCTCGCCGCCTGCACCGCCCGCGAGCAGGGAATTCCCCTCGTCGTGGTGCTCGCGTCGACCGGCGCCGACATCGTCGAGGGCCTCGCCGCGCTGGAAGGATGGGGCCGGCTCGCCAAGGCGCTGGTGGATTGCTCGGGGATCGTGCCGACGATCCTCGTCGTCGACGGGCCCGCGGTCTCGGGGCCGGCGATGCTGCTCGGCGTCGCCGACCTGGTCGTGATGACCGAGTCCAGCTACGCCTTCGTCAACGGTCCGGTCATGGTCGAGGAGTTCACCGGCGTGCGGGTGACGACCGACGAGCTCGGGAGCGCCGCCGTGCTGGCCCGGCACGCCGGGGTGCCGAGTCTCGTCGTCCCGAATCGCGACGCCGCCACCGCCGCCGCGACCGAGCTGCTCGCCTATCTGCCGTCCAGTGTCGACGACGAGCCGCCCAGGTGGGCCACTGACGATCCGGTCGACCGGCCATGTCCGGAGGCCGGCGAGCTGATCCCGCCGTCGTCGACCGGCAGCTACGACGTCCGCCGGGTCGCGGCCGCGATCGTCGACGGCGACAGCGTGATGGAGGTCCGCGACCGGTGGGCCCCGAACGTCGTCACCGCGTTCGCCACGATCGGTGGGCGGCCGATCGGCATCGTCGCCAACCAGCCGATGTCGCTGGCGGGCACGCTCGACATCCCCGGATCGCAGAAGGCCGCCCGTTTCGTGTCGTTCTGCGACGCGTTCAACCTCCCGCTCCTCACGCTCGTCGACACACCCGGCTTCTACCCGGGCAAGGACCTCGAGTGGCGGGGCATGATCCGCCACGGGGCCCAGCTGGTGTTCGCCTACGCCCGGGCGACCGTGCCGCGCCTCTGCGTGATCCTGCGCAAGAGCTACGGCGGGGCGTACATCGTCATGGACTCCAAACCGATGGGGAACGACGGCTGCTTCGCCTGGCCGTGGGCGGAGCTGGCGGTGATGGGTGCCGGCCAGGCGGCGGCGATCCTGCGGCGGCGGGCCACGTCCGAGGAGCGGGCCACGTTCGAAGCGGACTACACCGAGCGGATGCTCAACCCGTACGTCGCCGCCGACCGGGGCCTCGTCGACGCCGTGATCGAGCCGGCGGAGACCCGCCGCGTGCTGGCCCACGCGCTGGAAGCGCTGGAGGACAAACGCGAGGTATTGCAGGCCCGCAAGCACGGGAATGAACCGTGCTGATGGCCACGCCGGAATCTGGGCGCGATCCTTCTCATCTCGTCATCCGGGCGCAGATCCTCTCAACCATTGAGAACGACCGCGCCCAGAACGCCGGCGCGGCTGACGGCATCCGAGACGGGCCGCAGTAACGTTCCTGGTGGGGAGGAAGCCCCCGCATACGTGACGAGAAGGGAACAACGTGCCCGACACCATCACGATCACCGACGACCGCACGGGTAAGACCGTGACGGTCCCCATAACCGATGGGGTGTTCTCGAGCTCGGCGTTGCGTGAGCTCGATCCGCTCCTGTTCATGTACGACCCCGCCTTCCTGTCGACGGCCGCCTGCCGGTCCGACATCACCTACCTCGACGGTGAGGCGGGCATCCTGCGCTATCGCGGCTATCCGATCGAGCAGCTCGCCGAGCACTCGACGTACCTCGAGGTCGCCTATCTCCTGCTCTACGGGGAGCTGCCCACCGAGTCCCAGCTGCAGCAGTGGATCTACGACGTCACCCACCACACGTTCATCCACGAGAACATGCGCAAGCGGTTCGTCGACGGGTTCCACTACGACGCCCACCCGATGGGGATGTTCGTCTCCGCCCTCGCCGCCCTCGGCACCTTCTACAACGACGCCAAGGACATCTTCGACCACGAGAGCCGGCACAAGCAGATCCTCCGGCTGATCGCCAAGGCGCCGACGCTGGCTGCGATGTGTCACCGCTTCGCCGCCGGCCTGGTGTTCTTCCTGCCGGACAACCGGCTGAGCTACCCCGCCAACTTCCTCAACATGATGTGGAAGATCGGTGAGTACGAAGTCCACCCGACGCTCGAACGGGCGATGGACGTGCTGTTCATCCTCCACGCCGATCACGAGCAGAACTGCGGGACGACCGCGATGCGCGTCGTCGGGTCGAGCCATGCCGACCCGTACTCCGCGGCCGCCGCCGCGGCCTCCGCGCTGTACGGACCGCTGCACGGCGGTGCCAACGAGGCCGTCGTGCGGATGCTCAACGAGATCGGCTCGATCGACAACGTCGAGGCGTTTGTCGACGACGTCAAGGAGGGCAAGGGGCGGCTGATGGGCTTCGGTCACCGGGTCTACAAGAACTACGACCCGCGGGCCCGGATCATCAAACAGACCGCCTACGAGGTGTTCTCGGTGACCGGGAAGAACCCGCTGCTCGACATCGCCCTCAAGCTCGAGGAGACCGCGCTCGAGGACTCGTACTTCGTCGACCGCAAGCTGTACCCGAACGTCGACTTTTACTCCGGGCTCATCTACCAGGCGATGGGGTTCCCGGTGGACATGTTCACGGTGCTGTTCGCGATCCCCCGGATGTCGGGCTGGCTCGCCCACTGGGACGAGCTGCTCGCCGACAAGGACCAGAAGATCTCCCGGCCGCGGCAGTGGTACACCGGCGTTCCCGAACGCGACTACGTCAAGGTCGGCGACCGCTAACAGCGTCCCCAGGAGCGCCCCGGAACTGGGTGCAATTGTTCTCACCAGCCGAGCTGGGCGCAGTTGTTCTCAAGCGCTGAGAAGATCTGCACCCAGAAGTCGGTACGCCGCAGGGCTCAGCCGCCGATGGGTGGCTTCGGGTTCTCACAGAGGACCAGGGGCGTGCCGCCGTGATACTCGTACCGCTGGCCGTTGACCTCGAGCACGACGAGGGCGCCGTCCTGCAACGCCTGCGTGTACATCATCCCGGGTTGCGGGCAGCCGAGACTGCCGTCGGGCCACGTGACCTCGCGGGCCGCGACCACGGTGATCTCGTCGGGTGAGATGTCGAGGTGGTTCGCCAGGTCAGCGACGGCGTCGGTCACTAGCGGCAGCGTCGGATCCATCGGCGTGCCGGGCAGCGACCCCGGAGATGACTGCGGTGGCATGGGCGTGGCCGAGAGCGGCGGGGTCGACGCTGGCGCCGACGACGGCGGGACGCTCGAGCCCGGTGTCGTGTCGCTCACGCTGGGCACCGTACCGCTGGTCGCGCCGGATCCGGTGTCGTCGCCACCGCACGCGGCGAGCGCGAGCACGGCGGCCAGGGCGGTGACACCGGTGACACCGGTGACACCAGCGAACGTTCGACGCCGCATGACCATTTCGACGCTCCCGCGGTCGCTGCGGTTCCCGCTACTCCCCCATCTTCTTCTGCAGCCGCTGGTCGAGGGTGGCGAGGAAGTCCTCGGTGTACAGGAACGGGGCGTCCCTGGCCACGAGCAGGGCGAGGTCCTTGGTCATCTCGCCCTCCTCGACCGCCTCCTTGCACACCTGCTCGAGGGTCTCGGCGAACCGGGTGACCTCGGGCGTGCCGTCCAGCGTGCCGCGGTGCTTCAACCCACCCGTCCAGGCGAAGATCGATGCGATCGGGTTCGTCGACGTCTTGTTGCCCTTCTCGTGCTCGCGGAAGTGGCGGGTCACCGTGCCGTGGGCGGCCTCGGCCTCGACCGTCTTGCCATCCGGCGTCATCAGCACCGACGTCATCAGGCCGAGCGACCCGAACCCCTGGGCGATCGTGTCGGACTGCACGTCGCCGTCGTAGTTCTTGCACGCCCACACGTAGCCGCCCTCCCACTTCATCACCTGGGCGACCATGTCGTCGATGAGGCGATGCTCGTAGGTCAGGCCGGCGGCGTCGAACTCCTCCTTGAACTCGGCGTCGAAGACCTCCTGGAAGAGGTCCTTGAACATCCCGTCGTAGGCCTTGAGGATCGTGTTCTTCGTCGACAGGTACACCGGGTAGTCACGGGACAACGCGTAGCGGAACGTCGCCCGGGCAAAGTCACGGATCGAGTCGGCGTAGTTGTACATGCCCATCGCGATGCCCCCGCCCGCGGGGAACTCAGCGACGTCGAAGTGCACGGGATCGCCACCGTCGGCCGGCGTGTAGGTGATCGTGAGGCTGCCGGCACCCGGCACCTTGAAGTCCGTCGCCCGGTACTGGTCGGCGTGGGCGTGACGGCCGATGATGATCGGCTTGGTCCAGCCCGGGACCAGCCGCGGGATGTTGGAGATGATGATCGGCTCGCGGAACACCACGCCGCCGAGAATGTTGCGGATCGTCCCGTTCGGCGACCGCCACATCTTCTTCAACCCGAACTCCTCGACGCGGGCCTCGTCCGGGGTGATCGTGGCGCACTTGACCCCGACGCCGTAGCGCTTCGTCGCCTCGGCGGCGTCGATCGTGATCTGGTCGTCGGTGGCGTCCCGCTGTTGGATCGACAGGTCGTAGTACTTCAGCTCGATGTCGAGGTAGGGCAGGATCAGCTGGTCCTTGATGAAGGACCAGATGATGTGGGTCATCTCGTCGCCGTCCATCTCGACGACCGGGTTGACGACCTTGATCTTGTTCACGGGCGCTCCTCAGATGTCGCATTTCGCCAACTCTTGCCACCAGGCGACACTTTCTGTCGCTCTGTGGCAAGAGTTGGCGGATGCTGGTCACTTGTATCGAACTTGTCCGAGGCTAGCGGGCTACTCTCCGACCGATGGACTTCGCCTGGACCGACGAGCAGCGCGCCCTTCGCGCGCAGGCTCACGAGGTCGCCGCCGACGCCGTCGCCCGATTTGGCCGGGCGAACGACTCCTGGATCAACGGGTACTCGGCGGAGTTCGCCAAGGAGCTCGCCGCCCTCGGCTGGATCGGCCTCACCTGGCCCGCCGAGCACGGCGGTGGTGGCCGGCCGCCCGTCGACCGCCTGATCATCGGCGAGGAGCTGATCGCGGCGGGGGCCCCCATCGCGGCGATGTGGTTCGCCGACCGTCAGATGGGCCCGGCACTGATCGCCTTCGGCCGGCCGGACCAGCAGGCCGAGTTCCTGCCCGGGATCCTCGCCGGGGAGACGACGTGGTGCATCGGGATGTCCGAGCCCGGAGCGGGCAGCGACCTGGCCGGCCTCAAGACGTCGGCCCTCCGCGACGGCGACGACTGGGTCATCAACGGCCAGAAGATCTGGACCAGCTTCGCCGCCGTCGCCGACTACTGCTACCTGATCTGCCGCACGTCGAGTGACGGCCCGCCCCATGCCGGCATCAGCGAGATCATCGTGCCGATGTCGACGCCGGGCATCGAGGTGCGCCCGATCACCGACATGACCACGAACCGCCACTTCTGCGAGGTCTTCTTCACCGACGTGCGGGTGCCCGCGTCGAACCTGGTCGGCGTTGAGGGCAACGCCTTCAAGCAGACGATGCGCCAGCTCGAACACGAACGAGGCGGCATCGACCGGTTGGTTTCGAACCACGCCTTGTACCGGCTCGCGGCCGAACGCGCCGACACGACGGATCCGCTGGTTCGCCAGGAGATCGCCGCGCTGGAGTCGGCGTATCGAATCGGCCGGATCCTCGTCGCCCGCGAGGTCCTCGCACAGGCGCCGAAGGGGTTCTCGGCGGCGACGAAGTGCTTCTGCACCGAGCACGAGTGGCGGGTCGCCCAGTTCGTCGCCCGCGTCCTCGGTCCCGAGGCGACGCTGTGGACCGACATCACCCGCGGCCTCTGTTACGCACCCGGCTACACGATCATGGGGGGTACCTCGAACATCATGCGCAACATCCTCGGCGAACGCGTTCTGGGACTGCCGCGGGAGCCCCGCGCGTGAGCTCCCTCGACACCGCTCGGGACACCGGCCGTTACCACTTCGTCCCCGGCGGCCGGGGCGGCGACGCCCCAACGATCGTCGGCGGTGAGGGCTGCTGGCTGTTCACCGACGATGGTCGGCGGATCCTCGACGCGGCCGGTGGCGCGATCGTCGCCAACATCGGTCACGGTCGTCAGGAGGTTGCCGACGCCGTCCACGCCGCCCTCACCGGCGGCGCCTACGTCGTCCCGATCTGGCCGACGCCGCACCGGCTGCGGCTCCGCGACCTGCTCGTCGAGCACTGGCTGCCGCACGGGATGGAGCACGTGTTCTTCACTTCCGGCGGCAGCGAGTCGGCCGACTCGGCGCTGCGGCTGGCCCGGGCCGCGCACGTCGCGCGTGGTCGTCCCGAGCGGTGGAAGGTGATCGGCCGGCATCCGAGCTACCACGGGATCACCCTCGGAGCGATGGCGGTGGGCAGTCACTCCGTCCGCCGAGCCGGCTACGAGCCCTTGCTGCTCGACCTCCCCAAGGTCCCGTGGGACGACGCCGACGCGTTGATCGAGACGATCGAGCGAGAGGGCCCGGACACCATCGCCGGATTCCTGTTCGAGCCGATCACCGGCGCGGCCGGTGGCTGCCTGACCGCCCCGGACGAGTACTGGCGGACGGTCGAGGACGTGTGCCGGCGCCACGACATCCTGCTCATCGCCGACGAGGTGATGACCGGGTTCGGCCGCACGGGGCTGCGATGGGGCCACGAGCACTTCCCGATCCGCCCAGACATCGTCTACGGCGGCAAGGGTCTCGGCGCCGGCTACGTGCCGATCGGGATGGTCGCGGCCACCAACGCGGTGGTCGACCCGCTGGCCGGTAGCGGGTTCATGTTCTACACGTTCACCGGCGCCGACGCCGTCTGCGCCGGTGCGACCGCGGTGCTGGAGATCCTCGAGTCCGAACGACTCGTCGAGCGCTCGGCGGCGATGGGCGAGGTGCTCGAAGCGCGGCTGAACGACGTCCTCGGCGGCCATCCACACGTCGCCGACCTCCGCGGCCGGGGTCTGTTCCGCGGCATCGAGCTCGTGCGCGACCGCCGTACCGGTGAGCCGTTCCCGGTCGAAGCCCACTTCGCCGTCCACGTTGTCCAGGAATGCCTCGCCCGCGACGTCTGGATCTACCCGGCCGGGTCCGGGCCCGTCCGTGACGCGGTGATGATCGGGTGTCCGTTCACCATCACCGACGGTGAGGTCGACCTGATCGTGGAGACGTTGAAGGCGGCGATCAACGCCGCCGCGGCGAGTACGTGACCGCCGGGCTCACGAGCCGGCACCGACCATCCCGAGCGCACCGATCGCGAGCCCGAGTCCCACCGCCTGGCTGTTCGACATCCGCTCGTGATCGAGGACGGTCGCCAGGACCACGGTGCTCGCGGGGTACATCGAGGTGATCACGGCGACCAGCGAGAGCAGACCCTGTCGGGTCGCGGCGAGGTAAGCGACGTTCGCCGTCACGGCGAGGCATCCGGCGAGCACCATCAACCCGGCATCGAGGCGGCGGGGAGCCACCCGGACCCGGCGACCCACGCACACGGCTCCGAGGATCAGGAGCGACACGACCTGGGCGAGCAGCAGCGGCCACAGCCCACTGCTGTCGCTCGTCCGGTCGAGGAAGACGAACAGCAGCCCGAACCCGGTGCCCGCCACCACGGCGACGAGCACGATCCCGGCCCGAGTGGGCCGATCAGCACGTCCGCCTACTCCGCTGACGAGCGCGACCGCGACGATGGCCAGCGCGACACCGACCAGCGCGATCGCAGCCGGGCGTTCGCCAAGCGTGATCCCGACCGCGACCGGCACGACGGCGCTGACCACCGCGGTGATCGGCGCGACGACCGTCATCGCCCCGTTGGCGAGGGCGAAGTAGAAGGCGGTGATGCCGACCGTGCTGGCGATGCCGGCGGCCGCGCTCCACCCGATGTCGGCCACCTCCGGGAAGGGATCGCCGAGCAGGAGGACGACCATCGCCGTCAACACCGCGCTCGCCGACTGTCCGATGAGTGCGACGACGAACGTCGACGCCGACCTCGCGGCCCGACCGCCGCAGTAGTCGGAGACGCCATAGAGCAGCGCGGAGGCGAGGGCGAGGAGGATCGGCATCGGACCAGGGCCAGTATCCCCGACCGCCCGCGGTTCGCGCGTGGTCAGTTCGAGCGCGGCACGATCAGGCTGACTCGCGCCCCACCGAGCGGTGAGTCGCCGATCTCCAGTCGCCCGCCGTGGGCAGTCGCGACGTCGGCGGAGACGGCCAGTCCGAGGCCGGCACCGCCGCGGTCCCGCGCCCGTCCCTCGTCGGTCCGGACGAAGCGGCGCACCATCCGCTCCCGATCGATCTCCGGGATGCCACACCCGTCGTCGTCCACGTGGATGCCGACCTCCTCGTCGCCGACCTCGACGGCTACCGAGACCTTGCTCGACGCATGGCGGGCGGCGTTGGCGACGAGGTGGTCGAGGGCCCGGCGGAGCGCGTCGGCGTCACCCGTCGCCAGCGCCGGTTGGTCGGTGACCTCGACGACGAGCGGCACCCGCCGGCGGCGGGCCGCGACCTCGTGAACCAGATCGGTGACGTCGATCTCGTCGTGGGCGAACGCCCGCTCGTCGCCGCGGGCGAGCAGCAACAGGTCGTCGATCATCCCCTGCAACCGGGCGAGCTCGCCGAGCAGCACCGAGCGCGTCTGCTCCCAATCGGTGCTCGGATCCCGCCCGGCGACCTCCAGCTCGGCGCGCATGACGGTCACCGGGGTGCGCAGCTCGTGGGATGCGTCTGAAACCAAACGGCGGCTCGACGCACTCGCCGTCTCGAGCCGCCCGAGCATGTCGTTCATCGTCGTCGCCAGCTCGGCGATCTCGTCCGACGACGCCGGGACCGGCACCCGTTCGTGCAGCGAGTGCGATCCGATCTCCGCCACCCGCGACGTCACGGCGTGTACGGGTCGGAGGGCGCGCCCGGCGAGCAGCCACGCCAACCCGGCGACGAGCGCGACGAGGATCGGCCCGACGATCCAGAACATCGTCCGCGTCGTGGCGATCGTGTCGCGGACCTCCTGCAACGACGCCGCGGTCGCCAACGTCACGCCGCCCACGCGCACCGAGGTCACCGCGTAGTTGTCGAGCGGTCCGTCGATCCCGAGCGTGGCCGGGTTGGCGATCGCCAGGTCGTTGGCCACGAACGTGACGTCGCCGCGGGTGTCCGGGAGATCCCCGCTGTCGACGCCTGGAGGAGCCGGGAGGTTGCCGGGATCGCCGACGAAGAGGACCACCCGCCCGACACCCGAGTCGCCGGAGGTGGACACGGGCAGGTTGAACGCCTCGCCGCTCGCCGAGTTGATCCGCTGCGCCCCCGCCGGGACACCCTCGCGCAGCACCAACTGCGCCTGCTGTCGCAGCACCGCCTCGCTGGCCGTGCGCACGTCGCCCTCCAGCGCTCCCTCCAGCGCTCGCACCAGCACGAAGGCGGCGATGACCAGGACGAGCGCGAACGCGCCGGCGGCGAGCAGCGTCACCCGCAGGCGGACCGAGCCACGCGCCCGCCGCAGCCACCGGACCGTGCTCATCCCTCGGTCAGCGCGGCGACCGGATCGACCTGGTCGACCTGGTCGTCGACGAGGCGATAGCCCAGCGTGCGCACGGTCTGCAGGCTGTTGCGGGCGAACGGCCGGTCGATCTTTCTGCGCAGGTAGCCGACGTAGACCTCGACGATGTTGGCGTCGCCGTCGAAGTCGAAACCCCATACCTCGGCGAGCAGTTCGGACTTGGCGGCGGTGCCGCCGTCCCTGCGGGCAAGGGCGACGAGCAGTTCGAGCTCGCGAGCGGTCAGCACGAGCTCACTCGGACCCCGCCAGCAGCGGCGCTTCTCGGGGTCGACCCGGAGATCACCGATCGACAGCACCCCGTCGGGCGCGTTGGTGGCCCGCCGGATCAGAGCGCGGAGGCGGGCGACCAGCACCACGAAGCTGAACGGCTTGCGGAGGAAGTCGTCGGCGCCGAGCTCGAGACCCTCGGCCTCGTCGTGCTCGCCCTGCTTCGCCGTCAACATCAGGATCGGGGTCCGGACACCCTCGAGGCGGAGCTCGCGGCACACGGCGTAGCCGTTGAGCCCGGGCAGCAGGATGTCGAGGACGATCGCCGCGTACGCCCCTTCGCGGGCGCGCCAGAGCCCGTCCGGACCGCTGTGGGCGAGGTCGACCTCGAAACCCTCGGCCCGCAGCCCGCGCCCGACCGCCTCGGCGAGTCGGACCTCATCCTCGACGACCAGCACGCGCATGGTCCCGGAGTCTGACGGTCCGGACGACGGAACGGAACCCTCTCTCAGCAATCCCTCAGTGAGTCTCACCCCGCTCTCAGCCGGTCCTCGGCAAGGTCCTCCGGAAACGGAGACCTGGAGGAGCGAATGAGAACCAACAGCCGGCGCGGCGCCACGGCCGCCGTCGCGGTCGTCCTGGCCGCCGGATTGCTCGCCGCATGCGGGGGAAGCGGCGGAGCCGAGTCCCCCGAGGTCGCCAGCCTGGACGACGGCACCACGACAACCGACTCGTCGAACAGTGACGGCACCGACAACTCCGAGGCGTCACCGGAGGACCGGGAGCAGGCGTTGCTCGACTACGCCGAGTGCATGCGCGACCACGGGATCGACATGCCCGACCCCCAGATCAGCAGCGAGGACGGCGGCGGGATCCTGATCCAGCAGGAGGGCGACGGAGCGGACATGAACCCCGAATCCGAGGAGTTCCAGCAGGCGGACGAGGCCTGCCAGCCGATCCTCGAGGAGGCGATGGGCGACATGGAGATCGATCCCGAACAGCAGGCGGAGATGCGCGAGCAGCTGCTCGAGTTCGCCCAGTGCATGCGCGACCACGGCATCGACATGGAAGACCCGGTGTTCGACGAGAACGGACGCGTGCAGATCAAGACGAACGGCCCCAGTGATGGTGGCGGCGACCCGCGTGACGACGAGGACTTCCAGGCCGCCCAGGAGGCTTGCAACCAGGGCGGCGGCATGTTCGGCCGCGGCGCACCCGACAGCGTCCCCGCGGACGGTGACCAATGATCGGGCGCGGGTGGCTCCTCGCCGTCGGAGCCGTGGTGGTGGCCGCTGGCGCCGGCGTCGCCGGGGTCACCGCCCTCGGCGGCGACGAGCAGCCGCCGGCCGAGGACGACGCCTCCGATCCGGCCGCCGAGCAGACGACGGTGGAAGTCGTCCGGCGTGATCTGGCGCGCGTCGAGGAGCTCGACGGCACCGTCGGTCACGGCGACTCGACGCCGCTCGTGCTGAACGCCGCAGGCACGCTGACCGCGCTGCCCGAGCCGGGCGACGTGATCGAGCCCGGGGACGTCATCGCCGAGGTCGACGGGTTGCCGATCATCGCCCTCGCGGGCGCGTTCCCGTTGTGGCGGACCCTCGGTCCCGGTGTCGAGGACGGCAAGGACGTGCTCCAGGTGGAGTACGTCCTGGCGTCGCTCGGCTACGCCCAGGAGTACGACGTGACCGTCGACGACGACTGGACGTCGGCGACCACCGACGCGGTCGAGGCGTTCCAGGAGGATCACGGCCAGGACGACGACGGCGAGATCGACTTGGGCGAGTTGGTGTTCATCGACGGCCCGGTGCAGGTCGCCGACGTCAGCGGGGTGCTCGGACAGCCGGCGTCCGAAGCCGGAATCGCCGTCACCTCGACCGAGCAATCGGTGCACGTCGACCTCGACACCTCGGACGCCGACCTGGTCGCCGACGGCGACCGGGTGATCGTCGAACTGCCAACCGGCAGGGAGGTCACCGGAACCGTGGCCGAGATCGGGGCCGCCCAGACCGACGAATCCTCCGGTGCAGCAACGCTGCCCGTCACGGTGACGCTCAAGGGCGCGCCCCAGCTGGCCGACGGCACGCCGGTCCACGTGAACGTCGAGGTCGCCGCGGCGGAGAACGTGCTCGCCGTCCCCGCCGAAGCGCTGCTGGCGCTCGCCGAGGGTGGCTATGCCGTCGAAGTGGCCGATTCGTCCGGCGCGACCCACCTCGTCGGGGTGACTGTCGGAGTGTTCGCCGACGGAATGGTCGAGATCGAAGGCGACCTCCGCGCGGGCGCCGAGGTGGTGGTGCCAGAGTGAGCGTCCTCGAGCTCGCCGGCGTGAGCAAGCACTACGCCGGCAGTCCACCCGTCCACGCCCTCGACGGCGTCAACCTCACGGTCCAGGCGGGCGAGTTCGTCGTGATCGCCGGGCCCTCGGGTTCGGGGAAGTCGACGCTGATCAACGTCGTGGGCGCGCTGCAGCGACCGACCTCGGGCACCGTCCGCATCGACGGTCACGACGTCGGCTCGCTGCGCGACTCCCGGCTGGCCGCGGTCAGAGGACGGCGGATCGGCTTCGTGTTCCAGCAGTTCCACCTGGTCGAGGGAGTCACCGCGCTGGAGAACGTCGCCGATGGGCTGCTGTACGCAGGGGTCCCCCGCCGCCAACGAATGAAGCGGGCGCGGGAAGCGCTCGGCGCCGTCGGGCTCGCCGAGCGCGTCCACCGTCGCCCCGGCAAGCTCTCGGGCGGCGAGCGTCAGCGCGTGGCGATCGCCCGAGCGCTCGTCGGCGACCCGGCGATCGTGCTCGCCGACGAACCCACCGGCAATCTCGACAGCCGCACCGGTGAGGCGATCGTCGGGCTGTTCGCCGAGCTCCACGTTCAGGGGCGGACGATCGTGTTGATCACCCACGACCGCGAGATCGCGGCCCGCGCCCCCCGGCGGGTCTCGCTGCTCGACGGCCGGGTGGTGAGCGATTCTGCGGGGATGGCGGCATGAGTAGGGCAGGTGACGTACTCCCGAGCCAGCCTGCTGCCGTCCCCGCGCCAACCGAGAAGCCTCCGGCCCGCCCTGAGCGGGTCGGGGCGAGCCGGCTCCGCGCCGGCGACCTGCTGCGGGTCGGCACGATCGGGCTGCGCTCCCGCCGGCTGCGCACCGTGCTCACCGCCCTCGGCATCGCGATCGGGATCGCCGCGATGGTGGCGGTCGTCGGGATCTCGTCGTCGAGCCGGGCCGACCTGCTCGCCGAGCTCGACTCGCTCGGCACGGACATGCTGCGGGTCGCGCCCGGTCGCACCGCGTTCGGGGAGTCGACGACGCTGCCGGAGTCGGCGCGGGCGACCGCCGAGCGGATCGGCCCGGTCACCCAATCGGCCGGCATCACCGGGGTCGACGCCACGGTCCGGCGCACCGACTACATCGACGACGCCGTCACGGGCGGCATCCTCGTCGCCGCCGCCGACGTGAATCTGCTCGACGCGGTCAGCGGTCAACTCGCCGACGGCCGCTTCCTCGACGCCGCGTCGTCGGAGCTGCCGACGGTTGTGCTCGGGGCCGACGCGGCGAGGCGACTGGGCATCACCGACGTCGGCGACGGCGTGCGGGTGTGGTTGGGCGACGAGTGGTTCGCCGTGATCGGGATCCTCGAGCCTGCCCCGCTCGCGCCGGATCTCGATTCGGCGGCGCTCATCGGCTACCCGGTCGCCGCCACGCTGTTCGACACCACCACGTCGCCATCGACGCTGTACGTCCGGACGCTGCCGGACCAAGTCGAGAGCGTGCGCGAAGTCCTCGCTCGTTCGGTCGACCCCGAGTCGCCGGACGAGGTCGAGGTGTCCCGCCCGTCCGACGCCCTCGAGGCCCGGGCCGCCACCGACGTCGCGTTGCGGAACCTGCTCCTCGCGCTCGGCGCCGTCGCCCTCGTGGTCGGCGGCGTCGGCATCACCAACGTGATGGTGATCTCGGTGCTCGAGCGGCGCGGGGAGATCGGCGTGCGCCGGGCCCTCGGAGCCCGCCGGGCCCACATCGCCACGCAGTTCCTCGCCGAGGCCGGGGTGCTCGCCGCGGCGGGTGGGGTGGTGGGCGTGGCGATCGGCTCGGCGGTCACCGCGATCTACGCCCGCAGCCAGGGCTGGCTGGTGGACGTCCCCGTGTCGGCGCTCGCCGCCGGCGCGGGCATCGCCCTCGCCGTCGGACTGCTCGCCGGCGTCTCCCCCGCGATCCGGGCCGCTCGACTCGACCCCGCCGAGGCCCTCCGCCCGAGCTGACGCCTGCCGATGTGACGCCCACTCAACGAGGCAAGCGTGCGTGGCGTTTGAACGCCCGCCGGAGGCGGCAAACACGGTGGGCACGGCGGGACTCGAACCCACGACTTCCGGCGTGTCATGCCGACGCTCTAACCAACTGAGCTACGCGCCCTCGCGTCGGGGAAAGCTACCAGTCAGCGGAGCCGCACCGACACCTCGTTGGCCAGCAGACGGCCGCGCCGGGTGAGGGTCCAGCGGTCGCCCGTGCGCTGCACCAGCTCCGGGATCGCCTCCCCGTCCAGCGCCTCGACCGGGACCCCCGCGGTGGTGCGCAACGCGAGCTGCAGGCCCTCGATGCGGCGGGTCTCGGCGTCGAGGGTCTCACCGGCCGCCTCGGTGGACCGGCCCGCCCGGACCGCTTCGAGGTAGCGCTCGGGCGTGCGAACGTTCCACCAGCGCCGCCCCGCCCGGTGCGAGTGGGCGGCGCAGCCGAACCCGAGGTAGTCGTGCTGGCGCCAATAGAGGAGGTTGTGCCGGCACTCGTGCCCCGGCCGGGCCCAGTTGGAGACCTCGTAGTTGCCCAGGCCGGCGGCGGAGAGCAGTTCGTCGGCGAGCTCGTACTCGTCGGCCTGGACGTCGTCGTCGGGATGGCGGGCGGGATCGGCGGCGAGCGGTGTGCCCGCCTCGACCGTCAGCGCGTACGCCGAGACGTGCGGCGGGTCGAGGGCGAGGATCTGCTCGAGCGTCGATCGCCAGTCGGCCAGGCTCTCCCCGGCGGCGCCGTAGATCACGTCGAGGTTGAACGTCGGCAGCCCCACCGTGCGCACGGCGTCGACCGCCCGGCGCACGTTCGCCTGGTCGTGGGTGCGCCCGAGCGCGGCGAGCACATGGGGAACCATCGACTGCACGCCGATCGACACCCGGTTCACGCCGGCCCGGCTGTAGGTGTCGAGCAACTCCTCCGTGACGTCGTCGGGGTTGCACTCCACCGTCACCTCCGCGCCGGCCGTGAGCGGAATCGCCCGCAGCACCGTCGCCAGGTCGTCCGCCGGCACGAGCGACGGCGTTCCGCCGCCCACGAACACGCTCGCCGCCGCGGGCATCCCGGCAGTCACGGCCCGCTCGATGTCCGTGCGCACCGCGTCGAGGTAGTCGCCGACGAGGTGAGCGCGGTCGGTCCACGTGGCGAACGCGCAGTAGTCGCAACGGGATCGGCAGAACGGCACGTGGACGTAGACACCGAACGGCGCGGTCGTCATCGCCGCTCCCGACCCGCCATCTGGGCGAACCTTCTCACGACTCGGTGGCTGAGAAGCCCGCGAACGGTCACCGCGAGACCTCCCGGTTCGCGACCATCAGCGTCGCCGCCACGACGGCCGCCGTCTCCACCCGCAGGACGTGAGGGCCGAGCGAGATCCGATCGCCGGCGAGCGCCAGCTCGTCGTCCGTCCACCCACCCTCGGGACCGACCGCGATCGCCACGTCTGACGACCGCAGCGCGCGGCCGCCGGGCTCGGCCGCGACCATCCCGTCGAGCACGTCCCCGACCGGCCGCAGTCCGTCGATCTCGGGCAGCCACACTCGCCGCGACTGCATCGCCGCCTCGGCGGCGATCCGCCGCAGCCGGTCGAGGTTGCGGGTGGTGCGATCCCCGTCCCAGCGCACGACCGACCGATCGGCGTCGACCAGCACGATGCGATCGACGCCGATCTCGGTGGTCTTCTGGACCAGCCACTCCGCTCGCTCGCCCTTCGGCAGCGCCGTGGCGAGCGTCAACAGCGGTTCGGGCTTCGGCTCGACGTTCACCTGGCCGTCGGGCTCGAGACGGTCCCGAACGAACGCGCCACCCCGCCACGAGCCCGCGCCGTCGGTGACCGTGATCGGCTCACCGTCGCGCAACCGCAGCACGCGGCGGAGGTGATGGACGGTCGCGTCGTCGAGCATCGGGGCGTCCACGTCGGCGACCAACACGTGCGCCGCCGAGCGTCGGAGCGCCTCGTCCACGTCCGCCTACGAGAACGCCGACTTGATGCGCGTGAACAGGCCCTTCCCCGGCGGGTGCACCGCCTCACCGCGCTTCGACGCGAACTGGCGGAGCAGCGCCTCCTCGTCGTCGTCGAGCCGCGTCGGCACCTCGACGACGAGCAGCGCCCGCAGGTCGCCCCGCCCGCGACCCTGCAGCCTGGGCACGCCGCGGTTGCGCAGCCGGAACTCGCGCCCGGGCTGCGTGCCCGGGGGCACCACCAGCTCCTCGTCGCCGTCGAGCGTGGGCAACACGATGGTGGTGCCGAGGGCGGCCTGGGCGATCGAGATCGGCACCTCGGTGACCAGGTCGTTGCCGTCCCGCTGATACCGCTCATGGGGGGCGACGCGCAGGTGGACGAACAGGTCGCCCGGGCGGCCGCCTCGCGGCCCGGCCGCCGCCCGACCGGCGAGGCGCAGCGTCGAGCCGGTGTCGACGCCCGCGGGCACGTCGACCTGGTACGTGTGCTCGCTGGTGATGCGGCCCTCGCCCCGGCACGTCGGGCACGGCGTGACGATGACCTCGCCGAGCCCACCGCAGCGGGCGCAGGGAGCGCTGGTGACCATCTGCCCAAGGAGGCTCTGCCGCACCCGCTGCACCTGACCGGAGCCGCCGCAGTCGCCACACGTGACGGGCTGGGTACCTTCGCCGGCGCCGGTGCCACCGCAGTCCGGGCACCGCTGCGGGAGTCGCAACGACACCGCGACGGTGTCGCCGAAGACTGCCTGCTCGAACGTGATGTCGGCGACGACCTCCATGTCCTGGCCGCGCGGCGGGCCGGTCGGCCGGCGACGCTGACCCCCGCCCCCGCCGAACGGGCTCTGCCCGCCGAAGAAGGCGTCGAAGAGGTCGTTCAGGCCGCCCGAGAAGACGTCGTCGAAACGCGGCCCGTCGGGTGCGCCGACGCCCGCCTCGCCGAACCGGTCGTACCGCTCTCGCTGCTCCGGGTCGGACAGGACCTGGTAGGCGCGGGCGACCTCCTTGAACCGCTCGGCGGTCGCCGCGTCGCCGTCATTGGCGTCCGGGTGCAGCTCCCGCGCCTTGCGCCGGTACGCCCTCTTGATCTCGTCGCTGGTGGCGCTCGGAGACACGCCCAGCAGCTCGTAGTAGTCGGCCATCGCTCCGCTCGTCAGCTCTCTTCGAGGCGCCGGCCGAGCTGATCGCTCACCACCTCGACCGTCGCCAGCGCCTGCGGATAGTTCATCCGGGTCGGTCCGAGCACGCCGACCGAACCCCGTTGCTCACCGTCGACGACCACCGGCGCGACGATGATCGAGCACGCCGACAGCGGCTGGACACCGTGCTCGACGCCGATCGCGACCGACATCCCCCGCTCGATCAGGTCGCTCATCAGGGTGACGACGACGAACTGCTGCTCGAGCGTGCGCAACACGTCGCGGACCACCTCGACGGCGTCGAACGCGGAGGCCATCGACGACGTGCCGCCCAGGTAGAGGTGCTCGCTCCCCGATCGCGTGCGCAGGGTGTTGAGCGCCGTGTCACAGACGGCGTCGACGACCGGATCGCCGGTGGCGGGGATCGGGGGCAGCGACCCGAGGAGGGAGCCGGCGAGTTGTCCCGAGAGATGGGCCGACGCCGTGAAGAGGTGGGCGTCGTTCACGTCGGGCGGGAGGTCGATCGTGTCGCTCTCCACCGTGCCGTTCCCGAGCACGACCACGACGGTCGCCAGCGTCGGAGTCAACCCGACCACCTGGACGTTGCGCACCGTGATCGCCTCGGCGCGCGGGCCGACGACCACCGCCGCGTAATTGGTCAGCTGAGCGAGCAGGTCGGACGTGTGGTGGAGCATCTCCTCGAGGCGGCCGTGGGCCGAGCGGAAGAACTCCCCCACCTGCATCCTGGTGGCCGTGTCGAGGCGCCCCGGCGTGGCCAGATGGTCGACGAAGAAGCGGTACCCCTTGTCAGTCGGGATGCGTCCGGCCGACGTGTGCGGCTGGACCAGATAGCCCTCCTGCTCGAGCACTGCCATCTCGTTGCGCACCGTGGCCGGGGACACCCGCACCCCGGGCGCGTCGGCGATGTGGGTCGAACCCACCGGTAGCGCCGTGGTGATGTACTCCTGTACGACGGCGCTCAGAATCGCGGTCTTACGGTCGTCGAGCATCTTGGCAGTCAAGGCTACCGAGTGCTAGTGGACGCGAGGGGGCTGATGGGCCGCGCGGCGGGTGCCCGTCACGGCTCGTGGGACCGCCGCCGGCTGCGGCCCGTGCCCTGGCCGGCCCGCCAGCATCGCCGCCGCGACCGCGGTCGTCGCGAGCGTGATCACGCTGCCGTAGGCGAGCCCCCACTCGGCGCTGACGCGGTCGCCGACGATGCCGGTGATCGGCCCGCCGATCGGCGTGGAGCCGAGGAACGCCACGGCGGTGAGGGCGAGCAGCCGGCCGCGCATGTCGCCCGGACTCTCCTGCTGGACGATGGCGTTGGCTGCGGTGACGAACCCGGCCCCGCCGATACCAAGCGGGATCGCCAGCGCCAGGGCCACCTCCACGTTCGGCGCCCACGCCATCACCAGCCCGGACAGGCCGAGGAGCATCGTCGTGCCGAGGTACCACCGCATCGTCGCCAGCGGGAGCCGGGCGGTGAGCAGCGATCCGACCAACGAGCCGACGCTGGTGGCCGAGAGGATGAGCCCGAAGTTGCCCTCGCCACCCCACCGCTCGTCGGCCAGCTTCGGCAAGGACACCTGGTAGTTGAACGCGAACGTGCTGACGATGGTGAGCACGACGACGACCACCAGCAGGTCCCGCCGGTGGCCGAGGAACGACAGCGCCTCCCGCACCGGACGGCCGCCGCGTGCAATCCGCGGCGACGGGTGGAGCTCGGCGACGCGGAGGACGAAAAGCGACACGAGGACCGCGGCGAACGACGCCCCGTTGAGCAGGAAGCACCAGGCCGTGCCGACCGTCTCGACCAACAGGGCCGCCAGCGCCGGCCCGAAGACGCGCGCCCCGGTCATCACCGCGGTGTTCAGCGAGGTGGCGTTGGAGATGTCCTCCGGCTCGACGAGCTCGATGACGAGCCCGCGCCGAGCCGGGTTGTCGAACGCGTTGAGCACGCCGAGGACCAGGGTGAGGGTCCAGACGACCCCGACGCTCGCCGCGCCGACGAGGTCGAGCACCCCCAGCAGGATCGCCTGGGCCGCCAGTCCGGCCTGGGTGACGATGGCGAGGGTGCGCTTGTCGCGCCGGTCCGCGACGGCCCCGGCCCACGCACCGAGGACCAGCACCGGCAGGAACTGCAGGGCGACGGTGATTCCGAGGTCGGTGGCCCGTCCGGTGAGGCGGTACACCAGCAGCGACATCGCGGTGAGCTGCAGCCAGGTGCCGACGTTGGAGACCAGCACCCCGGCGAAGAACACGCGGGCGTTCCAGTGGCGCAGGCTGCGAAAGGTGGCCGACCTCGGCCACCCGCTTTTCCGTTGGGATTCGGCCGGGTCGGGCTGGTCCGAGATGACCGGCTCGTCGCCAGCTTCAGTCATCGAGCTTGAGGGCGGAGATGAACACGTCGCCGGGGACCTCGACCCGGCCGATCGACTTCATCTTCTTCTTGCCCTCCTTCTGCCGCTCGAGCAGCTTGCGCTTGCGCGTGATGTCGCCGCCATAGCACTTGGCGAGCACGTCCTTGCGCTTGGCCTTCACCGTCTCGCGAGCGATGATCTTGCCGCCGATGGACGCCTGGATCGGGACGTCGAAGAGCTGGCGCGGGATCAGCTTCTGCAGCTTCTCCGTCATCTGCCGGCCGTAGTCGTACGCCCTGTCGCGATGCACGATCGTCGAGAAGGCATCGGCGGGCACCCCGTTGAGCAGGAGGTCGACCTTGACCAGCTGCGAGCGGCGATAACCGGCGGGCTCGTAGTCGAGGCTGGCGTATCCCTGACTGCGGCTCTTCAGCTGGTCGAAGAAGTCGACGACGACCTCGGCCAGCGGGATCAGATAGTGCAGCTCGACCCGCTCCGGCGAGAGGTACTCGAGCTTGTCCAGCTCGCCCCGCCGGTGTTGGCAGAGCTCCATCAGCGTGCCGGTGTACTCCTTGGGAGTGATGATCGAGACCTTGAAGTAGGGCTCTTCGATGAAGTCGATGCGTTGCGGTTCGGGCATGTCGGCGGGATTGTCCACGGCGTCGACCTCGCCGTCGGTGCGATGGACGAGGTACTCGACGCTCGGCGCAGTGGCGATGAGGGCGAGGTCGAACTCGCGCTCGAGCCGCTCCTTCACGATCTCCATGTGCAGCAGGCCCAGGAACCCGCAGCGGAACCCGAACCCCAGGGCGCCCGACGTCTCGGGCGTGTAGCTGATCGAGGCGTCGTTGAGCTTGAGCTTCTGCAACGAGTCGCGCAGGTCCTCGAAGTCGTCGCCGTCGATCGGGAAGAGCCCGGAGAACACCATCGGCTTCGGGTCGCGGTACCCCGGCAGCGGCTCGGTGCTGCCGTGCGCCGCCGTTGTGACGGTCTCACCGCTGCGGGCTTCGGCGACGTCCTTGATCCCGGCGATCAGGTAGCCGACCTCGCCCGGTCCGAGCTCGGGCACCGGTGTCGGCGCGGGCCGCCGAACGCCGATCTCGATCGCCTCGTGGGACGCGCCGGTCTGCAGGAACCGCAACCGGGACCCGGCGCCCAGCCGGCCATTCACCACGCGGACGCTCGAGACGACGCCCCGGTACTGGTCGAACTGGCTGTCGAAGATCAGCGCCTGCAGCGGGGCATCGGCCTCCCCAGCCGGCGGCGGGATGCGTTCGACGACGGCGTCGAGGAGCTCGGGCACGCCGTCGCCGGTCTTGGCCGAGATCCGCAGGATGTCCTCGGCGGGAATGCCGAGCACGGTCTCGATCTCGAGGGCGTAGCGGTCGGGGTCGGCCGCCGGCAGGTCGATCTTGTTCAGCGCGGCGACGATCTCGAGGTCGTGCTCGAGGGCGAGGTAGCAGTTGGCGAGCGTCTGGGCCTCGATGCCCTGGGCGGCGTCGACCACCAGCACCACGCCTTCGCACGCGGCGAGCGACCGGCTGACCTCATAGCCGAAGTCGACGTGGCCCGGGGTGTCGATGAGGTGGAACACGTGACCCCGCCACTCGACGCGGACGTTCTGCGCCTTGATCGTGATCCCCCGCTCACGCTCGAGCTCCATCGAGTCGAGGAACTGCTCACGCATCTCCCGGGCGTCGACGGCGCCCGTAATCTCGAGAATCCGGTCCGAGAGAGTCGACTTGCCGTGGTCGATGTGGGCGATGATCGAGAAGTTGCGGATCCGGTCGAGTTCCATGGGCGCGTCCTGTCGATGCTACCGGTGGCGCTCTCGGCACTACCGGGTAGCCTGCAGCGGCTGTTTCATCAACGAGCGTCAGGACGACCGTGGCCAACATCAAGAGCCAGAAGAAGCGCAACCTCACCAACGCCAAGCGGGCCGCCCGCAACAAGGCGGCCAAGAGTGAGCTGAAGACGCGCGTCAAGACGGCCACCGCCTCGATCGGCACCGACGCCAATGACGAGGACATGCGCCTCGCCGTCAAGCGCCTCGACATGGCCGCGTCCAAGGGGATCATCCACCCCAACCAGGCCGCCCGCCGAAAGAGCCGCTTGATGAAGAAGGTCTCCGCCGGCGCCTGACCCGCCCTGCCCATCCGAGGGTTTGCTGTCAACCGAGGGTCTGCTGCGAGGACGTGTCGCGCGAAACCCTCGTACGGCGCGAAACCCTCGGATGATCAGCGGGCGAGACGGGAGAGGCGGGCGACCAGGACGTCCATCACGACGTCGTCGGGTAGCTCCTTCGCGCCCCGGAGGTCGAGGTCGGCGGTGGCGAGCAGGTCGATCGCTCGCTGCACCCCGCTCCCCCCGAGCCGGCGGTACTGCCGCAGCGCCTTCTTCGCCGGGAATCCGGGCTTGATCCCGAGGGCGTTGGCGGCCTCGTTGTCGGAGCGGGCGTCCACGCCGTCGAGCTTCGCCAGCCGGGCATAGTGGTTGTGCAGCACCGCCATCACCTGCAGCGGATGCCGGGCGCCGGCTTGCGTCATCCGAGCGAGGACCCCGAGCGCCGCGGAGGTGTTGCCGGCGTCGAGGGCGTCGGTGAGCTCCCACGGCGGCACGTCGCCCGCCTCGCCGAGGAACGGCTCGACCTCCTCCGGCCTCAGCTGGTGGGCGCTACCGAAGGTCCCGGACAACGTGGCGAGGATCCCGTCCAGTCGCCCGACGTCCTCGCCGAGCCGCTCGGCGATCGCACTCACCGCTGCCGCTGACAGCTTCACGCCCCGCGCCGACGCCTCGTTCTGGATCCACGCCTCGCGATCCCGCGCCCTGGACGGCGGGGCGGTGCCGATCGTCTCCGCCCCGCTCGCCTTGATGGCGTCGCTCAGCGGCTTCACCACCCGGCCGCCGCCCACGACGAGCACCAGGTCGGTGGTGGGAAGGGGATCGTGGAGGTAGCCGACGAGCGGCGGGAGGTCGTCGGCGGTGAACCGGCCGATGCCCCGCGCCACCACGACCCGCCGCTCGGTGAGGAACGGCGGCGTCTGCGCGGCATCGACGACCGACCGCAGCTCGTAGTCGTCGCCGTCGAACTCGTCGACCATCAGCGACCGGTCGCCGTCGGCGAGGAGCCGGTGGACGAGCTCGGTCACCGCGGCGCGCACGATCGACTCGTCGTCGCCGGTGACGAGGTGCACGCTCATCGACTGGTCAGTCTGGCATTGCTCGGTGATCCGGTGCCGTAGCGCCTCATCGACATCTGGGACGATTCCCGCCCAGATGGGGGCTACAGAGCCTCGCGAAGTCCGCGACGGGAGTTGATGCCGAGCTTGCGGTACACCGCGGCGAGGTGGCTCTCCACGGTGCGCACCGAGATCACGAGCGTCCCCGCGATGTCCTGGTCGGTCATCCCGCGGGCGGCGAGAGAGGCGACCTCCAGCTCGCGCCGGGTCAGCGGGACCACCGGCGATGGCGTCGTCACGACCTGCCGGAGCCGGCGCCGCATCTCGTCGGCGAGGGCCTTGGCGCGGGAGGCGGTCTCGGAACGCCCGCTGGAACAGGCGGCCAGGGCCAAGCCGGCGAGCTCGGCGGTGTCGCCGAGCAGACCGAGCTCGGCGTGGCGCTCGGCGACGTTCAGCAGCACGGCGGCGTCACCCGTGGCCCGGGCCCGCACGCCCCTCGCCGCGCGTCGCGGATCGGAGACTCGAAGTCGTGCCCCCAACTCTCGAGCTCGGCCGCGGCCTGCGCCGACGCCCGGAAGTGGACGGTGGACGGTTCGCGTTGACGCCGTTGGGCGAGTGCCTCGTTCCGCTGCGGGGCGCGGCGATCGGCGAGCTCTACTACGAATCGGCCGCTGGGCTGCTCGATTCGGTGAAGGCCGGAGGGGCGGCGTTCGAGCACGTTCACGGTGAGCGGTTCTTCGACTACCTGGCCGAGCACCCCGACCAGGAGGCGACGTTCCAGGGCTCGATGGCCGGCCGATCGGAGCAGGAGGCCGCTGACGTCGTCGGGGCGTACGACTTCACCGGCCTGCACCGGCTGATCGACGTCGGGGGCGGCCGAGGGGTCCTGCTCGCCCGGATCCTCCGCGCCTCGCCGGACCTCCACGGCGTCCTGCTCGACCGCCCGGCCGCGATCCCGGCGGCGCAACGCCACCTCGAGGAGCGTGCGGTGGCGGATCGGGCGGAGTGCGTCGGTGGGGACTTCTTCGCGTCGGTGCCCGCGGGAGCCGACGCCTATCTCCTGTCTCGTGTCCTCCACGACTGGAACGACGCCGACGCCGGGCGCATCCTCGCCTCGTGCCGGCGGGCGATGGGTCCGGGCAGCCGGCTGCTGATCGTGGAGGCGATCCTGCCGGAGCGGGCCAAGGACCGGCCGGCCACCATTCGCATGGACCTGCACATGCTGCTGCTGTTCCGCGCCGCCCGCGAACGGACGGAAGCCGAGTTCCGGGCCCTGCTCGACGGCAACGGCTTCCATCTCCCACGCGTCGTGATGACGGCGTCACCGGAGGGGCTGGGAGTGATCGAAGCGACGCCGGACTGATCCTCCTCGGCCCGCCACATCTGGGGTCACCGACCGTCACTGACGTCGTCTTCACGCGCTCGCGAGACGAGCACCGCCACGGCGAGTGCGAGCGCCAGCCACCCGATCCAGGACCACGGCGGCGCGGGCTCGATTGCCGCGCCGATCGTCGCCACCGCGTCGATCCAGCGGACGCCGACGCCGACCGGCATCATGACGATCGGTGCGATCACCGGCGCGGCTCCGGCGACGAGGCACGCCGGCAATCCGTAGAGCATCACCAACCCGGCGACCGGCACCGCCAGCAGGTTGGCCACCGTGCCCACCAGCGACAGCCGTCCGAAGACGAGGACGCTCGGCAACGCCACTCCGACCTGGGCCCCGAGCGTGATCCCGAGCGGCGCGGCGAGCGGGCCGAGCCGGCGCAGGCGATGCCCGAGCCACGGTCCGATCACGGTGACTCCGCCGGTCGCCCCGACGGAGAGCCAGAACCCGACGGACCAGGCGAGCAACGGGTCGACCAGGAGCAGCGTGACGACGGCGAGGGCGAGCATCCGCACCGGCTCGTGCCGGCGACCGAGGGCGAACGCCGTCGCACCCAGCGACGCCATCAATCCGGCTCGCAACACCGACGGTTCGGCGCGCGTGATCACGACGAACCACGCGATCAACAGCACCGTCAGCAACCACCGGGACATTGGCGGCGCCCGACGGAGCAGCGGTCCGGCTGCCGCGACCACGAAGGCCACGTTCTGGCCGGACACGGCCATGAGGTGGCTCAGTCCGCTGGCTCGGAACCGATTGACCATCTCCGGCGGCTGATCGCGGTCGTCGCCGATCACGAGCCCACGGGCGAGGACCGCCTGATCGGGACGGAGCGCGCC
>JBKOUV010000147.1:0-10325 GCA_046723555.1 Actinomycetota bacterium | reverse complement strand
CGCCGACGCCGACGATGAGCGCGCGGTCGGCCGGATCTTCGCCGTCAAGGCCCGACCGGTCGGTCACCCGCTGATCGTCCACATCCGCGGCGCCGACGCGCTCGGCGAGTGGGCGGCGCAGGTCCCTCCGGCGGCGGAGCTACTGGCCGCGACGTGCTGGCCCGGACCGCTCACGCTGCTACTCGCCCGGGCGGCGCGGGTCGTCGACGCCGTCACGGGCGGGCGGGACACCGTGGGCCTGCGGGTGCCGGCCCACCACCTGACCCAGGAGCTGCTCGAGCGCGCCGGCCGGGGGATCGCCGCCCCGTCGGCCAACCGGTTCGGGCGGGTCAGCCCGACGACGGCCGACCACGTGCTCGCCGACCTCGGATCGCAGCTCGACCCGGTGAAGGACGTGATCCTCGACGGCGGGCCGTCGCCGATCGGCGTCGAGAGCACGATCGTCGACTGCACCGCCGACCCGCCGCAGCTGCTGCGGCCGGGGGGGATCCCCCGGGAGGACATCGAGCGGCTGCTGGATGTCGGCCTCGCCCCGGCAACGGGCGGGGCGCGGGCGCCGGGGATGCTCGCCGCGCACTACTCGCCGGAGGCGACCGTGGTCCTCGCGGCCGACCGCCGCGGCGCCGCGGATCTCGCCGCCCGCTTCGAGCGCGAGGGTCTCCGGGTGAGCACGCTCGACTTCGGCGACGACCTGGTGACGTACGCCCGACAGCTGTATCAGTCGCTCCGCGACGCCGACGCCGCCGGCACCGACCGCGTCGTCGCCATCCTCCCCCCGGCCCAGGGTCTGGGCCACGCCATCCGCGACCGGCTCACCAAGGCGGCGGCGGACTGACCATCCATCCGAGGGTTTCGCGTCACCCGAGGGTCTGCCGCGGGAACGGGTCGCGCGAAACCCTCCGGTGGCGGCAAACCCTCGGATGGTGGCGGGGCTAGTCCGGCCGGCCGAGCTGGTTGAGGTTGGCGACCCACAGGTCGCGGACGTCGTCGACGTCGGGAGGGGCGGCCGCCCCGACCCCGGCCAGGGTCAGGCTGACGGTGGTGGCGCCGGCGTCCGGGAGCAGGTCGAGCCGGCACCAGCAGGCGTAGGGATCCTCGAGGGCCACGTCGAGCTGGTACGGCGGATCGTCGACCAGGACTTCGCCGAGCCATGTGCTCACAACCAGCAGCGCCTCGAACGCCTCCGCCGGCAGCGCCTCGATCGTAAACGACGCCACGTCGTGCACGACCCGCGAGTTCGCTCGCCGCGGCGGCCTCGGCTCGCCTTGGTCCGGAAATTGGCTGGTCGGACGACCACTTTTCGGACCAAGACGGGTTCGTGCGGCGATCGCCGCGTCGAACGCGTCGTTGAGTCGCCGCATCGCGTCGGCGTCCCCGCCGGCGTGGTCGGGGTGCAGACGCATGGCCATCCGCCGGCGGGCGGCGCGCAGCTCTTGCACCGACGCCCCCGGGTCGACGCCGAGCACGGCGAACGGGTCGTCAGCCATCGTCAGCCATCGTCGATCCAATCCGCGCGGCGGCCCCAACGGCCGTCATGGACGATCTCGCCGAGCGGGCGGCGGCGCAGTGGGCCGTGCCGCCCGGCGGGCACCCCGAGCGTGATGCACGCCAGCAGCGCGACCACATCCGGGATCCCGAGAAGCTCGCGCAGCTCGGCCTCGACCGGGCGGTGCCACATCGTCAGGGCGCCCCCGTAGCCCAACGCCCGCGCCGCGAGCAACAGGTTCTGGCAGGCCGGATACACCGAGGCGCCCTCGTACGGATCGGGATCCCGATACCGCTCGAGGCCGACCAACACGATCACCGGCGTCCGCTCGAGGTGGTCGACAAAGTGCTGCATCGTGGCCGCCGCCCGCGCCTTGGGGCTCCCCGGGACGGTGCCGCTGCCGGTATCGAAGCCGCTGACCATCCGCTTGCGGTCCCATGACTCCCGGAACGCCCGTCCGAGCAGCGCGCGCGCCGAGGCGGTGCTCGGCTCGTCGCGCAACACGATGAAGCGGAACGCCTGCCGGTTCGACCCCGACGGGGCCCGCGCCGCGTGCCACAGGATCGTCGCCAGGTCCGCATCGGGGACGGGCAGGTCGCGGTAGCGCCGGATCGCCCGCGTCGTCGCCATCGCCTCGAGCACGTCGATCCGGGCCTCCATCGCTGCGAACCGTAGCCAGGGGACTTGCGCCACGGCAGGTGCAAGTGCACTACCTTGTGGGCCACCCAGGAGACCGGGGCAAGCCCGCCCCGTTCAACAGAGGGGGAGAAACACAGCTATGCAACGATCACGCGTACGCCGAGTCGGCGCGCTGATAGCCGGGCTCGCGCTCGTCGCCGCCGCCTGCGGCGACGACGACGACAGCGGTGGCGCCGCGACCACCGGCGCAGCGGGCACCTCGGCGCCCACGGCAACGACTGGTGCGCCCGAGACCACCGGCGGGACCGAAACCACCGGCGGTACCGAGACCACTGGCGGCACCGAGACGACCGCCGGTTCGGAAACCACCGCCGCTGGCGGACCAGGCACGACGACCGCCGGCGGCGGCGGAGGCGAGCTCGCCGGCCTCAAGGGCACGACGCCGCTCGTCGAGCTGTCGTCCGACTTCACCGACCGGCTGCTCGAAGTCGATCCCAGCCTCGGGACGACCTTCAACTACGCGGCCGAGACCTACGACGCCGTGACCATCATCGCACTGGCCGTCGCCGAGGCGAAGGATGACGGCATCAAGTACGCCGAGCACATCAACGGCATCACTCGCGGTGGGGAGAAGTGCGACACCTTCGAGAAATGCATGGCGATCATCGACGCCGGCGGCGATCCCGACTATGACGGGGTCTCCGGCCCGATCGAGTTCGGCGGCAACGGCGAACCGCTGCAGGCCAGCTACGGCCTGCTCACGTTCGGCGACAACAACCGCATCGACAACTCGCTGACCGAGTACATCCCGGCCACGGCGCCGGCATCAGCCGACGTTCCCGAGACGCCCGTCGAGGGCACGCGGAAGGGTGACGGCACGCTCACCCTCGGCTCGATCCTGCCGCAGACCGGCTCGCTCGCGTTCCTCGGCCCACCGGAGTTCGCGGCGATGAAGCTGGCGTGCCAGGAGATCAACGCGGCCGGCGGCGTGCTCGACAAGGACATCAAGTGCATCGAGGGTGACTCGGGCGACGCCACCACCGACACGGCGAACCAGACCGTCGACCGTCAGCTCTCGCAGAACGTCGACGCGATCATCGGAGCCGCGTCTTCGGGCGTGTCGCTGACTGTCATCGACAAGATCACCGGCGCCGGCGTCGTTCAGTTCTCGCCGGCGAACACGTCGAAGGAACTATCCGACTACCCCGACAAGGGCCTCTACTTCCGTACCGCCCCGTCCGACATCTTGCAGGGCGCTGTGCTCGGTGAGGTCATTGCCGGTGATGGGATGGCGACGGTGGGAATCATCGCGCGCAACGACTCCTACGGCGTGGGCCTGCGGGACGACGTAACGTCCGCGCTCAAGGAAGCGGGCGTGGAGGTCGTCGAGACCCAGACCTATGACGAGGGCGCCCAGACGTTCGACGCCGAGGTCCAGGCACTCGCGGCGGCCAACCCGGACGCGATCCTGGTGATCGCGTTCGACGAAGCCTCACGAATCGTCACGACGATGATCGAGAACGGCGTCGGTCCGCAGGACCTGCAGGTCTACGGCACCGATGGCTTCATTGGTGACACCTTCGCCGAGAACTTCGAGGCCGGCAAGTAGTCCACCACTGACTCACGCGACGAGGGCCCGGCCGATTGGCCGGGCCCTTTCGCGTCACGACGACGGATACGTCGCGGTCGGCGACAGGTCGAGGGCGCCCCGGCGTCCGCACCCGCGAGCGATGCCGTTCGCCGGATCGTCGGCCAGCTCGCTCAGCGCCTGGAACACGATCGCCTTGGCCTTCTCGACGCTGCCGACGAGCGATCCTTCCCGTACCGCCAGCACGGAGTAGGCGTCGTCCGGCAGCGCGGCGGCTTCGGCGACGCCGTCGTCGTAGGTCGCAGTCACGTCGGCGAGGGCCCGGTCGAGCCGGTCGGCGATCGGCGGCGGCAGATCGAGCTCGTCGAGGTGGGCGACGAACTCGTCCTGCCGGTCGACGACGTCGGCGAACGCCTCCTCGTACCGGGCCCGGCGGGCGGCCGCGTCGAGCCCTGGACTGTCCTCGCGGAACGCGTCCACCTGGTCGACGGTCGAGTCCGACCACGCCTGGACCACCTGGCACAGCTCGACTTGCTGGTCCGGCGCGGCCGCGTCATCACTCCCGTCGTCGTCGCCGCAGGCGCCGAGGACCGCCACCGTGACCAGCACCCCCGCTGCACCAGTCGCCGCCCGGCCACGAGACCGGCGCACGGCCTAGCCCTTCGGGCCGTTGCGGGCCATCGTGCCGAGGTACAGCTCGATCACCTTGGGATCGGTCAACAGCTCGCGTCCGGTGCCGGTGTAGGCGTTGCGGCCCTGGTCGAGCACGTACCCACGGTGGCAGACCTGGAGGCACCGCCGCGCGTTCTGCTCGACCATCAGGATCGCCACCCCGTGATCGTTGATCAGCTTGCAGCGCATGAACACCTCGTCCTGGAGCATCGGGGAGAGTCCCGCCGACGGCTCGTCGAGGAGCAACAGCATGGGATCGAGCATTAGGGCGCGCCCCATCGCCACCATCTGCCGCTCGCCGCCGGACAGCGAGCCCGCCCGCTGCGAGGCCCGTTGGGCGAGCCGGGGGAACAGGCCGGTGACCACCTCGTAGCGCTCGTCGAACCGCTTCGGGGCGAGGAAGCACCCCATCTCGAGGTTCTCCTTCACAGTCAGCGCCTGGAACACGTTCCGTGTTTGGGGAACGAAGCCGACCCCGCGTTGCACCAGCTTGTGCGCCGGATGCCCGGTGATGTTGTCGCCGTTGAGGAGGATCGCGCCCGAGTGCACGGTGACCATCCCGAGGACCGCCTTCAGCAACGTCGATTTGCCGGCGCCGTTGGGCCCGATGATCCCGACGAACTCGCCCGGGGCGACGGTGAGGTCGCAGCCGTTGAGGATGTTGACCTCGGGGATGTAGCCGGCCACGACTTCGCGGGCCTCGATCACGTTGACGGTGGGCGGCGCGTCAACCGCGATCGCACTCATTGTTGGGCCTCGCTGTGGTCGATCTCACCGAGATGCTCGAGCTGTCCGAGGCCCAGCTCCTCGGCGTCGAGCCCGAGCTCCTCGATCGCCTCCGTCTCCCCCAGCGCGCCGATGTCGACGTCGTGGTGGGCGCCGAGGTAGGCGTCGATGACCTCGCGGTTGCCGGAGATCGCCCGCGCCGTCCCCTCGGCGATGAGCCGGCCTTCGGCGAGCACGATGACCCAGTCGCTGATCTCCTGAACCATGTCCATGTCGTGCTCGACGAACAGCACGGTGCGGCCTTCCGCCTTCAATCCCCGGATGTGGTCGAGCAGGCTCTGTTTGAGCGCCGGGTTCACCCCGGCCATCGGCTCGTCGAGCATGATCAGCTTCGGATCGGTCATCAGCGCCCGGGCCATCTCGAGCAGCTTGCGCTGACCGCCGGACAGGCTGCCGGCGAACTCGTCGCGCATGCGGGTGAGCCGGAACCGGTCGAGCAAGGCGTCGGCGCGGGCAGTGATGTGCTCCTCCTGGCTCCGCCACAGCCAGCGGAACGGACCCTTCCACATGCTCTCGCCGCTCTGACCGGTCGCGCCGAGACGCATGTTCTCGATCACCGACAGGCGGGCCAGGCTCTTCGTCAGCTGGAAGGTGCGCACCATTCCCCGGCGGGCGACCCTGTGCGGCCGGACTCCGGCGAGGTCCTCGCCGTCGAAGGTCCACCGGCCGCCGTCGGGCTCGTCGAACCCGGTGAGCAGGTTGAACAACGTCGTCTTGCCGGCGCCGTTGGGCCCGATGAGGGCCGTGATCTGACCGCGCTGCACCTCCATGTGATCGACGTCGACCGCCGTCAGCCCGCCGAACCGCCGGCGGATGCTGTCGGCGACGAGGATCGGGTCGGGCTTGACCGCGCCTGGAACCGGCTCGATCGTGGCGCTCGGCACGTCGTTCGACAGCGGGGTGAGCGCCGGCTCAACGGACATCGAACACCTGCTCTCTCGGGTCACCGAAGATCCCCTGCGGCCGGAACACGACGAGCACGGCGAGCGCCGTTCCGGCGAGGATGTACTTCACCTGGCCGAAGTTCGTGCCGTTCACCTCCAGCCAGTTCGGCAGCCAGTGCGGAACCTTGTCCGTGCGGACGGCCTCAGCGAGCACGTTGTCGACGAACGTGATCGTGAACCAGAAGATCATCGCGCCGATGATCGGCCCCTTCACCCGAGCAACGCCGCCGAGGATGAGGATCGTGTAGGCGAAGAACGTGAGCGTCGGGGCGTAGTTCCCCGGCTGGGCGGCCCGGTTGCCGACGGCGATCATGGTCCCGCCGAGGGCGCCGATGACCCCGCCCAACATCAGGCTCTGCATCTTGTACATGAACGTGTTCTTGCCGAGGCTGCGGGCGGCATCTTCGTCCTCGCGGATGCTCCTCAGCACCCGGCCCCACGGGCTCCGCATCAGGAGATAGACGAGGAGCGAGACGAGGGCGACCAGCGACCAGCCGGTAATGATCATGAACAGGTCGTAGTTGCTGAACGACTGCGCCCACACGCGGTAGCGGTTGTCGCCGATCGGGTTCAAGCTCTCGACATCACCCGTGAACCGCTGCAGCCCATCCGTGCCGCCGAGCAGCCAGCGGAACCGCTCCGAGCTGAGGAACAGGCGGATCACCTCAGCGGCGGCGATCGTCACGATGGCGAGATAGTCGGCGCGCAAGCGCAACGTCGGGATCCCGAGCAGGAGGGCGAAGACGATGCCGCCGACGAGGATCAGCGGCACCGCAGCCCAGAACGGCCAGTCGTAGCGGGCGATCGGCACGGCGATCACGTAGGCCCCGATAGCGGCGAACCCCGCCTGACCGAAGTTGAGCAGGCCGGTGTACCCGAAGTGGACGTTGAGCCCGGCGGCGATGAGGGCGTAGCCGATGGCGTTGACCGCCAGGGCGGCGTAGATCGCGTTGGAGAAGATGAGGTCCCACTCCATCAGCCGACTCGTTCCTTCCGTCCGAGCAGACCCTGGGGCCGGATCAGCAGGATCACGATCAGGGCGAAGAGGGCGCCGGTGGTCTTGAGCTCGACGGCGCTCGGGAAGATCCACGTCCACAGCTCGGTCATCAGTCCGACGACGAGCGACCCGAGGAGGGCGCCGTACGGGTTGCCGAGCCCGCCGAGGGTGATCGCGGCGAACATCAGGAGGAGGAGGGTGAAGCCCATGTTCCACCGGACCTGCTCGTCGAGGCCGAGCAGGACCCCGCCGAGGCCGGCCAGCGCTCCTCCGCCGACCCAGATGAGGAGGATGACGCGGTTGGTGTTGATCCCGGTGGCCGAGGAGAGATCGGGGTTGTCGGAGACGGCCCGGACCGCTTTGCCCTGACGAGTGCGCTGGAGGAACAGGGCCACGGCGAGCAGCACGACGACGCAGATGGTCATCGAGACGACTTCACGGTCGGTGAGCGAGACCGGCCCGAAGTCGGTCTGCCGCTGGACGGCATACTGCCGGTACGCCTGCGACCGCCCACCGAACAGGTAGAGGAACAGGTACCGGGCGGCGAGGCCGATGCCGATCGACACGATCATCATCGACGTCAGGCTGGTGCCCCGACCGCGGAGCGGTCGCCAGACTCCGGTCTCCAGGAAGAACCCGGCCAGTGCGGCGGCGGCGATGCCGAACAGCGCGGCGACCAGGATGTGCAGACCCACGCTCTGGTTCATCCACCACGTGACGATCGCCCCCAGCGCGACCAGCTCACCATGGCTGAAGTTGGACAGCCCGGTCGTGCCGTAGATCAGCGACAGCCCGACGGCGGTGATGGCGATGACGAGCCCGAACTTGATGCCGTTGGCGATCGTCTGGGGGAGTTGATCCCACCGGCTCTCGGTCTCCCGTCCGCTCGAGCCGAGGTTGTAGGTGAGGATCTGGTGTTCGTTCGGACGGACGTTGACGATCCGTTCGGCGTCGGCGTCGTTGCTCAGCTCGACCCCGTCCGGCAGCGTCGCGGCGTCGAGGAGCACGGTGTAGTCGCCGGGTCCGGGCAGCGGGACCTCGAATGCGCCGTCGGCGTCCGTGGTGGCCGTGCCGACCTCGTTGCCGGAGGCGTCGACGACGGTGAGCGTCACACCCTCGACCCCGGCCCGGACGGTCTCGCCGTTCTCCTCCGTCGCGTTGCGCACGAACCCGCGGATCGACTCCGCACTCTGCTGCTGCGCCGACGCCAGCCCGGCCGGCGCGAGCACGACGAGCGCGGCCGCGGCGAGACAGCGGAGCAGCCGGCCGATCAACCGGGCTCCCCGTCGATCGTCGACGTCGTGACTGTCGATGCCCGCGACAACCGGGACACCGATCCTCCCCTGTCCCTTCATGTGCCGCGAGACGCTACAAGACCAGGAGCCGGGTGCTTGAACGTTCGTGGCTCGACGGCCACCACCTGGGTGGCGAGCACGAGCCGGACCGTCATCGCCCACAGCACGGTCGCCCCGGCGACGTGGATGCCGACGAGCAACGGCGGAACATCGTTGAAGTACTGCGTGTAGCCGACGGCGGCCTGCAGCAACCCGACGAAGATCCAGGTCGAGAGCGGCGCCTGGAGGTGCCGGCGGTCCGCGTCGTGACGTGACAGCACGATCGCGAGGCCCACCGCGAGCAGGAGCGCGACGGTGACGCTGATCCCGTGGACGCGGGCCGCGTCGGAGATCGGCACGTCGAACCGTCTCGCCTCCTCGTCGCCGGCGTGGGGGCCGGCCCCCGTGACGACCGTGCCGGTGACCAGGGCGACGCCGGTGGCGACGGCGAGCAGCCAGGCGAGCCGGGCCGATATCGGCGTCACCCCTCGAGTACGGGATCCCTCATCGGGTTCGCCCGCCCGGTGGACGAGCACGACGGCGTCGGTGACGAGGATCATCGACAACAGGAAGTGGGCCTGCACGGCCAGCGGGTGGAGGTCGACCAGCACCGTCACCCCGCCGAGCACGATCTGCCCGACGACCCCGGCGACGAGGCCGAGCGACAGGAGGGTGAGGTCGCGGCGCCGGGGTTGCCGCCACAACGAGCCGAGCACGGCCGCGATCACGGCGACGGCGACGAGTCCGGTGAACATCCGGTTGAGCTGCTCGATCGCGGCGTGGCCCGTCGACACGTCGATCAGCCGTTGGTCACTGCACCGCGGCCAGTCCCGGCAGCCGAGCCCCGATCCGGTGAGCCGGACGGCAGCCCCGGTGACGACGATGACCATCAGGCCGACCAGCGCCCCCACCGTGATGGCGCGGTAGCGGCCGGGGCTGATCGTCACGGCATCCGAGGATAGGGACCGCACCATCCGAGGGTTTGCTGGCGACCGAGGGTTTCCGGCGCGGACGGGCCGCAGGAAACCCTCGGGCCGCGTGAAACCCTCGGATGCCGGATTACGTGTGGCGGATGGACATGCCGCCGTCGACCGGGATGATCGCCCCGTTCAGGTAGCTCGCCGCGGGGAGGCACAGGCTCACGGTGATCTGGGCAACCTCTTCCGGGTCGCCATAGCGCCGCAGGGGGACCCGGCGACGGGCGTACGTGTCCTTGTCCTCCTCGCTGATCCCGGCCGTCATCCCCGTCCGGATCGGCCCCGGGCAGATGCAGTTGACGGTGATCCCGTGGCGGCCGAGCTCGACGGCGAAGCTCTTCGTCAGCCCCACGACTCCCGCCTTGGACGCCGCGTAGGCGGCGAGTCCGCCCGTGGTCACGAGCGCCTCGGTCGAGGCGATGTTGACGATCCGACCCTCGCCGCTCGCGGCGAGGTGCGGGCGGGCGAGGTGGATCAGCCGGGCCAGGGCGGTGATGTTGACGTCGAGCGTGCGATGCCAGTTGGCGTCGAACTCGTCGAGCGGCTGGAACGCCGACCCGGCGAGGGCGACTCCGGCGTTGTTGATCAACACGTCCAGCCCGCCGAAGCGGGCCACGACGTCCTCGACAAGCGCGACGAGCGCATCCAGCCCTCCGACGTCGCACACGAACCCGGCGGCGGCGTCCGGCCCGTGGGCGTCAGTGATCTGTCCCACCACCGCGTCGACCCCGGCGGAGGTGAGGTCGACGACCGCCACCTGGGCTCCCTCGTCGGCAAACAGATAGGCGGTCGCCCGTCCCATCCCGCTCGCCGCGCCGGTGACGAGCACCCGCTTCCCGGCGATGGATCGGGAAAGCGTGCTCAGGCGGCTCACGGACGGATCTCGTAGAACGCGTTCACCG
>JBKOUV010000345.1:0-9619 GCA_046723555.1 Actinomycetota bacterium | reverse complement strand
CACCAGCGCTGATCGACGCGCAGCGGCCGGGCCCCGCAGGGCCCGGCCGGGTTCCGACTCGTTACGACCAGAACGTGTCGTAGTACTTGTCGTACAGCTCGCGGTCCGTGCGATGGACCTCCTCGAAGTCCGGTGCGGACTTGATCTGGTCCTTGGTCATGCGGACGAAGAGCCTGTGCTCACTCGGTTCGATCCGATCGACCACGCCGGCGGGGATCATCCGCTTCTTGCCAAAGATCCAGAACCCGGTGTCGACGACGAGGTAAGACGAGCCAACCTCGGTGGTCGCCTCATCGATCTTGCCGATGAACCCGTCGATTGACTCGACCTCGTACCCGACCAGGTCGGCAGCCAGATCGCGCACATCCGTGCGGTATTCCCAGAGTGTCGTCATCTCGCTCACTCCTCGTGATGCCGTGATCACTTCTCGTGATGCTGCCCGCTTGCCTACGCGCGTTCCCGCCGCTTCGCCGGTCCAAACGCTGATCCCCGAAGCCGGCCGCGACCTGGGAAATCCTCCGCCCCGAGGGATCCAACGCCTTGTTTCGTCAATGTTGACGAGGCGTTCTGCTCACGGCGGGGCGAGGCTGGTGCCATGGCCTGCTCCGAGCCGGAACAGTGCGACTGATGCCCGGCAAGTACACCGTCTGGGAGCCGGTTGAGGACGACGAGGCGATCGAGCAGATCGCCACCGGAATTCACATCGGGCTGCGCAAGAACGACGGCTCGTCGTGGGAGGACGCGGTCAAGTTCTGCGTCTGGGGTCTCAAGGAGATGGGATTCGCGATCTGCCGGAAGACGTCATCGTCATGAGCGGGCGCGACGGCCGTCAGGTCGGACCGAAGCGCTCGACCCGAATCCGTTCCGCCGGCACGCCGACCTCCATCAGCAGGTCGCTGGCGAAGTCGGCGAAGCCCGGCGAGCCGCAGACGTATCCGGTCGCCCCGGACAGCACGGCCGGCGCGATGTCCGCCGGGGCGAGCCGGCCGGCCGGACGTGGTGAGTCGGCCGGCGCCTGGCGGCTGTAGCCGATCGTCGTCTCCGGTCCTGGAAGCTCGGCGGCGTAGTAGAGGGTGTCCGGGCTGCGTGCCGACACGACGACCCGGACGAGGTCGGTGTGCCCGGTCTGCCGGGCCAGGCGGAGCATCGCCATCAGTGGGACGACGCCCGACCCACCCCCGACGAGCAGCGCCGGGCCATCGGCGCGCCAGACGAACCAGCCCCCGATGGGACCCCTCACGTCCAACTCGTCGCCGGGCTCGACGACGTCGTGGAGGAAGGGCGAGACCTCACCGTCCGCGAAGCGTTCGACCGTGAGCTCGAACTCGGCGGACCCGTCCGGCGCTGACGCCACCGAGTACGAGCGGGACGCCGTGTAGCCGTCGGGGGCGGTCAGCCGAACCACGTAGTGCTGGCCGGCGAGGTGGAGAGACGGCTCGTCGAGGCGCAGCCGGAAGGTCTTCGCCGTGGCCGTCTCATCCCGGATCCCGACGACGGTCGCCGTCCGCCAAGCGGCCTTGTTCGCCACGCCGTCAGTCCCCCTGGTAGCGCTGCTCGAGCCACGGATCGCCGCGGTCGTGGTACCCGTTGCGTTCCCAGAACCCGGGCTCGTCGTGGTCGAGCAGCTCGAGACCCGAGACCCACTTGGCGCTCTTCCAGAAGTACAGGTGGGGCACCAGCAGCCGGGCCGGGCCGCCGTGCTCGCGGGGGAGGGGCTCGCCGTCGACCTCCCAGGCGACCCACGCCTTCCCGCCGCTGACGTCGGCGAGGGGGAGGTTGGTGGTGTAGCCGGTGTGCGAGTGGGCCATCACGTACGAGGCGCTCGGCAGCGGCCTGGCCGCGGCGAGCAGCGTGTCGACCGACACCCCTTTGAACGTCATGCCCAGCTTCGACCAGGTCGTGACGCAGTGGATGTCGCCCTCGTAGGTCGACTCGGGGAGGGCGTGGATCTCGTCCCATGTCCACGCCACCTCCTGCTCGACGAGCCCCCAGACCGCGAACGACCACATCTCGTGGGACAGGCGCGGCGTGACCTCGGCGGTCAGCACCGGCCAGCTGTCCCCGGTGTCGTACTGGCCCGGCGGGAGCCGGAGGTCGCGCGCCTTCTCGCCGCGGCCGGTGAAGCCCCTCGTGAATCTCGACATATCGAAGCACGTTACGGCGTCGGCGCCGGTCGGCGCGTCCCGCCGTTATCTCGATTTCGAGATATCATCAGAGCGATGGACGACGCCGAGCCGAGGTCCGTGTTCCCCGGATTCAGCGAGCTCGTCGACCGGCTCGTCGAGGAGCGGCTAGCTCAGGGGCTGTCACAGACGGAGGTGGCGGCCCGGATGGGCACCTCGCAGTCGGCCGTCGCCCGCCTCGAGCGCGGGGACGCCGACGTCCGGTTGTCGACGCTGCAGCGCTACGCGGCGGCTCTCGAGCAGCGCGTCGGCTTCGGGCTCGCCGGCCGTGGTCGGCCAGGAGGTAACGCGTGACCGATCCACTGAAACCCCACATCCCGTACCCGTTCCCGCCGGTCCGCGAGCCGCCCGAGCGGCGAGATCCGGTGATGGTGCCGATCGTGTACGAACCGTCGGGGCGGGACCCGGTGCGCCGGCTCTACGAGCGACGTCGCGTGCTCCTCGGCGGACCACTGGACTCCGCCGCGGCCACCGCCGTCGCCGCCGAGCTGATGAGCCTCGACGGCCGCTCCGGTCGTGAAATGGAGCTGCTCGTCAACAGCCCGGGTGGGCCGCCCGACGACGTGTTCGCCGTCCTCGACGTCATCACCCTGTCCCGCGCCCCGGTGAACGTGACCTGCTTCGGCCGCGCCCTGGGCACGGCGGCAGTCGTCCTCGCATGCGGCACTGGCACCCGCCGGGCCACCCCCAACGCGACCGTGTCGCTGCGGTGCGCGGAGGAGTCGAGCGTCGTCGGGACGGCTCGAGAGGCCGAGCAGCGCGCCGCCCACGAACGTCAGGTGCGCGAGCGCCTCCGCCGCATCCTCGGCGAACGGACCCGGCTCCCGGCGGACCGGATCGACCACGAGCTCGACGACGGCGCCCAGCTGGACGCGTCCGCAGCGCTCGAGCTCGGGATCATCGACGAGATCGTGACCCGTCCGTCCAGATGACCCGCTGATTGCGGACCGGCCCGCGTGGGTACACCCGCGGGTGGTGAGCGGCATTGCGATCATCACCGAGGCGTGCATCGACGTGAAAGACCGCGCCTGCGTCGATGTCTGCCCGGTGCAGTGCATCTACGAGTACGACCCGAAGGACAACGTGCTGTTCTCGGAGGTCGAGGCCGGCAACGGCGAGCGGGAGAACGTGCACCAGCCCAACGCCGAGTCGATCGCGATCTTTGGCGACAGCCTGCTGTACGTGAACACCGACGAGTGCACCTCGTGCACCGCGTGCTATCAACCGGACGTGTGTCCGGTCGGGGCGATCTACTCCGAGGAAGTCGTCCCGGACGGGGCGACCAAGACCCACTACAACTCGGCCGACGAAAACAAGGGTCACGACCACACGTTCTTCATCCAGCTCAGTCGCGACGTGTTCGCCGACTGAGCGCAGTCGGCACGGCGTAGATTTCCGACGCATGACCGACGAAGAGATCTTCAACCGGATCCACGAACTCGTCGACGACGAGCACGAGCTGAGGCGCACGGGCGCTCCCACCGATGTGGACCGCATGCGGCAACTCGAAGAGACCCTCGACCAGTGCTGGGACCTCCTCCGTCAGCGGCGGGCCAAGCGTGAGTTCGGGCGGAACCCGGACGAGGCCGAAGTGCGCGACGTCCGGACCGTCGAGGGCTACCAGCAGTAGTCGTCGCGGGGCAGCCCGTGCCGTCTTGCGAGATGGACGGTGGCGGATGTCAGCGGCGGTGACGGGCGGGCCGCCTCCGGCGACGGCCGACGTGCGCACGGCTAGCGTCGGGCGCGATGAGTGACGACAGTGGTCAGGCCCGCGAATCCCGGCTCGTGGCGATCTCTTTCGGCGACGAGCTGCGGGCGATCGAGTTCATGACGGCGATGACCAGGCTGGCTCGCGACGGGCGGCTGTCGCTCCGGGACGCGGTGTTCGTCGTCAAGGACGAGAGCGGCAAGACCCACGTCCGGGAGACGAGGGACCTCCAGCCCGGCTCGACGGCGCTGGGCGCCGGCCTGTGGGCGGGACTGTTCGGCCTCCTGCTCGGCGGACCGGTCGGGCTGCTGGTCGCCGGAGGGATCGGTGCGGGCGCCGGCGCGATCACGGCCAAGGTCGTCGACGTCGGGGTGAGCGACGTCTTCGTCGACCAGCTGCGCGACATGGTGCAGCCCGGCACGACCACCGTCGCGCTGCTCGGCGAAGAGATCGACGCCGGTGCCGTGCTGGCCGAGCTCGAGCGCTTCGAGGGCGCCCGCTACGTCGCCGGGAACCTCCCGCTCGAGGGGATCAAACGGGTGCGCGACGCCCTCGGTGACCCGGCACCCACGACGGGTCCGGACCTGCCACCCCCTACACCGGAGTCGGCGTCCGAGCCGACGCCCGAGGCCTAGTCAAGTCAGCGCGCGTAGACCGGGACGTCCGGTCCGACGTGCTCGCGGAACAGCGTCAACACTTCGCCGTCCTTGGCGTGGCGGCCGGTCTGGTGCTTGGAGTAGATCGTCTTACCGTCGACCTCGACGTCGAACACGCCCTTGCGGCCCATCACCAGCGTCACGTCGGTGATCACGTGCTGGTAGTCGTGGAGCAGGTCGTGCACCGTGCGCACCGCACGATCCGAATAGTCTCAAGGGACGCAGTAAGTGATGCGGACGTGATGGCCGTCGCGGGAGCCGGTCACGCCGCCGAACCTATCGGCTTCGACTCCGGGAATCTGGGTGCAGCCGTGCTCACCCGCCCAGATTTCGACGGCGGCTCTATTCGACCGCGGCTTGGTACTCGGCAACACGCGCGAGGTGGCCGTCGACGTCGGTGTCCCCGGCGCGGTGGGTGGCGACGGCGAGGTGGGTCGCGCCGATCTCGCGCCACCGGTCGGCGTGCCGGCGCCACCGGTCGGGATCACCGCCCGCGTACTGCGCCTGGGCCTGGACGGCGAACCCCTCCATCGACTGGCCGGCCGCCTCGCGGTGGCCGCGGATCGTGGCCAGCCGCTCGCGGGTGGCGTCGTCCGGCTTGTCGATCGGGACCCACCCGTCCCCGATGAGCGCGCAGCGCTCGAGCAACGCCGGCGCCCGGCCGCCGAACCAGATCGGGATCGGCGCCGCCGGCCGCGGGTTGATCCCGGCCTGGTCGACGGTGTGGAACTCCCCGTCGTAGGTGAAGCTCTCCTCGGTCCATAGTCGGCGCAGCAGGTCGACCTGTTCGGCCTGGCGCCGGCCGCGGCTGGCGAACGGCACGCCGAGCGCGTCGTACTCGACGCGGTTCCAACCGATGCCGACGCCGAGCCGGAACCGCCCTCCGGAGAGGAGCGCCAACTCGGCGGCCTGCTTCGCCACCAGCACCGTCTGGCGCTGGGGGAGGATCAGCACCGCTGTCGTGAGCTCGATGGTCGAGGTCACGGCGGCGATGAAGCTCAACACCGCGAACGGTTCGTGGAAGGCCACGTCCTTGTCGTACGGACCCCTGAACCCGCCCGGACGATCGCGGTCCGCGCCGAGCACGTGGTCGTAGATGAGCAGGTGGGTGATCCCGAGCGCTTCGAGCCCTTCGGCGTACGCCCGGATCGCTCCGGGGTCGGTGCCGATCTCGTGGTGCGGCAACACTGCTCCGATGCGCATCCGGGATGCGTACCACGCGCCAGTCGCTGCGGCGAAGATGGCGCGATGAGAGTGCTGTTCGCCACCGCGGAGCTGGCGCCGGCGGCGGTGGTCGGCGGACTCGCCCACGCCGCCGCCGGGCTGACCGCCGAGTTGCGCCGCCAGGGCGTCGAGGTCGATGTCGTGCTCCCCGACTACGGCGGGATCGAACTGGCGGACGAGCACGCCCGGCCGATCTCGGTGCCGGTGTGGGCGCGGCCGGCGACCGTCCGCAGCGGCGAGCACGCCGAACTCGGCCGGCTCCACCTCGTCCGGACGAAGGGCATCGAGCGCTCACATCCGTACCTGCGCCCCGACGGCCGCGGATGGCCGGACAACACGGAGCGGTTCATCGGGTTCTCGCGCGCGATCGCCTCGATGGTCGTCGCCGATCCGCCCGACGTGCTGCACCTCAACGACTGGCACACCGGCGCCGCCCTGGCCGCGTTCAGCGAGCCGCCACGGTCCGTGCTCTCGCTCCACAACCTCGCCTACCAGGGCGTGACCGACGGATCGTGGCTCGACCGGCTCGGACCGCGCGCGACGCACTACGAGTGGTGGGGCGGGGCCAACCCGCTGTCGGGGGCCATCGCGCTGGCCGACAAGGTCGTCGCCGTCTCACCCAACCACGCCCGCGAGATCCTCACGCCCGATGGCGGCTTCGGTCTCGACGGGGCGTTGCGCAATCGGTGGGCGGACGTCAGTGGGATCCTCAACGGGATCGACCAGGGCGTGTGGGACCCGGGTACCGATCCGCACCTCACCGCCCGGTACTCGATCGACGCCGGGGCCGGCGCGGTCATCGCCGCCAAGGCGGCGAACCGGCGGGTGCTCGTCGATCGCTTCGGGTGGCCGGACGACGGGACGCCGGTCGCCGCGATGGTGACCCGGCTGACCGCGCAGAAGGGGGTCGACCTGATCCTGCCGATCGTCCCGGTGCTGCGGCAGATCCCACTCCGCCTCGCCGTGCTTGGCGCCGGCGAGGCGTCGATCGCCGCCGAGCTCGGCGCGCTGGCCGCCGCTCATCCGCAACAGTTCGCCTTCGCCGAGGGCTACGACGACGAGCTGTCCCACCGACTGTTCGCCGGCGCTGACCTCTATCTCATGCCGAGCCGGTTCGAACCGTGTGGACTGGCGCAGATGCAGGCGATGCGCTACGGCGCGATCCCGGTGGTGACCGACGTCGGCGGGCTCCACGACACGGTGCCGGACGCCGACGAGCACAACGACGGCAACGGGTTCGTCGCCGACAGTGTCGACTCCGTGGCGGTGGTGTCGGCGCTGTTCCGCGCGGCGCGGCGGCTCGCCGATCGGCGCCGTCGTCCGGCGTTGGTGCGGCGGATCATGAATCTCGACTGGTCGTGGCGCGGGCCGGCCGCGGAGTACGTCAACCTGTATCGCATGCTGCTGCCGTCTAACTTCGGCGACGATGGCTGATCCGAGGGTCCTCGTGATCGTCCTCGCCGGGGGCGAGGGCAAGCGGCTGCTGCCGCTCACCAACGACCGGGCGAAGCCGGCGGTGCCATTTGGGGGGTGTTACCGGCTGATCGACTTCGCCCTGTCCAACTTCGCCAACGCCGGGTACCTGCAGATCGTCGTGCTGACGCAGTACAAGAGCCACAGCCTCGACCGGCACATCAGCCAGACGTGGCGGTTCTCGACGTTGCTCAACCAGTACGTCACGCCCGTGCCCGCGCAGATGCGGCGGGGCCCGTTCTGGTTCCAGGGCTCGGCCGACGCGATCTACCAGAACCTCAACCTGATCCACGACGAGAACCCGGATCTGGTTTGCGTCTTCGGGGCCGACCACATCTACCGGATGGATCCGCGCCAGATGGTCGACCACCACCTCGAGGTCGGAGCCGGCGTCACCGTGGCGGCGATCCCCGTTCCGAAGGAGGAGGCGACCGCGTTCGGGGTCATCGAGGTCGAGGAGAAGGGGCAGATCCTCGCCTTCCACGAGAAGGTCAGCGACCCGCCGACGATGCCGGGCGACGACAGCCGGTGCCTGGCGTCGATGGGCAACTACGTGTTCGACACCTCGACCCTCGTCGAGGTCGTCACGCCGCGGGAGGCCACGTACACCGACCTCGGTGGACACGTGATCCCGGCGCTGACCCGGGCCGGCGTCGCCCACGCGTACGACTTCTCGCGGAACGTGGTGCCCGGGCAGGACGAGCGGGAGCGGGGGTATTGGCGCGACGTCGGGACGATCGACTCGTACTACGCCGCCAACATGGACCTGATCGCGCCGCACCCGGTGTTCAACCTGTACAACGACCGCTGGCCGGTGTACACGCAGCGGGGCCCGGAACCGCCGGCGAAGGTGTCGAGGGGTCTGGGGGGCGAGCCGTCGTACGTCGACGGCAGCCTGTTGTGCGAGGGGTCGATCGTGTCCGGCGCCCACGTCGAGCGGTCGATCGTGGCGCCCGGCGTGTACGTCGACCACGACGCCCACGTCACCGACTCGATCCTGTTCAACGGGGTCCGGGTGGGGGCCGGCGCCCGGTTGCACCGGTGCATCGTCGACAAGAACGTCGAGGTGCCCGAGCACTACCGCGTCGGCCTGGACCACGACCTCGACCGCGAACGCTTCACGGTGAGCGAAGCCGGCATCGCCGTGATCGAGAAGGACCGCAAACTCGGCTAGCTCCACCCGAGTGTTTGCTGCTATCCGAGGGTTTGGCGCGGGGACGTACCCGCACGAAACCCTCGGATGGCGCGAAACACTCGGGTGCGCGGGCGCTACTTGCCGGCGAGTTCGGCGACGACCGGCGCGAACGGTTCCACGTCGTCCCGGCCGACGATGATGTAGCTGAAGCCGAGCTCCTCGCGGCGGCGGAGCAACTCCTCCACCATCATCGACGTGCTGCCGACGAGGGCGAACGGGGACGCCGCCACCATGTCCTCGGTGACGCCGAACATTCCGGCCACGGCCGACAGCACGCCGGCGCGGTCGTCCGTGACGTTGACGAGGAACACCCGGATGTTCAACTCGATCTCGTAAATCCGCGGACCGGCGGCCTCGCGCACGAGGGCGATCCGCTCGTCGACCGCCTCCCGGGTCATCGTCGACACCGCCTCGGGCCCGACGACCCCGGCGGTCAACGTCCCGTTGATCCCGACGATGTCGGCCTCGCGGGCGGCGAACGAGAGCAGCCGCCGCCCACCGCCGCCGATGAGCAGCGGCGGATGGGGTCGCTGCACCGGCTTCGGCTCACCGTCGTAGTCGGTGATCGTGTAGTGCCGGCCGGCGAACGAGAACGGCCCGTCGCCCATCACTCCCTTGATGACGGCGACAGCCTCCTCGAAGCGGTCGATGCGCACGCCCGGCCGGTCGTAGGCGATGCCGCTCGCCCGGTAGTCGCTCTCCATCCATCCGGCGCCGAGGCCGATCTCGACCCGGCCCTCGCTGAGGACGTCGAGTGAGGCGAGCTCCTTGGCCAGCACGACCGGGTGCCGGTAGTCGTTGTCGAACACCAGCGCCCCAACCCGCAACGAGGTCGTCGCCGCGGCCGCGATCGAGAGCGCCGGCACCGGAGCGAGCTGGTCGCCGAAGTGGTCGGGCATCGTCGCCGTGACGTACCCGAGGTCCTCGATCTTGCGGACCTGCTCGACCCATCCGCGGGCGTCGGCCGGCCCGGACAGCTGCACCCCGAAGCGGAACGGCCGAATTCCGGGATCGACCATCGCCGCACGCTACCCCGCGGTTCTGATCGCGATCCGGATTCACCGGTGATACCGGATCGCGATCAGAACCGCAGCGGGACGGCGTGACCGGCCGCCGTCGGTCCCAGCCGATAGCGTTGGAACACTGTGCGTTCGCTGACCTGGCTCGCCCGCCTCGGGCT
>JBKOUV010000049.1:0-9890 GCA_046723555.1 Actinomycetota bacterium | reverse complement strand
CAGCCGAGGCGTAAGGGAGCTGTTGGTGTCGACGGTCTGAAGTAATCGCACGAACGCCGTTGCGATCTGGGGTCGGTTCGCCCAAACGGTGAGCGACCCAATCTGTACGCGCTGCTCGGAGGTTGGGTTGCCGACCATGTCGGCGAGTTCTGGCGTGAAGTCCTCCGGATTCACGGTGCTCACCCGTGCCATCTGCCCCCATCTCCCGGCTCGTTGCTGTATTAGTCATGAGAAATGTACTATTGTCGGGTGAGGTTGCCACAATCCGGGTCTAAAGGGTGACAGCTCGGCTTGAAGGTCGGCTGGCTGTGGTGGTCGGTGTCGGATCGACTATCGGCCGGGCAGCTGCCGCACGCCTCGCCGTCGACGGCGCGGTTGTGCTGGCGGTCGATGCAGACGCTGGGGTCGCCGCGTCGGTGGCCGAAGAGATCGGCCCGCCGACGACCGCCCACGCCGCCGAGCTGGCGACCACGTGGGGCGCGGAGTCCACCGCGCGGCGCTGTCGACAGATGGGCGAGGCGATCGATGTCCTCGTCCACTGCGGCTCGGCGATGGAGGTCTGGCCGGACGACCAGGACACGATCGAGTCGTTGCTCGAAGTGCTAACCAACAACGTCGCCGGGCCTATCGCCTACACCATCGCCCTGCAGCCGTTGCTGGCCGTGTCCCCCGCTGCCTCAGTCGTCTACCTCGGGTCGATCGACGGCATCCGTGGCAACCCGCACGTGCCCGGTTACTCGCTGGGCAAGGGAGCACTCCTGACGTTGACCCACATGATGGCAACCCGGCTTGGTCCGGACCGCATCCGTGTCAACTGTGTTGCCGCCGCTGGAATCATGCAGACGGGCAGTGGCGTCGCGCCGCTTGATCGAGTCACCGGTGTGACCGACCTCGCTCTACGTTTGACCCCGCTTGGCCGCATGCCCGCACCCGAGGAGGTTGCGTCGGTCGCCGCGTTCTTCGCCTCCGACGACGCCTCCTACGTCACGGGCACGGTGTTGCCCGTCGACGGCGGCCGCACGGCGCCGACGCCGGGTACCTGGTAGCCAGGCTCAGACTCCAGAACGGCGCATTCCCTCGTGTCGTTCGGCGGCGCGACGCGAGTACGCGTGTGACCGGCGGAGCCGCGACGCTGCTCACTCATCGCCCGAGGGCTCGTCGGATCACGCTCGCCACCTGCTGGCCAACATCACGATGGTCGAGCCCGGCCGGGCGAATGAGCGAGGCGCTCGCCCCGAAATGACGCGGAACCCTCCGCAGACCGTGCCGGCCCGGACGTCAGCGCAGGTGCTCGCCTCCGTCGACGACGAGGTTCGTGCCGGTGATGAAACCGGACTCCGGCCGGCACAGGAACAGCGCGGCGTTGGCCATGTCCTCCGGCTGACCCGGCCGCCCCATCGGCACGTCGGCGGTCCGTTCAGCCAGGAGATCCGGATTGGCCTTGAGGCTCTCGGCCACGAGCGGGGTGACCGTGATGCCGGGCGACAAGGCGTTCACCCTGATTCCGTGGCCAGCGAGCTCGTACGCGGCCATGCGCACGAGCTGGTTGACGGCGGCCTTGCTCGAGGCGTAGGCGGCGAGTCCGGGGCGGATGCCGAGGGCGCGGATGGACGAGACGGCGACCATCGACCGGTTGGCGGCGCTCGGCATGTCGACCATGATCCGCCCCGCCTCCTGCAGGCACAGGAAGGTCCCGGTGAGGTTGAGCGCCAGGGTCGCATCCCATGTCTCCAGCGGCAGGTCGAGGAACGGCACGACGGCACCGCTCCCCGCATTGGCCACGAGGATGTTGAGCGCGGGCACCTCGGCGCGAACCCAGGCGAACAGCTCGGCGACGGCGTTCGGGTCGGCGGTGTCGGCCGGCCGCGACAGCACTCGTTGACCTTCGCCGGCGACCTCCTGGAGGCCGCGCCGCGCCGCCTCCAGGTCATCGGGGTTGCGGGCGACCAACACGGCGTTGGCACCGGCTCCGACGAGTGCCTCGGTGATCGCCAAGCCGATGCCCTTGCTGGCGCCGGTGACGAGCGCCCACTGGTCGCCCAGCTCGTTCACGGCGCCGTACCGTCGAGGATGGCGGCGGCCCGCCGGACCTGGCCGGCGACCATCGGACCGCGCTCGGCCATCCGTCGATCGGCGGATTCACCCCGGACCCAGCGGGCATAGAGCTGCTGGAGGATCACGGCCGTCTTCCACGCCGCGAAGGCCTCGTACCAGCGGATGCCTTCGACGTCGAACCCGGTCCCCGACGCGTAGCGTTCGATGACCTCGGCGCGCGCCGGCAGACCGAGCGTCGAGGCGCCGGGGTTGGTGATCGGCTCCAACCCCGGGACGTCGGACGGGTCGGGCCAGTAGTTCAACGTGATGCCGACGTCGATGAAGGCATCGCCGAGGGTCGCCTGATCCCAATCGAACACCGAACGAACGTGGTTGGGGTCGCCCGGCTCGAACTGGCAGTTGTCCAGCTTGAAGTCGTTGTGCAGGATCGAGACGTAGCGCGTCGCCGGCATGGTCGCGGCCAGCCGCGTGCCCACGTCGTGCATCTCGGGGGGCGAGTCGTCCAACGCGGCGAGCTCCCAACGGTGCATCCAGCCGCGCACCTGACGCTCCACGAAACCGTCAGGTCGGCCCAGCTCGGCCAGATCGACGATGGCGGGATCGATGGTGTGGAGGTCGGCCAGGGCGTCCACCACGGCGAACCCGACGCGCCGGCCGACGTCGGCGTGGTGGGCCATCGACGGCGGCACCGTGCCCCAGAGCACGACCCCAGGTCGGTACTCGATGACGAGGAAGTCGGCGCCGATGACCGAGTGGTCGTCACAGAAGGCGAACGCCCGCGGTGCGGGTGGGTAGGCACGCCACAACCGCGACAGCGTGCGGAACTCCCGCTTCATGTCGTGGGCTCCTGGCGCGATGTGCCCGAACGGTGGCCGGCGTACGACGAGACGGCGATCGCCAAAACGGACGAGATAGGTGAGGTTCGCCGAGCCGTTGGGGAACTGGAGCACCTCCATCGCACCGTCGACGTCGTCGATCTCCGCCCGTAGGTACCGCTCGAGCGCCGGCCAGTCGAGCTCCTCGCCGGGCCGCACCGGAGCCGTCTCGGCCCGAACGCCGTCGGTGCTCACGTCAGTCACTGGTGCACCTTCGCTCTCGTGCGAGCGAGCGCCAGCGAGCGAGCGGCCAACGACGGCCTGCGTGGCCGGGGAACGCCATGAACGTCACTGGTGCACCTTCGCTGTCGTGCGAGCGAGCGAGCGCCAGCGAGCGAGCGGCCAACGACTGCGCAGGCAGCATGCGGCGTGGCCGGGGAACGCAATGAACGTCATCTTGACATCACGGTGCAGGCGCTTACCCCGGGCGCGCCGTACACGTGGGAGAAGGCGACCTTGGGGTTCCCCGGCACCTGCCGGGCCCCTGCCTCGCCCCGCAGTTGGAGGGCGTTCTCGTAGACCTGGCGCAGTCCCGACGCACCGATGGGCTCACCGTTGGCGAGGCACCCGCCGTCGGTGTTGATCGGCATCGACCCTCCGATGCGGGTGGCACCGGAGTGGATCAGGTGTTCCTGCTCGCCGTCCTTGCACAGGCCGGTCTCCGCCATGTGCATGATCTCGGCGCCCGACTCGGTGTCCTGGATCTGGGCGACGCCGACGTCCTCCGGCCCGATGCCGGCCTGTTCGAAGGCGGCTCGGGCGGCAACCGTGGTCGGTCCGTCGGTGCGCTCCGGGGCGAGCGACGGGCTGAACACCTCGAACGAGCCGTAGTGGCGGGTGGCGAACGACACCGCATCGAGGAACACCGGTGTGCTGGTGTAGCGGTGAGCGTGCTCGGCACGGCACAGGACCAACGCCACGGCGCCCTCGCCAGGCGAGCAGAACATGAACTGGGTGAGCGGGTCCGACACCATCTTCGACGTCGCGACCTGCTCCTCGGTCAGCGGGCTCCGGCGCCAGGCGTTGGGGTTCTGGGCGCCGTTCTCGTAGGCCTTGACGGCGACCTTGGCCAGCGTCGACGGCGAGATGTCGTGCAGATGCATGTACCGCTGGATCTTCAAGGCGAAGAACTGCGTGGTCAGCATCAGCCCGGTCTGCCCGTACCACGCACCGATGCCCAGGGTCTCGGGATCGGCGTTGAATGCACCACGTGGGTGCTTGTCGAAGCCGATCGCCAGGCCGAGGTCGGCGGCGCCGGAGCGGATCGTCCGCTCGGCCATGGTCAACGCGCTGCCACCGGTGGCGCAGCCGTTCGACACGTTGACGAACGGCAGCCCGGTGAGGCCGAGCTCGTTGACCAGCGTGTCGGCGTCGCCGCCGTCGCGGCTGCCCCCGAAGGCGAACTGCGCCTGATCCCAGGTGATGCCGGCGTCGGCGAGGGCGAGGCGGGCAGCGTGGACCGCTTGCTGGCGGCCGGACACCCCATCGGTCCGGCCGAATGGGTGCATGCCGATGCCGATGATGGCGACGGCTGCGGAAGTGGTCATCGTTCGACCGAGGGGGCAAAGGCGAAGGTGACCGTGTCGCCGAACGGAACGATCGCCAGCTCCATCGGCAGGCCGATCTCCAGCTCGCGCGGGTCGGCGGTCGTGAGGCGACCCTCGACGATCACGTCCCCCAGGTCGACGTAGCCGACCCCGTAGGGCTCGAAGGGCTCGGGTCCGACGTACGGCTCCTTGGGCTGGAAGCGCTGGATGGTCCAGCTCCACAGCGTGCCGGCGCGGGCGAGCAGGTGCTCGGCGATTCGCTCGGACGTGCATCTCGAGCACGAACTCGGGCGGGGGAAGGCGACGGCGCCGCACTCGGCGCAGATGCCGCCGACGAGCCGCGGCTCGTCCGACGGCCAAGTGAATAGGTCGGGGGCGATCGGTGCCCGCACGGTCTCGGCAGTCATCGCAATGCAACGAAACCACAGCGCCGCCGCGGTGTCAACGATTTCATCATGATGAATAGTGGACGACCGCATCCGCAGCCCGTGGGTCGACGACGCTGTACGACGTGGCCGTCAGCCCGCCATCGACCGGAAGGTCGACGCCCGTGATGAAGGAGCTTGCGTCCGACGCCAGCCAGGCCACGGCCTCACCGACGTCGACCGGACGGCCCATCCTCGCCAAGGGCAGCTGGGCGACGTACGCGTCCCAGTCCAGCCCGGCGAACTGATCGTTCCCGACGCTCATGTCGGTCTCGATCGGCCCGGGGCACACCGCGTTGACGCGGATGCCGAAGCGCCCGAGCTCTACGGCCGCCGCTTTCGTGAGCCCGCGTGAGCCGAACTTGCTCGCCGCGTAGGTCACTGTGCGCGGAGCGCCGATCAAGCCGCGGACCGACGAGATGTTGACGATCGATCCCGGTCGGGTCGTGCCGGAGCGAACGTGCAGCCGCACGAAGGTGCGCATGCCGAGGAACGTGCCGCCGACGTTGACGTCGAGTGTCCGCCGCAGGTCCTCGAGCTCGGTGTCGAGCAGCGACGCCGAGCGGACGATCCCGGCGTTGTTGACGAGCGCGTCGGGCCGGCCGATCGTTCCCATCAGCTCCCCCGCGAGGGCGTCCCACGCACCAGGGTCGGCGACGTCGAGGACGTGAGCCGTGGCGGCGTCCCCGAGTCCGGCGGTCGTCGCGGCCAGTTCGCCCTCGAGGACGTCGGTGAGGACGACGCGAGCCCCGTGCCCGACGCACGTGCTGGCGATCGCCGCGCCGAGCCCACGCGCCGCCCCCGTGACGAGGACCGTCTTGCCGGCCAGCAGCGTGCTCACGATGGTTTCCCGGAACGGCGATGGCGGCGGCCAATGGTCATGATGAGAGCCTCCAATCCTCTGCCCCCGGCAGGTCAGAGTTCCTAACGCGGCGTCTCGCGCCACGGGACATCCCGGTCGACGCGCGGTTCGGCTGGGAGTCCGAGCACGCGTTCACCGATGATGTTGAGCTGGATCTCGTCGGATCCGCCGGCGATGCGGTAACCCGGCGCGCCGAGAACGTGCTTGGTCCAGCAGAACGAGCCCCACTCACCGGTGTCGGCGGTGAGGCGGGCCCCGAGGAGCGCCGACACGACCTCCGACGTCCGGGTGAGATCACGCGTCCAGCGCAGCTTGCCGATCGACGCTTCCGGGCCCGGAGTGTCGCTATCGCCCGCGGCCGATGCACGCTGCTTCACCAGCTCCGTGACGCGCCGGTTGGCGTACAGGTCGGCCAACGCTTGGCGAACCACCGGATCCGTGTCCCGCCCCGACCAGCGGGCGAGATCACGGACCCGCGACCAGCTGCCGCCCACGGCAGGAGCAGTGCGCCCACCGCGTTCGAACCCAAGCGTCGTGAGGGCGACCTTCCACCCGGAGCCGACGTCGCCGAGTCGGAGGCGGTCGGGAATCCGCACGTCGGTGAAGAACACCTCGTTGAACGACGCGCCGCCGGACATCTGCCGGATCGGCCGGACCTCGATGCCCGGTGCGTCCATCGGCACGATGAAGGCGGTCAGCCCGGCGTGCTTGGGCACGTCCGGGTCGGTGCGGGCGATCAGCTCGCCCCACGGGGCGAAGCGGGCACCCGAGCTCCACACCTTCTGGCCGTTGACCACCCACTCGTCGCCGTCGCGCACAGCCCGCGTGGCCAGGCCGGCCAGGTCGGAGCCGGCGGTCGGCTCGGAGAACAGCTGGCAGCACAGCTCGTCCGCGCGGAGGAAGCGGCGTACGAAGTGCTGACGTTGCTCGTCGGTGCCGTAGATGCGCACCGTCGGGGCGATGAGGCGGACGGTCACCGAGAACGTCTCGTGCGCCTGCGGGACATTGAAGGCCCGCTCCTCGTCGTGGAAGATCTGTTCGAACTCGGCCGGCAGGCCCGCCCCACCGAACTCCTCGGGCCAGGAGATGGCGCCGTACCCGGCGTCGAACTTGGTCTGCTGCCAGCGCATCGCGTCCTGGAGGAGGCGAGCTTCCTCGTCAAAGGTGAGGTCGTGGAAGACCGACACGTCGTCGGTGCCGACTCCCCAGGTACCCGCATCGTCAGCGTCGCCGGCGGGTTCGCGATGGGCCGCCAGCCAATCGCGGCATTCCAGCCGGTACGTCGCCGGATCCGGCAGCACCATCATCGCTGGGCGACCGCCTGCCCGCCGTCGACTCGCAGCACCGTGCCAGTGGTGAAGCTCGACGCTTGGCTGGCGAGGAACAGAGCGGCGCCGGCGATCTCGTACGGCTCGCCGCCGCGGCCGAGCGGGTAGCTGGCTGCCGTCTTTCGGAAGGCGTCGTGGTCCCACGCCTTGGAGATGTCGGTGAAGAACGGGCCGGCCATGATCGTGTTGACGCGCACCTTCGGTCCGTACGCCTGGGCGAAGCCGACGGTGAGCACGTCCAGCGCCGACTTCGCCGCCGCGTAGGGAAGCTCGCCGGGTGTGGGGCGGATGGCCGCGACGCTGCTGACGTTGATGATCGACCCGCCGTCTCCGGCAGCCATCCGCGGCGCGACGAGGGCAGCGAGACGGAACGGGCCCTTGAGGTTGACACCGATCACCTTGTCGAACAGCTCCTCGCTGACCTCCGGCAAGCTCGAGTACAGCGGCGACATCCCGGCATTGTTGACGAGCACGTCGACCTTGCCCATCTCGGCGTAGGCCGTGTCGACCAGCGCATCCAGGTCGGCCCAGCGGCCGACGTGGCAGGCGATCGGGAGAGCCCGCCGCCCGGTCGTCTTCATCACCTCGGCGGCGAGCTCGTCGCAGGCCGCCTGCTTCCGGCTGGCGATGACCACGTCCGCGCCGGCGTCGGCAAAAGCGAGGACCATCACCCGCCCGAGCCCGCGGCTGCCGCCGGTGACGAGGGCCACCTTCCCCGAGAGGGCGAACCGATCGGCGACACCCACCGCTACCGCCACTCGATCAGCTCGGCCAGGCGGGCGGGCCAGTTCCGCTCGTAGTAGTCCAGCTGCGCCTGGAAGTGCTCGCCCATCAGGACGGCGGCCTTGTCGGCGTGGCCAGCGGCGATGGCGCGAGCCAGGGCAGCGTGCTCGTCGAGGATGTCCCGGCGCAGCTCGACAGGATCCATCGTCGACACCACGTGGTCGGCGACGAGGTGGGTGACGGCCTGGGTGAGCAGCGAGAGCACCGGGTTGGCGGCGAGTTGCCATACGGCGTGGTGGAAGTTCTCGGTGAGTGACCGGTAGTGCCGCTCGTCGGCGATGTCGCCCGGCTGGAGGTACGGCGCCATGGCGATTCGGCGGTCGGGGTGCTGGGCGGCCAGTCGGGCGGTCACCGGTTCCAGGAGCACCTGGGTCTGCATCAGCTGGCGGTAGGTCGCCCCGCCGAGGTGAAAGTACAGCGACGCGGTCCGCGCCAGGTTTCCCGGCTCGACGGTTCCTACGACCGGGCCCCCGCCTGGGCCCGGCTTGAGGCGGATCAGGCCCTGCACCTCGAGCAACCGAAGCGCCTCCCGCAGCGAAGCTCGGCTGACGTGGTACTGCTGCGCCATGGCCGCCTCGAGCGGCAGCCGGGCCCCGGTCCGAAGGCCGTGGGCGACGATGTCGCGTACGATGTCGACGGCGACCCGTTCGGAAGTCTTCATCGACCGTTGGCGGCGGTCGCGTGCGACGTGGCCGACGGTCAGTTCGGGTCGGACGTCCGACGCGCGCCGTGGCGGTCCGTCCTCAGGTCGTTCTTTCGCTACCGACATCGAACACTCCTGCGCTAAATCTCAGGATGATTATGAATTGTCCGGATGAAGTTGGCAACCTATTGACGGAGGCGATGATCACTCTTGACACGTATTCCTCATGAGGATTATCATGGGTTGCCGTGAGCACGCAGCTTGTTGAACGAGTTCCCGTCGTCGACGCCGACACCCACGTCGTCGAGCCGCCGGACCTGTGGACGTCGCGCATGTCGGCCAAGTGGGGCGACCTCGTGCCTCACGTCCAGTGGGACGACAAGGCCGGTGAGGAAGCCTGGTTCATCGGCGGCACCCGCCTTGCTCCCGTCGGTGGCGCCGCCATGGCCGGATGGTCCGAATACCCGCCCGACCATCCGAAGCGCTGGAGCGACACCGACCCGGCGACCTGGGACGCCTCGCTGCGCCTGGAGAAGATGGACGAGTACGGCATCCACGCCCAGGTGCTCTACCCGAACGTGGCCCTGTTCAACGCCTCGATGCTCGTCGAGGCCGACAACCGAGCGCTCACGCTCGAATACCTGGGCGCCTACAACGACTACCAGACCGACTTCGCCAGCGCCGCCCCCGACCGGCTGCTGCCGATGACCTCGCTGCCGTTCTGGGACCTCGAGGCGACACTCGCCGAGATCGAGCGCTGCGCCGCCCTGGGCCACCGCGGGATCGTGTTCACCCAGGACCCGTCGGCGTTCGGGCTCCCCGCGCTCACTGCCCGCCACTGGGACCCGATGTGGGCGTCCGCGCAGGAGAAGGGCTTGCCCGTGAACTTCCACATCGCCTCGGGCGACATCTCGCTGTTCACGTCGGGCGGCGGCCTCGCCGACGCCGGTCCGCACGCCAACTACGCATCGATGGGCGTGTCGTTCTTCATGGGCAACGCCCGCACGATCGCATCACTGATCTGTGGTGGGATCTGTCACCGGTTCCCGAGCCTCAACTTCGTGTCGGTCGAAAGCGGCATCGGCTGGATCCCGTTCGCCGTCGAGGCGCTGGACTGGCAGTGGAAGAACTGCGGCGTCGGCCTCGAGCACCCGGAGTACGAGCTGCTGCCGAGCGAGTACTTCAAGCGCCAGATCTACGGCTGCTTCTGGTTCGAGGAGCAGGGCGCGCTGTACGCCATCGAACAGTTCCCCGACAACATCCTCTACGAGAGCGACTACCCGCATCCCACGTGCCAGTTCCCAGGACCGCGCACGCCGGCGCAGCGGCCGCGCGATTACGCCACTCGGGTTCTCGGCGGGTTGCCTGATGA
>JBKOUV010000073.1:0-4899 GCA_046723555.1 Actinomycetota bacterium | reverse complement strand
CGCACCTTCCCGTTCACCTGCACCGGGTACTCGATGGTGTCCTCCGCGAGCAGGGCCGGGTCGGCGACGGGGAACGTCTCGTAGGTGATCGTGTCGTCATGACCGAGCCGGCGCCACAGCTCCTCACCGATGTGGGGGGCGAACGGCGCCAGCATCAACACCAGTGGCTCGGCCACGTCGCGGGGTGTCCGTCCGGTCCTGGTCAGGTGGTTGTTCAGCTCGATCAGCCGGGCGATCGCGGTGTTGAAGCGCAGGGCCTCGATCTCGGTGCGCACGAAGTCGATGGTGCGGTGCAGTCTGCGCCGGGTGTCCTCGTCGGCCGGCTCCGCCGACACGACGAGCTCGCCCGTCTCCTCGTCGACGAAGTTGCGCCACAGCCGCTGCAGGAACCGGTGCATCCCGACCACGTCGCGGGTCTCCCACGGTCGCGACGCCTCGAGCGGACCGGTGGCCATCAGGTGCAGCCGGAACGTGTCGGCGCCGTACAGCTCGCACAGGTCGTCGGGAGCGATGAAGTTCTTCAGGCTCTTGCCCATCGCGCCCCACTCGCGGTTCACCGGCCGGCCGTCGAACGTGAACGTTCCGTCGGGTTCGGCGACCACCCGCGCCGCCTCGACGTACATGCCCCGTTCGTCCGTGTACGCGGCCGCCAGGATGTAGCCCTGGTTGAACAGCCGGGCGTACGGCTCGGCGGACGACACGTGGCCCAGGTCGTACAGCACCTTGTGCCAGAAGCGGCTGTACAGCAGGTGCAGCACGGCGTGCTCGACGCCGCCGACGTACAGGTCGACCCCACCCGGATGGTCGGGGCGCACGTCGGTCTGCGGACCCATCCAGTAGCGCTCGACGTCGGGATCGACGAGGGTGTTCTCGTTGGTCGGGTCGCAGTACCGCAGCTCGTACCAGCACGAGCCGGCCCACTGCGGCATCACGTTCGTGTCGCGGCGGTACATCTGCCAGCCGTCTCCCAGATCGAGCGTGACCTCGACCCAGTCGGTCAGGCGGTCCAGTGGGCTCTCCGGGTCGGAGAACTCGTCGTCAGGGTCGAACGTGCGCGGCGAGAAGCTGTCGGTCTCCGGCAGCACCAGCGGGAGGTCGTCGTCGGGCAGCAGGTGCGGGCGGCCGTCGACGTCATGGACGATCGGGAACGGCTCACCCCAGTAGCGCTGGCGGCTGAACAGCCAGTCGCGCAGCTTGTACGTCACGGCACCTTCGCCGTATCCGTTCTCTTCCAACCACGCGTTCGTCGCCTCGATCGCCGGTTCGACGCGGTCCATGCTGTTCAGGTCGAGCCCGTCGTTGCTCGAGTTGACGTACGGCGCGTCGCCGACGAACGCTTCCCGCCACCGGCGGGTGTCGAGCGTGGGCGCGATTCCCTGGGCCTCGAACCACTCGTCGGGCGGTTGCTGGATCGCCGGGATGTCGAGGCCGAACATCTGGGCGAACTCGAAGTCCCGCTGGTCCCCGCACGGGACGGCCATGATCGCCCCGGTGCCGTACGCCATCAGCACGTAGTCGGCGACCCAGATCGGGATGTCCTTGCCGGTGACCGGGTTGGTGGCGTACGAGCCGGTGAAGACGCCCGTCCTGGCTCGGTTCTCGTCCTGCCGGTCGACGTTCGTGCGCGCCTCCGCCTGCCGGCGGTACTCGGCGACCGCGGGCGCGTGCTCCGACGTGGTCAAGTCGGGGACGAGCGGGTGCTCGGGGGCGAGCACCATGAACGTCGCCCCGAACAGCGTGTCGGGCCGGGTCGTGAACACCGTGATCGGGTCGGCCGGCGACGGGAAGTGGACCCAAGCGCCGGTGGAGCGGCCGATCCAGTTGCGCTGCATCGTCTTCAGCGAGTCGCTCCAGTCCAGCCGGTCGAGGTCGTCGAGCAGCCGCTCGGCGTACGCGGTGATGCGCAGCATCCACTGGCGCATCGTCCGCTTGAACACCGGGTAGTTGCCGCGGTCGCTGCGGCCCTCCGGTGTGACCTCCTCGTTGGCCAGCACCGTGCCCAGCCCGGGACACCAATTGACCGCGGCTTCGGCGAGGTAGGCGAGGCGCTGGCTGTCGATGACGTCGGCCCGCTCGCCGGACGACAGTCGCGACCATCGCCGGCCGTCGTCCGGCGTCCGCGTCCCAGACTCGTACTCAGCGACCAGCTCGGCGATCGGTCGCGCCCGGCCGACGCCGCCGTCTGGACGCGGCGCATCCGGGTCGTACCACGAGTCGAAGATGCGAGCGAAGATCCACTGGGTCCAGCGGTAGTAGCCGGGGTCGGTGGTCTCGACCGAGCGGCGGCGATCGTGGCTCAGGCCGATCCGGCGCAGCTGGCGGCGGTAGGTGGCGACGTTCTGCGCCGTCGTGATGGCGGGGTGCTGACCGGTCTGCACGGCGTACTGCTCGGCCGGGAGGCCGAACGCGTCGAACCCCATCGAGTAGAGGACGTTGCGGCCGTTCATCCGTTGGTAGCGGCAGTAGACGTCGGTCCCCGTGTATCCCAACGGGTGACCGACGTGGAGGCCGGCGCCCGACGGGTACGGGAACATGTCGAGGACGAACAGCTTCCGATCCCGGCTCGCCAGCTTCTCCGGGTCGGCCAGCGGCCCGGACGGATTGAGCGCCTCGAACGTGCCGCGGTCGTCCCAGTAGTCCTGCCATCGGGCTTCGATGACCTGGGCGAGGGCGGCCGTGTACCGATGGGGCGGGATCTCCTCCGCCACCGCGGTCGGGGACTGGGATCTCGGTTCGGTCGTCACGTCGGGGTCGGGCGCCATAGCGGAGATTCAGCCTATGAGGCGCGACGCGGTGCCAGGTCCTCGGATGTCACCCCAGCTAGCGTGATCTCATATATGACCCGCCCGGCCTCGACCATCGCGCGTCTCGAACAGGCCGCCGATGCGCCGACCGGCATCCGCTTCGTCGGCGCCTCGGTGATGAGCAACGACGAGCCCGAGTTCGTCCCCTGGCGCCAGCTCCACGACGAGGCCCGCGCTGTCGGCGCCGGGCTGCAGGCACGGGGGATCGGTCACGGCGATCACGTCGCCATTCTCGGGCCGACCAGCCGAGCCCTCATCACCGCCATACGAGGGTGCTGGACGGCCGGCATCGCGTCGATGGTGCTGCCGCTGCCGATGCGGATGGGTTCGCTGGACGAGTTCGTCGAATCGACGCGTGCCCGCATCCACCACGGCGACGCCAAGCTGGTGCTGATCGACGACGCGCTGGCGGCGTTCTACGCACCGCAGCCGGGGGACCCGCCGATCGTCCCGCTGGGCCGAGTCCTGCCCGGCGCCCCGGGCGTGCCGGGCAGCGACGCCCTCGAGCTCCCGCCACCCGATCCCGACCGCCTCGTCATCCTGCAGTACACGAGTGGCTCGACGAGCGAGCCGAAGGGGGTGATGATCCCCGACCGGGTGCTGTCGGCGAACGTCGACGCGTGCGCCGAGGCGGCGATGCTCGCAGCCGACGAGGTGATGCTGTCGTGGCTGCCGCTGTACCACGACATGGGGCTCGTCGGCTTCCTCGCCATCCCGATGACGACAGGTGTCCACCTCGTCCAGGCGGCGCCGCAGGACTTCCTCGCCCACCCGGGCAACTGGATGCAGTGGGTGTCGGACTGGCGCGGCACGGCGACGGCCGGGCCCAACTTCGCCTGGGTGCTCGCCACCCGGGCGCTTGGACGAATGCGGGATCTCGACCTGTCGTCGCTGACCCTCGCCCTGTCCGGAGCCGAGCCGGTCGACCCGGCGGCGGTCGAGTCGTTCGTGACCGCGGCGCGGCCGTTCGGGTTCGACCCGGGCGGCGTGTTCCCGGCGTTCGGGATGGCCGAGGTCGCGATCGGGGGATCGTTCCCCGCGCGGCATCGCGGGCTCGTTTGCGACACCGTCGATCGGGTGGTGCTCGAGCGTGACCGGGTGGCCAAGCCGATCGAGATCGACGACCCCGATGAGCTCGAGCTCACGGCGCGGCGGCTGCCGTTGCTCGGCTCGGCCGTACCGGGGTTGGAGTTGCGGATCGTCGACCCGGAGACGTTCGAGGAGCTTCCCGAGCGTCACGTCGGCGAGCTCCTGATCCGTGGGACGTCGGTGACACCGGGCTATTACAAACGACCGGACGCCACGGCCGAGCTGTTCCACGACGGTTGGCTGCGCACCGGCGATCTCGGCTACGAGACGGACGGCGAGCTGGTGCTGTGCGGGCGGATCAAGGACGTGATCATCGTCGGCGGACGGAACGTGTTCCCGGAGGACATCGAGCGGGCCGTCGGCGCGCTCGACGGGGTGCGGGCGGGTAACGTGATCGCGTTCGGGATGGGGGGTTACAAGGGCAAGGAAAGCGTGGTCGTGGTGGCCGAGGTGCGCGGCGACGACCTCGCCGCGATCCGCACCGCGATCCACCACCGCACGCTCGAGGTGTGCGGGCTCCCACCGCGTGACGTGATGCTGGTCGAGCCGAGCACGCTCCCGAAGACGTCGTCCGGCAAGCTGCAGCGGGCGAAGTGTCGCGACCTGTACCTGAACGAGGAGCTGACGCTGGCGTGATCCGCGCGTGAAGGTCTTTGCTTCGCCGCGCCACCAGCTCCACGATCCCGATCGCGAGTTCGAGGCGTCCAGGCTGCAGCCGCCGTTCGAGCACCCCGGGCGGGCGGAAGCGATCCGGGCGGTGTTGGCGGCGGACGAGCGGTTCGAGATCGCCGAACCCACCGAGTGGGGGACGGTCCCGATCGCGGCGGTGCACGATCCGGGGCTCGTGCGGTTCCTGGCCTCGGCCTGGGAGGAGTACCAGCAGGCCATCAGGCCAACCCACGATGTCGTGCCGGCCGTGTTCGCGCATGGCCGGTTGCGGGCGGGGTTGGGGGACGGGCGGGGCGATCCGACGACCGTGGGCTACGCCGACGACGCCATCGGGGCC
>JBKOUV010000297.1:0-9062 GCA_046723555.1 Actinomycetota bacterium | reverse complement strand
GCACTGTTGTCCGGCGATCTCGACCTTGCCGCCACCGAGCTGCAGCAGTCGGTCGAGCTGCACCACGAGATCGCCGCCACCGGGGGCGAGGCCGCCGCCCTCCAACGCCTCGCCGAGGTCCACCTCGCGCGGGGAGACCATGACGAGGCCAACCGGCTGCTGCGCCAGGCGCTCCCGCTCGGGCGGTGGTCGGCGATCGCCCTGCATGTGCTCCAGCGCATCTTCGGCACGATGATCGCCGCCGCCCCCGACCCCACGTCCGCGCGAGCCGTCGTCGACCGGGCCGAGGCGACGCTGGGAGTGGACGACGTGTGCCCGTTCTGCGACGTGACGCTCGCGGTGCCGGCCGCGATCGCGTGTGCCAACAGCGGCGATCTGCCGGCGGCCCGGCGTCAGCTCGCGACCGCCGAGCGTTCGGCCAAGCTGTGGGAAGGCAGCGCCTGGACCGGCGCGACCGCCGAAGCCCGGGCCCACGTCGCGGCCGCGACCGGCGATCTCGACGACGCCCGGCACCAGATCACGACCGCCATCGAGCGGTTCACGACCGCGGGGCAACCGCTCGACGCCGAACGGTGCCGGCGTCAAGCCGCGGCGTGGTGAGCTGACTCCGGCACGAGCCCGTCTACTCAACTCGCCCGGGGTCGGGTTGAGTAGCCCGCACTCATGCGGCGACGGCCCGTCGGCGATCCCGATCACGGGACGGTCGGCTCGCGCCGTAGGCGCCCCGCTGGTGGCCAATGCGGCGAAGAAATATCTCGTTCAGTGTTGTTAGGGGTACAGGTGTTCGGTAGGCTGAACGTATGTTTCGTGAGGTCGAGCAGCTCAACGAAGCCATCGAGGCGCTGTTGACGCTCGACCCCGACACCCTCACCGACCCCGAACTCGACGACGCGGTGATCGAACTGCAACGGCAACGAGCCCGGCTCGGGGTGGTCGCCGCCCGCCTGCTGGGCCGCTGGGACCACCGACGGGTGTGGGCCGGCGACCAGTCCCGTTCCGCCGCCGCCCGCCTCGCCAGGGACACCAACACGTCGCTGCGTTCGGCGCGCGTGGAGTTGCGTCGGGCAAGGCAACTCACCTCGATGCCGGCCACCGAAGCCGCAATCGCCACCGGGGAGCTCTCGTTGGATCATGTCGAGTTGTTGGGGCGGGCGAACCAGCCGTGGCGCAACGCGGTGTTCGCCGACCACGAGCAGACGTTGGTCGCCGAGTGCGCCAAGTTGCGGTTTCCGCAGGCGAAGCGGGTGATCGACTACTGGTGTCAACGCGCCGACGCCCAAGCCGCCGAAATCGACGCCCACCGGCAACGTGACCGGGCCCATCTGCACGCCTCACCCACCCTGGACGGTGAAGTCGTCATCAACGGGGTGCTCGACCCGGTCGGCGGGACGATCGTGGTCGGCGAACTGGATCGGCTCGAACGCCAGCTGTATCTCGCCGATCAACGCGACGGGATCACCCGCACGGTCGCCCAGCGGCGGGCGGCGGCGTTGGTGGAGATGGCCAAACGCTCCGCCACCGCCCCCGCCGACGGCAAACAACCCCGACCCTTGTTCACCGTGCTGATCGGCGACGACAGCTTCACCCGGATGTGTGAGCTGGCCACCGGCCAGGTGATCACCCCGGGGACGCTGGTTCCGTGGCTGGGGACCGCCGATCTGGAAACGATCCTGTTCGACGGGCCCACCACGGTGATCTCGGTGTCCCACAAGCGGCGGTTCACCGGGGCGTTGCGGCGGGCGATCCAAGTCCGCGACCGGCACTGTCAACACCCCTCGGGCTGTGACGAACCCGTCGACCGTTGCGACGTCGACCACGTCGTGCCCGTTGCGCAGAACGGGCCGACCAGCCAATTCTGCGGCCGGTTGGAATGCTTCCCCCACAACCGCACCGCCACCAAACACGACGACGGAGCCATCCCGCTCCCACCCCGACCCGTCACGGTGGCCGACGAGTTGCGGGCCCGGCTGCGATGGCGGATCCTGCACGGCGAGTTCGACGATCCCGACGACGACCAACAAGCCGGCTGAAACGCCGGCGTCGCTCAGATCGAATCCCTACTGCTCGAGACCCTGCCCTTGCCGTCTCCTTCGCGCGCACCGTCATGCCCCCTCCATGAGCGGCCCGCCCGGCTCCGCCAGCGCCAGGACGACGACCAACAAGGCGGGTGAGGAGCGTCGGTAGGCTCGCCGGCGATGGAGCGCCCGCCGTCGGTCGACGCGCTCGCCCGGTCGCTCGCCGGCAGTGGCCTGCCGCACCCGATCCTCGTCGACATCGCCCGCGAGGCGATCGCCGATGGGGCGGTCGCCGAGGCCGCGGTGCGGGCCGCGGCGTTCCGGCGCACCTTGTTGACCCCGGTCGTCAACGCGACAGGGGTGCTCCTGCACACGAACCTCGGCCGGGCTCCACTGGCCCACTCGCAGCCGGCGCGAGCGCAGTCGATCGAGCTGGACCTGGCGTCCGGCGAGCGGGGCTCGCGGCAGCGGGCGGTCGGCCAGCTCTTCGCCCGACTGTGCGGCGCCGAAGCGGCGATGGTCGTCAACAACAACGCCGCCGCGGTGCTGCTCGTGCTCGCCGCCCTCGCCGCCGGGCGCGAGGTGCCGGTGAGCCGGGGCGAGAGCGTGGAGATCGGCGGCGGCTTCCGGGTGCCCGAGGTGATGGAGCAGTCGGGCGCCCGGCTCGTCGACGTCGGGACCACCAACCGCACCCGGCTCGCCGATTACACGCGGGCCGTCGCACGGCCCGGCGCCGACGTCGCCCTCGTCCTCAAGGTCCATCCGAGCAACTACCGCCTCGACGGCTTCGTCGAGGACACGTCGGTCGAGGAGCTCGCCACGCTCGGCGTGCCCGTGGTGGTCGATCTCGGCGGTGGGCTGCTCGACGCGACCTGCCCGTGGCTGCCGGGGCCCCACCCGCCGGCCTGGCTGAGCGGTGAGCCGGCGGCGTTGCAGACCCTCGCGGCCGGAGCGGACCTCGTCACGTTCAGCGGCGACAAGCTGCTCGGCGGGCCCCAGGCGGGCATCATCGTCGGTCGCGCTGACCTCATCCGGACCTGCGCGCGCCACCCGCTCGCTCGCGCCCTGCGTCCCGGCGGGCTCATCCTCTCGGCCCTGCAGGACGTCGCCCTGGCCTACCTACGCCGGGACGTCCTCGAGCGGGTCCCCTTCTGGCGCCTGGCTACCGTGCCGGCTGACGAACTGAAGGTTCGGGCGAGGACGATCGCGACCGCCTGCGGTGGTGACATCATCGCAACCGAAGCGCTCCCCGGCGCGGGTTCGGCGCCGGGGGCGACGATCCCTTCGTGGGGCGTCGCGCTCGACGGCGACCATCGCGCCGCCCTGCGATCGCATGATCCGCCGGTGATCGCGAGGGCGACCGAGGGTCGGACCATCCTCGACCTCCGCGCCGTGGAAGAAGCCGACGACATGGTTCTCATCGATGCCCTCGGCTCAGCAGAAGGTGCCGGCCGATGAGGGTCATCGCCACGGCGGGACACGTCGACCACGGCAAGTCGACGCTCGTCCAGGCGCTCACCGGCACCGATCCCGACCGACTCATCGAGGAGAAGCGCCGGGGCCTGACGATCGACCTCGGGTTCGCCCACACGACCGTCGGGTCCGAGGGGATCAGCTTCGTCGACGTGCCGGGTCACGTGCGGTTCCTGCGCAACATGCTCGCCGGCGTCGGCGGTGTCGACGCCTGCCTGTTCGTCGTCGCCGCGACCGAGGGATGGAAGCCGCAGAGCGAGGAGCACTTGCGCATCCTCGAGCTGCTCGGAGTAACCGACGGCGTCGTCGCCCTGACCAAGGTCGACGTGCTGGACGACCCCGAGCTCGTCGAGCTGGCGACCTTGGAGGTGGCCGAGCACGTCGCCGGCACGTTCCTCGCCGGTGCCCCCATCATCCCGGTGGCGGCCCCGACGGGGGAAGGCGTCGACCGTTTGACCGACGAGCTCGCCGCCCTCGCCCTCCGCGCGCCGGCGGCCGCCGACCGGGGTCGCGCCCGCCTCTGGGTCGACCGGGTATTCGCCGCTCGCGGCAGCGGCACGGTCGTCACCGGCACGTTGACCGGCGGGTCACTGGCCACCGACCAGCAGGTCGTCGTCGAACCGGCACGGCTGCTCTCCCGCGTCCGGGCCGTGCAGACCCTCGGGGAAACCGTCGACCACATCGGGCCGGGAAACCGGGTGGCCCTCAACCTCGTCGGCGTCGATCACCACGCCATCGCTCGGGGTGATGCCGTCGTCGAACCGGATCGATGGTGGCCGACCACGCGGTTCGACGCCTCGCTGGCCGTGCTGCGCAGCCTCAACCACGATGTCTCGCGGCGCGGTGCGTACCTCGCCTACATCGGATCAGGTGAGCACCCGGTCCGTCTCCGCGTGCTTGGCGCCGACGCCCTGGCGCCCGGCACGACCGGTACCGTCCGAGTGCATCTGCAACTAAGACCGGCATTGCCGCTGCTGCCCGGCGACCGCTACATCCTGCGCGAGAGCGGGCGTGACGAGACCGTCGGGGGTGGGGAGATCCTCGACGTCGATCCGTTCCTGCCGGCCTCACGGGCCCGGCCGGACCGCCGCGTCGAGCGCGTCGTCGCGGAACGGGGATGGGTCGACGTCGACGAGCTCGAGCGGCGCACCGGCGAACGTCGCGCGCCGACCGTCGGACGGTGGGTCGCCTCCGACGACGCGCTGCGGCGGGCCACCGAATCCCTCCGCCAACGGCTCGCCGACGCGGGCCCGCTCGGCCTCGAGGTGGGCGGCCTCAACGAGCGCGAGCGGGCCGTGCTGAGCACGTTCGACGACATCGAAGTCGACGGCGGCCACGCCCGGGCCGCCGGCGCCGAGGATCCGCTCGCCGGCCACCCCTACCTCGCCGCGCTTGCGGCGGGAGGGATGTCGCCACCCGCGCCCAACGGCGTCGACCGGGCCGAGCTCCGCGAGCTCGTGCGGCGGGGTCTGGTCATCGAGCGCGATGGTCAGTGGTTCCACGCCGATGCCGTCACGGCGGCGGCCGAGCTCGCCGCCCGGCTCCTCGCCGAGCGGCCGGAGGGGTTCACCGTGAGCGAGTTCCGCGACGCCGCCGGCGTCACCCGCAAGCACGCGCTACCGCTGGTCAGCGAGCTCGACGCCCGGGGGATCACCCGTCGTCGCGGCGACTTCCGGGTCGCCGGGCCGCGCCTGCCGGGGTGAGGACGGCGTTACGCGGTGCGCCGGAGCTGGCGTCGCTCGTCGTGCGTCAGCCCACCCCAGATGCCGTACCGCTCGTCGGCGGCGACGGCGTGCTCGAGGCACTCGATGCGGACCGGGCACGACGCGCACACGGCCTTCGCCCGCCGCTCGCGGGCGAGCCGCTCGTGCTTGCGCTCGTGATGCATCGGGGGATAGAAGTCAACGCCTGCCTCGCCCCGACAGGCGCCTCGGTGCTGCCACTCCACGAACGTGCCGATCACGAGCGTCACCGTAGGGATGGCGACCGAGAGCGATCAACGCACTTAAACGGTGTTCATACAGGGTTCACCAAGCGGCGCGGACGCGTTTGCTCTCAGCGGCGTCGCGATTCTCGCCGCTCGCGGTGGTCGCGGGCCGCACCCTCGAGGGGCTCGACCTCCAGCGTGACCCCGTCGATGGCGACGACGCGCACGGGCTGGCCCGCCGCCACCGGCGTGGCTCGGTTCGTCCGCGCCCGCCACCGGGCGTCCCCGACGCTGACAACGCCCTCCGGATCGACCGCCTCGACCGCCTGGCCCTCGGTGCCGACCATCCACTCCCGCCCGATCGTCGGAGTGGCGAACCGGGTGCGCACCATCGACGGCATCCCGACCACGAATGCCAGCAGGACGCCGCCGATCCCGGCGAGCAGCGTGATCCACGACGGCCGCAACGTGGCGCCCGGCAGCGGCTCGAACAGCCAGAAGCTGCCGATGACCGTCAGCAAAATCCCGATCCCCGTCCACAGACGTGGGATTCCGACCTGCACATCGACGGCGAAGGCCAGCATTGCCGCGAGCAGCAGACCGACCGCCCATCCCCGGGCCGGCAGCGTGGCCAGGCCGGTGGCCGCGAGCACGGTCGCCGCCGCACCGACCACGCCGGCGATCCCGATCCCGGCGGTGAAGAACTCGAACACCAGCAGGGCCAACCCGATGAGCAGCAGCAGGTAGGCGACCGCAGGGCTGGCCGCGGTGTGGAACAGCTGGTCGACGAGCGAGAGCTTGGAGAACCGCACCACGGCGGTGGTGTCCCGGCGGACGGTGCCGTCGTCGAGGGTCTGCTCGGCGGTCGTCTCGAGCACCCGGCCGCCCTCCTCGTAGCCGTCGAGGGCGTTGATCATGCTCGTGATCGTGGGGATCCCCCGGTCCGCCACCCGCTGCTTGAACACGCCGAGCTCGAGGGCCTCGGTGAGCCCGACCGAACCGCCGTGCAGGGCAGACTCGGCGGCCCCGAAGTCGACGCTCACGCCGTTTGGACTCAGCGGCACGCCGGTGTAGCCCACCCGCGACCCGCTGGCCATCCCCGTCACGTCGGCGACGGCGAGCAGCTGCGCGGGGGTGCCGTACAGTCGGGCACCCGACGGGCCGACCCAGATGGCGATCGGGATCGGCGCCTCGGCGACGCGCCCGAGCAGGGACGCCATCTCCTTGGGGCTGACGACCGCCCCGCGGGTGTTCATCTGCAGCACCAGGGCCTGGGCCCCGCCGGCGTCGGCGCGATCGATGGCGTCTTCGATCGCTGCGACCACGATCGGGTCGATCAATCCGCTGACCTGGAGCACGTCGACCGGTCCCCGCGCCGGGTCGTCGCCCTGGGCGCGCACCGACGGCCCGGCGAACGACAGCACCGCAACCGCGGCCACCGTGCTCACCAACCCGATCAGTAGCCTGCGCAAAAGTGCCTCCCGAGAGTGTCGATCCAGTGCCGGTGTTGACCGCCGCGCGGGTGACGATCGTGGCGGGTAAGGGTGGTGTCGGCAAGACCACGGTAACGGCGGTTCTGGCTCGCGCGGCGGCCGATGCAGGACACCGCGTGCTCGTGGTCGAGCTGGACGGCAAACCGGTGCTCGGCGCGCTCGCCGGGGCCATCCCGTGTGAGACGATCCTCGCCCCGGCCGCCCTGGAGGAGTACCTGCGTGCCCACGGCTTCGGGCGCTTCGCCAAGCGGCTGTCGTCGTCGGGCGTCATCGACGTGGTGGCCACGGCCGCCCCCGGCATCGACGACATCGTCGTCCTCGGCAAGATCAAGCAGTTAGAGCGGAGCAAGCGCTGGGACGTCATCGTCGTCGACGGGCCGGCGGCCGGGCACGCCGTCACGTTCCTGCTCGCCGCGTCGGGGCTGCGCGATGCCGTGCGTGGCGGGCCCGTGCGGGTGCAGGCGGACGACGTGCTGGAGTTGCTGCACGACCCGACCCGCTCCCAGGTCGTCCTCGTCACGGTGCCGGAGACGACCCCGGTCAACGAGGCCGTGGAGACGGCGTTCGCCCTCGAGGACCGGGTCGGCGTCAAGCTCGGGGCGGTCGTCGTCAACGAGGTCGACCGGCTCGCCGATCCCGAGCGTCCCCCCAACCCGCGCACCGTCGCGCTGCCGAAGGGTCCCGACGCCGAGCTGCTGGCCCGCGCCGCCGACTACCGCCGCTCGCGCCTGGAGATGCAGGACGAGGAGATCGCCCGGCTCGCCCGGGAGCTCGCCCTCGACCAATGGCAGCTCCCACTCCTGCCGGTGGCCGGGTTGGATGCCGAGCACGTGAAGCTCCTCGCCGGCGCCCTCCGGGGCGGCCCGTGACCGAGCCGGGGGGCGGTCTCGACGACGTCGTGGCGGGCGCCGAGGTGATCGTGACGTGCGGGTCCGGCGGGGTGGGTAAGACCACGACGGCCGCGGTCATCGGCCTACAAGCGGCTCGGCTGGGCCGCCGCGTCGTCGTCGTCACGATCGATCCGGCCCGGCGGCTCGCCGACGCCCTCGGTCTGCCCGACGGGCTCGGTGCCGAGCCGCAGCGGATCGACGTCGATGGCGCGGGAGAGCTGTGGGCGATGATGCTCGACTCCGCCGCGGCGTTCGACGCCCTCGTCCGGCGTCACGCCATTGACGAGGATCAGGCCAACCGGATCGTCGGGAACAACTTCTATCGCAACATCTCGCGGGCGCTCAGCGGGACGCAGGAGTACATGGCGGCCGAGACGCTATACCAGCTCCACGACGACGACCGGTTCGACCTCGTCGTGGTCGACACTCCGCCGAGCCGCAACGCCCTCGACTTCCTCGAGGCGCCCGGCGTGCTCGCCCGCTTCCTCGACCATCGTCTGTTCCGGCTGCTGATGCTCCCGGCCCGGGGCGGGATGCGGGTGGTCAATGCGGCGACCCAGCCGCTGCTGCGGGCCATCGGCCGGGTCGTCGGATCCGACGTCCTCGCCGACGCCGTCGCCTTCTTCCAGGCGTTCAGCGGGATGGAGGGCGGGTTCCGCCAGCGCGCCGAGGCGGTGATCGGGCTTCTCCGCTCGGGCGCGACGAGGTACGTGATCGTGACGTCGCCGCACCGCGACACCGTCGCCGAAGCGGCCTGGTTCGTCGGTCAGCTCGCCGCGCGGGGGATCGGCTGCTTCGCCGGGGTGGCCAACCGGGTGCATCCCGGATTTGGGCCGGGCTCGTCCGCCGACGCCTCGGCGCGATCCGATGCGGCCGCCGCCGACGGCCGGGCCGACGAGGCGGCCTTGTGGCGCAACCTCGCCGAACTGCGCGCCCTGGCGGAGGCCGACCGAGCCGAGCTGGCCCCGTTCACCGTCCTGCTCGGGTCGGCACCCCTCGCCGAGGTCCCGCTGCTCGCGGGCGACGTCCACGATCTGGCCGGACTGGTCGAGATGCGCGAGCACCTCTTCACCCGTTGACGTCCGCAGGTACTGGATAACGTCGGCTCAATGCAGGTGCTGCTCGCCGCCGACGCCGATTGGCTCGTCGACGAGATCGTCGCTGCCCTCGGCGGTCCCGACGTCTCGTTCACGGTCTGCACGGAAGGCCGAGAGGTGTCGCGCATCGTCGCCGAGCGAGCCCGCGAGGGCGAGCCGTTCGACAT
>JBKOUV010000069.1:0-11202 GCA_046723555.1 Actinomycetota bacterium | reverse complement strand
CAGGGTGGACAGGGCGAGGACGTTGGCGCCCGTACCGTTGAACGTGAGCAGCGTCACCACGTCGCCGAACAGGTCGCGGAACGCCCCTTCACACTCGCGAGTCCACTGGTCGTCGCCGTAGGCGAGCGCATGGCCCTGGTTGGCCCGGGCGACGGCCTCCAAGACGGCGGGGTGAGCGCCAGCGGCGTTGTCGCTCGCGAACGACCGGTCAGGAGATGGGGGCAGCTGCACGCCTCCAGTATGGATTCCGCGGCGTCCACTACTCTCCGCCACGTGTCGGACATGGAGGTCACGGACCGGGTCCGCCGCGCGGGCAGCCAACTCACCGCGGCCGAGCGGCGCGTCGCTCAGGTCGTGCTCGAGCGCCCGCAGCTCGTCGGGTTCGGGACCGTGGCCGATCTCGCCACCGCCGCCGGAGCCGGAGCGGCCACGGTGGTGCGACTGGCCGCCAAGCTCGGTTACGACGGGTTCAGCGCGCTGCAGGCGTCGGTGCAGCGCGACCTGGCCCACCAGCTGCGTCCGGCGGCCGAGCGCATCCGGGAGATCGGAGGCGACCAGCCGATCGAGCGTCACCGGTCCGCCGAGCTGTCGAACGTCCAGGCCACTCTCGACGCCGTCGAGCCGGCGACGCTCGACGCCGTCGTCGCGCTGCTTGCGGACACCAATCGCGACGTTTTGGTGCTCGCCGGGGACGCCGAATGCGGCGTCGCCCTGCAGTTCGCCGCCGATCTCGGTGCGCTGCGGCCGGGGGTGATGACGATTTCCGGCAGCGACGTTGCCGTCCGCCGGGCGCTCGCGCTCAGCGCGCCGGCGTCGACGCTGATCGTCGTGGATCTTCGTCGCTACGAGCGGTGGGTCCTCGAGGCGGTCGAGCAGTCGAAGGCGGTCGGGCACACCATCGTCGCTCTGTCCGACGGGCTGCTGTCGCCGCTGGCGATGACCGCGGACCACTCGTTCGCCGTCGCCGCGGCGAGCGTGTCCCCCTTCGACAGCCACGTTGGCACGCTGGCCCTGTTCGACCTGTTCGTTGGGGCGGCCGCGGAGCGGCTGAAGGAACCGGCGGCGGACCGCCTCGAGCGCGTCGAGACAGCGTGGGCGACCGGTGAGTCGCTCATCGACTACTGACATGAGCGAGCCGACAAGCGCCGAAGCCTGGCCGGGCGACCGTGCGGCGCGATGGGTGCGGATGGCCGATCGGCTCGAGCGACAGCTGGCGCCGGTCGGGGACTTGCTGGTCGGTACCGCCCGGCTCGAACGGGGAGCGCACGTGCTCGACGTCGGCTGCGGGACCGGCCCGACGACGCGACGGGCTGCCGCGTTGGTCGGGCAGCAGGGCGCCGTGACGGGCGTCGACGTCTCACCGGAGATGCTTGCCGCCGCCCGCCGGGCGGAGAACCTCAGCGATGACGCCGCGCCGATCCGGTGGGTCGAAGCCGACGCCGCCACGTGGGACGCGGGTGGCCAGCAGTTCGACGTCGTCATCTCGGAGTGCGGGGTGATGTTCTTCGCCGACCCGGATGCGGCGTTCGCCAACCTGGCGCGGCTGACCGTCGAGAAGGGCCGATTCTGCGCGGCGGCGTGGGCCGAACGGTCGCGGTCGCCGTTGTTCGAACTGCCTCTCACCGTCGCGCTCGCCGAGCTCGCACGGGCCGGGGTGGACGTGGACGTCCCATCACCGACCGCGGGTCCGTACTCGATGGGCGACCCCGGGCAAGTCGAGCGGATGCTCGCGGCCGCGGGTTGGACGGAGGTGAGTTGGGAGGCCCACCCGATGCGACTGCCGGTCGGTGGGGGAGCAGACCCCGTCGAGGCCGCCCGGGGCTCGCTCGAGTTCGGGCCGACGCGCATCGTGATGGACGGCGTCGACGAGGCGCTCAGGGAGACAGTGAGCGGGGCGCTGGCTCGCGTCTACGAAGACCACGTCGAGAACGGTGAGGTCGTGCTGGAGGCGACACCCGTGATCATCTCGGCGCACCGTCGCGCCACCTAGACTTTCGTCATGACGGAATTGCGCCGGTGCCGGTGGTGCCGGCGGGTCCTGCCCGCGCCGCTCGGTCGCGGACGCCCGCGAGAGTTCTGCTCCCAGCGGTGCCGCCAGTGGGACTGGGTCGGCCGGCAGCGGGCCAGAGAGCTCGCCCTCGACGAGGACGAGTTGGTGATCGCCAAGGCGTCGCTGGACGAGCTCCACGACGAGCTCTACGTCTTGGCGTGCGCGGTCGACGACACCGAGCGGGATCTCGCCACCGCCGGCCCGAAGCCGACCGCACGAGAGCTCCAGGACATCCTGGACTGGCTACTGCAAGCGGCGCGCCCACTCCGGGACCGTGAGGTCGGCGTCGCGCCCACTCAGAGATCGTGAGGTTGGGCAGCGCCACTTCGGGATCGTGAGGTTGGGGCCGCGTTGGGATTATGGGCGACCAGGCCGCCAGCGGCCTGGTCGCCCATAATCCCCGTTATGTCAGATTGACATTGGACCGCCGGAGGGCCGGACGTGGGGCAACTCCCCTGGCAGCTGCGGCGCGGCGAGCGGTGGGCCGAAATCAAGTGCGTCCACCTTGAGGAGGCTCCAGCCGAATGTCCATCGCTGCCGATCCCACGCCCAACGCACGCGCTCGCGGTCGTCGCGCCCGGTGTCTCGCCGGATCCGTCGCGCTGGCGGCCACTCTCGTCGTCGTCGATGGGGTCGCGGTGGAGGCTCGGGCGCCCCAGCCGGCATACGCGCTGTCCCCGACCGCCGACAGCGTGATCGGGTTGCACTACGGGTCGTACGGCGAATCGGTGAAGGAGCTGCAGCGGGCCTTGATCCGCGTCGGTGTCGGCGTGGTCGGCGGTGTGGACGGCTACTTCGGCTCGGCCACCCGGGCGTCGGTGAAGGCGTTCCAGGCGTACAAGGGCCTCACCGTGACCGGGATTGTCAACGCCGCGACCGCCCGGGCCCTCGGTCTGAACGCACCGGCTCCCTCGGCCCCGGCGGCGCCGTCGAGTGGACCGCTGGCCCGCGGTGCGACGGGTGAGCGGGTCCGGCAGCTGCAGCGCAGTCTCGTCAACGCCGGGATCCACGTCCCCGGCGGCGTGGACGGGATCTTCGGGCCGGGCACGGAGTCGGCCGTCGCCGCCTATCAGCGCTCACGCGGACTCGTCCCCACCGGGCGAGCCGACTCGGTGACCCTGAGTGCGCTCAGCCGCGGCGCCCCCGCCATCGGCTCTAGCGGTTTGGCCCAGGGCGCGACCGGCGACGCGGTGCGGATGCTCCAACAGGCGCTGAGCAACGCCGGGATCCACGTCCCCGGCGGCGTGGACGGGATCTTCGGGCCGGGCACGGAGTCGGCGGTCCGGGCGTACCAACGTTCACGCGGTCTCTCGGTCACCGGTCGCGCCGACACCTCGACGTTGAACGCGCTCGCTCGTCACGCTCCCGCGGTGAGCTCGCCGAGCGGACCGCGGTCACACCACCACCGGCACCACCATCGGCACCACCATCGGCACCATCACCGGCACCACCGCGCCGGAGGTCTCGCCCGCGGCGCGACCGGCGACGCGGTGCGAGAGCTCCAGGCCGCCCTGATCCGCGCCGGGATCACCGTCCCCGGGGGCGTCGACGGTGTGTTCGGGCCGGCCACCGAAGCGGCGCTGAAGACCTATCAGCGGCGGGTGGGCCTTCCGGCGACCGGTCGGGCCGACGCCGCGACGATGAACCGCCTGATCCTCCACCAGGGCTCCCGCGGCGAGGCCGTGAAGCAGCTCCAACGGGCGTTGATGCGGGCTGGGATCACCGTCTTCGGCGGCGCCGACGGCGTGTTCGGGCCGGCCACCGAGGCGGCCCTCAAGGCGTACCAGCAGCGCGAGGGGTTGCCGCAGACCGGCCGGCTGGACCGGGCGACGGCGGCCGCACTCGCCCAGGAGCGGGGGCACCGCCCGAGCCGGGGTGGCGGCTCTCGCCGCGGCGGCGGCTCCCCCGGCGGCGGGACGGCGCCCGGATTCCCCCGTTTCGACGAGCGCGGGGCTCGGGTCGTGGCCCTCCAACAAGCGCTGGTGCGGGCCGGCGTCCCGCTCTGCGGCGGCGTCGATGGCGTCTTCGGCAGCTGCACGTCCAACGCGGTGATGCAGTTCCAACGGTCGCGTGGGCTGCCGGCGACGGGGCGGGTCGACCAGGCCACAGCCAATGCCTTGGGGTTGCGCCCGGCCCCCGCCCCGTCGTCGCCTCCGCCGGTGAGCGTGACGCTCCAGCACGTCCCCATCCGGCCACCGTGCTGGTACGGCGACACCTGGCTGGCGCCCCGCGGCGGCGGGCGGGTCCACCTCGGCGTCGACATCATCGCCGCCCGGGGTAAGCCGGAGTACGCCGTGGCCAACGGTGTGATCACCCTGATCTACCGCGACACACCCGGCTCACTGTCCGGCAACGGGCTCAAGCTCACCCGCTCCGACGGCACGTACTTCTTCTACGCCCACCTCGAGCGCTTCGCCCGCGGGATCAGGGTCGGCCGTTCCGTGTCGGCCGGGCAGGTGCTCGGCTATGTCGGCAGCACCGGGAACAGCGCCACCCCGCACCTCCACTTCGAGGTCCACCCGGGCGGCGGCTCGGCCGTGAACCCGACACCGATCGTGCGGGCTGCGGGCACGTGCGCGTGACTTCCGGAGCACGATGTCGGTGTGGTGATCGACGTCCAGTTCAGTCCGGCGAACAACGAGTGGCCGGTCCTGCGCGACGCCACCCTGGCGGCTGAGACCGCCGGGTTCGGGGCCGCCTGGGTCTACGACCACCTCGCCGGACGCAGCCTCGGCGGCGGGCGGAACCTCGAGGCGTTCGCCTTGCTGGGTGCGCTGGCCGCGACCACCAACTCGATCGGGCTGGGCACGATGGTGGCCAACGTCGCCAGCCGCCAGCCCGGCGTGCTCGCGGTCGCGATCGCCTCGGTCGCCGCGATCGCCGATCGGCGGGTGTTCCTCGGTGTCGGGGCCGGCACCTCACCCGCGGGGCGGTGGGCGGCGGAGATGCACACCGTGGGGCATCCCATCGAACCGAACGTGACGCGCCGGCACCAGGCGGTGGAACGCCTGCTCGACGTCGTCGACGGGATGTGGTCCGCGGATCGTGGCGCGGACTGGGAGACGTTCCCGCTCCCCCGCCCTCGACCTCCCGTGATCATCGGGGTCAGCAGCGTCGCCCTCGCCCATCTCGCCGGAGGGCGGGCCGACGGGATCAACGTCGCCTGGAGCCACCCACGGCGGGACGAACTGCTCGCCGCGGCGCGAGACGCCCACGCCGTCTCCGGTCGTGGCGGCGACTTCACGCTCAGCACGTGGACGCGGTGGAACGACGCCCTCCTCGACGAGGACCACCCGGATCGGATGACGATGGCCGATCGCGGGATCGGGCGGCTGGTGCTCGCCGAGCTCGGGACCGTCCGCCCCGACCACATCGCAATCCTCCGGCCCGGCGGAGGCAGCAGGTAGTCTGGCGCGGCCGACGAACCCACCCGGGAGAGCCAATGCCAGCGAGCGGCGGCGCCGAAGGAGCAACCACCCCGGAATCTCTCAGGCAAGCGGACCGGACGGGCGAGGCAACGCTGGAAAGCAGCACCGGGTCGCACCGGGCTCACCGACGGGGAAAGCCCGGCCGCCGTGCCGGGTGAAACTCTCAGGTGCCGATGACAGCGTGGGGACGCAACGACACACGCGCATCGGAGCCAGGATCGTGACACCCACTCCCCTCGCCCAGCTGACCGGCGCCGACGACTTCGTCGCCCGCCACATCGGGCCGACCGACGCCGACCTCGAGCGCATGCTCGACGTGCTCGGCGCCAAGTCCCTGGCCGATCTGCTCGACCAGACGGTCCCCGCGTCCATCCGGGCGGAGACGCCGCTCGACCTCCCACCGGCGCGGTCCGAACCGGCCGTGATCGCCGCCCTGCGCCGGCTCGCCGACCGCAACCGCCCCAGGACCAGCCTCATCGGCATGGGGTACACCGATACCCACCTGCCGGCCGTGATCCGCCGCAACGTGCTCGAGGACCCGGCGTGGTACACGGCGTACACGCCGTACCAGCCCGAGATCAGCCAGGGCCGGCTGGAGGCGCTGCTCGACTTCCAGACGATGGTCAGCGAGCTCACCGGGCTCTCGATCACCAACGCCTCGCTGCTCGACGAGGCCACCGCGGCCGCCGAGGCGATGACGATGGCCCGCCGCCTGACGCGGAGCGAGTCGCGACGATTCGTCGTCCACCATGACACCCATCCCCAGACCATCGCCGTGCTCGCCACGCGGGCCGAGCCCATCGGCATCGAACTCGTCGTCGGCGACGTCGACGAACTCGCCGCCGGTTGCTTCGGAGCTCTCCTCAGCCTGCCCACGTCCACCGGCGACGTACCCGACTGGCAGCAGGCGATCGATGAGGTCCATGCGGTCGGAGGCGTCGTCGTGGTCGCGACCGACCTGCTGGCGTGCGTCCTCGGCGTCCCGCCCGGCCAGCTCGGCGCCGACATCGCCATCGGTTCGGCACAGCGCTTCGGCGTGCCAATGGGGTTCGGCGGTCCTCACGCCGGGTTCCTCGCCGCCCGCGAGACCGCGGCCCGGGCGATGCCAGGCCGCATCGTCGGCGTCAGCACGGACACCGCCGGCCGGCCGGCGCTCCGGCTGGCGCTGCAGACGCGCGAGCAGCACATCCGCCGGGAGCGGGCGACGTCCAACATCTGCACCGCCCAGGTCCTGCTGGCCAACATCGCCGGGCTGTACGCGTCGTGGCACGGTCCGCACGGGCTGAGGCGCATCGCCGAGCGGGTGCACCGGCTGACGTCGGTGGCCGCAGCCGGCCTCCAGGCCGCGGGATGCGGCCTGCGCCACGATGCCTGGTTCGACACGATCACGATCGACGGTGTCGACGCCGACGCCGTGCTGGCGGCGGGCCGCGACCACGACCTCGACTTCCGGCGGGTCGACGATCACGCCGTCGGGCTCACCTTCGACGAGACGTCGACCCTCGACGTCGTGTCGAACGTTCTCGCTTCCTTCGGCGCCACGCTGCCGGACTCGCCGGACGACAGCCCCGACGGGCTGCCCGCCGCGGCACGTCGTCGCGACGAGTTCCTCACCCAAGCGGTGTTCAACCGCTATCACACCGAGCACGAGATGCTGCGGTATCTGCGCCGACTGGCCGACAAGGACCTCGCCCTCGACCGCACGATGATCCCGCTCGGCTCGTGCACGATGAAACTGAACGCGACGACGGAGATGGAGGCGATCACCTGGCCGGAGTTCGCCGAACTGCATCCGTTCTCCCCTGACGACGAGTCGTCGGGCCTCCGGGAGCTGATCGCCGAGCTCGCGCGGTGGCTCGCCGAGATCACCGGGTACGACGCCGTCAGCGTCCAGCCCAACGCCGGTAGCCAGGGCGAGTTCGCCGGCCTCCTGGCGATCCGGGCCTACCACCGCTCCCGTGGGGACGACCAACGGACCGTCTGCCTGATCCCCTCCAGCGCCCACGGGACCAACGCCGCCAGCGCGGTGATGGCCGGGTTCGACGTCGTGGTGGTCGCGACCAACGGCGACGGCAACGTCGACGTTGCCGACCTGCGCGAGAAGCTCGCCGCGGCCGGCGACCGGGTCGGAGCGATCATGCTGACCTACCCGTCGACACACGGCGTGTTCGAAGAACACGTCGGCGAGATCTGCGCCGCCGTGCACGACGCCGGTGGTCAGGTCTACATCGACGGCGCCAACCTCAATGCCCTCATCGGGGTGGCGCGACTCGGCCACTTCGGCGCCGACGTCAGCCACCTCAACCTGCACAAGACGTTCTGCATCCCCCACGGCGGCGGAGGCCCGGGCGTCGGCCCGATCGGCGTGCGCGAACACCTCGCCCCGTTCCTCCCCGGCCACCCGCTCGGCGGGACGGAACAACCGGTCGGCCCGGTCGCCGCCGCCCCGTTCGGCTCGGCCGGGATCCTGCCGATCTCGTGGGCGTACATCGCGCTGATGGGCGCGGAGGGTCTCACCCGCGCCACCGCGGTGGCGATCTGCTCGGCGAACTACGTCGCCGCCCGGCTCGCCGGCCACTACCCCGTCCTGTACACCGGGCGCGCCGGGCGTGTCGCCCATGAGTGCATCGTCGATCTGCGGACGATCACCCGCTCGACAGGTGTCACCGTCGACGACGTCGCCAAGCGGTTGATGGACTACGGGTTCCACGCCCCGACGATGAGCTTCCCCGTGGCCGGCACGTTGATGATCGAACCGACCGAGAGCGAGACGCTGGCCGAGCTCGACCGCTTCTGCGCGGCGATGAACGCGATACGCGGCGAGATCGACCGTGTAGCCGCCGGTGAGTGGCCGCTGGATCAGAGCCCGCTGCGGCTGGCCCCCCACACCGCCGAGGAGCTTGTCGGGCCATGGGAACGTCCGTACGATCGGGAGCTCGGTGCGTATCCGGTTGCGTCGCTCAGGGCGGCGAAGTACTTCCCGCCGGTGTCGCGTATCGATGCCGCCGCGGGCGACCGCAACCTCGTCTGCTCGTGCGAGCCGATCGAGGCGTACGCGGCGGCACTCGAGACGTGACCGATAGCGTGCGTCCCGTGACCGAGACCGGACGAAGCGACCCGTTCACCGACGTGATCTCGCTCGTCGCCGGCCCGATCGCGGCGGTGATCCGGTCGTTCGACCAACTCCGCAAAGGTGCCGACGAGCTGATGCGCGGGCTGGAGAACTTCAACACGACGATGACCAACCTCAACGAGACCGCCCAGCGGGTGAACGGGCTGCTCAACGACTTCGAGGAGCCGGTGCGGGCGATGCTGCCGCAGATCCGGCGCACCGTCGACGCCGCCGAGAGGATGTCGACCCGGCTGTCCGGGCCGATCGACGAGGTGATCCCCGGGCTCAACCGGCTCGCCGACACGCTCAACTCGCCCGTCCTGCAGACGATGCCCGCCGATCTCGGCGAGTTCATGACGGTGATCAACGACCTGTCCCGGCGCCTCGGGCCGCTCGGTCAGTTCGCCGAGCAGGCCGGCAAGATGTTCGGGATGCGCCCTCCACCGGCGAGCTCACCACCTGCCACGAAGCGGGCCCCGGCGAAGAAACCACCGTCGCCGGAGTAACTCGCCAACTGTTGTCACAGAGCGACGGAAAGTGTCGCCTGGTGGCAACAGTTGTCAAAAAGCGACAGTCAGCGCTTCACGAACGGGGTGGGCACGACCGTGCCGGGGAGCGGGGTGCCGCGGACGTCGACCTCGACGGGGGTCCCCTCCCCCACTGCTGGCGGGACGAACGCGAGGGCGATCCCGTGCCCGAGGACCGGTGAGAAGTTCCCGCTCGTCACCGTCCCGACCGGCTCCCCGGCGAGGCGGACGGCGCAGTCGGCCCGCGGTGGGCGCCGGCCCTCGGTGGCGATCCCGACGAGGTGGCGGTGGACACCCCGCTCCTTCTCGGCGGCCAGGGCGTCCCGCCCGCGGAACTTCTCCTTCTCCCACGCCACGACCCAGCCCAGGCCGGCCTGCAATGGGGTGATACCGGGGCCGAGCTCGTGCCCGTGCAACGGCAGCCCCGCCTCGAGGCGCAGCGTGTCCCGAGCGCCGAGGCCGGCCGGTTGGATGCCGGTGCCGACCACCGCGGACCACAGCTCGGGGGCGGTGTCAGCGGGAACGGAGATCTCCACGCCGCGCTCGCCCGTGTAGCCGGTGCCGGCGACGGTGCACGCGACGTCGCCCCAGCGTGCCGACGCCACCCGGAACCGCCCGACCGCGGCGGCGGCGGGGAACACGTCCGCCAGCCGGGTGAGCGCCTCCGGACCCTGCACGGCGAGCACCGCCCGCCCGTGCGTCGTCTCCTCGCCGCCGACCGCCTCCCGCACCCGCTCGGTGTTCGACGCGTTCGGCATCACGTCGAACGTGCCGTCGTCACCCGGGTGCCACCACACGATGATGTCGTCGAGCACCGACCCGTCGGCGTCGTCGAGGAGGTGGGTGTACTGCGCCCGTCCCGGGCCGATCTTGGTGAGGTCGTTGGACAATGCCCACTGCAGCTGCTCCAGTGCGTCATGACCGCGGACCCGAACGGTGCCGAGGTGCGAGACGTCGAACACCACCGCGGCCTGCCGGCAGGCGAGGTGCTCGGCGATCGTACCGGTCGGGTACTCGAGCGGCATCTCCCATCCCCCGAACGGGACCATCCGCGCCCCCGCGGCGCGGTGCACGGCGTCGAGTGGGGATCGCTGGAGCGCGTCGGTCACGCAGTGATCATTACATCGCCCGGCGCGGCGACACCCCGGCGGGTTCCTCGCCGAGCGGGACCAGCTGGGCGTCGATGTCGTCCTTGACGCCGGCCAGTGGGAGCACGTTGAGGACCCCTTGGCCCCGGCGGAGGACGTCGACGAGCTGGTCGCCGTCGCACAGCATCACCTGGTGGCCGCTGATCACGATGTGGGCGGCGGCGATGTCGGTGGTGACGTGCCGGCGCAGGTAGGTGAACACCTCACGGACCGACTCGAGGCGGATGCCGGCGTCGAGCAGGGTCTTGATGACCTTCAGCTCGAGCAGGTCGCGGTACGAGTACCGGCGCCGGCTGCCGCTGCCGGTGGCCTCGGCCAACGACGGGCGCAGCAGGTCGGTGCGGGCCCAGTAGTCGAGTTGCCGGTAGGTGATGCCGACGATCTTGGCGGCCTGCGTGCCGCTGTATCCGGTCTCTGTCACGGCCCCAACACCTCCGTGTTCTCGCGTGGTCTGCGCCAGCGCACACCGGCGTAGTTACGACCTTGTGAGCCATCGAAACTACGACGCCTCCGGCCGCGCGTCAAGACTGGTGCGATGCGCGAGTTCCACGACACCGCCGAGCTCCGCGGCGCCCGGTTCCTCGGCGTCGACCTCTCCGGCGCCCGGTTCCGCAACGTCGACCTCAGCGGGGCCAAGGCGGTCGACGCGATGCTGGTCAACGCGTCGTTCTCCGGGATGATCGACGGGCTCACGATCAACGACATCGAAGTCGGCCCGCTCATCCTCGCCGAGATGGAGCGGCGGTACCCGGAACGGGCGTCACTGTTCCCCCGCGAGCCCGAAGGTCTGCGCCTCGCCTGGGCGGCGATGGAGATGACGTGGCAGGAGACCACGGAACGAGCCCGGGAACTGCCCGACGAGATGAGGCACGCGCGCGTGGACGAGGAGTGGTCGCTCGTCGAAACCCTGCGCCACCTGATCTTCGTGACCGACGGG
>JBKOUV010000140.1:0-36153 GCA_046723555.1 Actinomycetota bacterium | reverse complement strand
GCTGCCTCGCCCGGCGGTCGCCGCCGCCGACACCCAGGTGCTCGTCCGCGAGACCATCCGCGGCGTCGCCGCGTCGGGCGGGCTGCTGGCATCGCTCGCCCCGAAGCCGTGGCCGGACCAGGCCGGCAACGGCGCCCACATCCACTTCAGTGCGTGGGACGTGGGCGGCGACACCAACCGGTTCCACGACCCGGCCGGCCGGTTCGGGCTGTCCTCGCTCGCCGAGCAGTTCGTCGCCGGGATCCTCGAACACGCGCCCGGGCTGCTCGCGCTCACGGCGCCGTCGTTCAACTCGTTCGCCCGGCTGCAACCCCAGTTCTGGAGTTCGGCGTTCACCTGTTGGGGACCCGACAACCGCGAGGCGACGGTGCGCGTGCCGTCCACGTTCTGGGGCGAGGAGACGGCGACGACGAACCTCGAGTTCAAGCCGGCCGATGCCTCGTCGAACCCGTACCTCGCCTTCGGTGGGCTGATCGCCGCCGGGATCGACGGCGTCGAGCGCGGGCTGGTGCCGCCGGAGCCGGTCACCGTCGACCCGGCGACGCTCTCCGACGCGGAGCGGGACGCCGGGGCGATCGCCCGTTACCCGACGACGCTCGGCGAGGCCCTCGACCGGCTCGCGGCGGACGAGGTGCTGCAGGCGGCGCTCGGTGAGCCGCTGGCCCGCTCGTACCTCACCGTGCGGCGCTCGGAGTGGGATGCCTACTCGGCGGCGGACGAGGAGTTCGCCTACGCCAACCACTTCGCCAAGTACTGACGTGTCGGCGCTCGAGCGGCTGCGGTCCGCAATCGCGGCGGTGCCGGCGATCGACCAGCACGCCCATCTGCTCGTCGGGCCCGATGCCGAGTGCCGGCTCGCCGACGTGTTGACCGAGAGCACCGATCCGGTGCAGGTCGACGCCGGGCGTGTGCACCCGGCCCACCGGGCCGCCCTGCGCGTGCTCGCGGAGACGCTCGGAGTCGACCCGACCGAGGCGGCGATCGCGGCGGCCCGGCGGGATGGCTTCGCCCAGCACGTGGCGCGGCTGGTGGGGGCGTGCCGGCTGGAGGCGATGTTCGTCGACGACGGGTTCCGTCCGCCCGGCGCGCTGACGCTCGACGAGCATGCCGGTCTCGTCGGGTGCCCGGTGCGGCGGGTCGTGCGCATCGAGACCGAGGCCGAGACGGCGCGCGCCGGCGGACCACCGCTGGCCGAATGCCGCGCCATACTCCAGCGGAGGATCTCAGAGGCCGTGGCCGCGGGCGCGGTGGGCTTGAAGACGATCGCCGCGTATCGGTGTGGGCTCGACCTCCCCAGCCCATCGGTCGAGGCCGCGGCGGGCGCCTACGACGCCTGGCGACGGTCGGGATCCTCGCGCCTGCAGGATCCGGCGCTGGTGTCGCTCTTCCTCACCGATGCGGTCGAGGCGGCGGGCGACCAGGTCCCGGTCCAGGTCCACACCGGACTGGGTGACGCCGACCAGCGGCTCGCCAAGGCGGACCCGGCGTTGCTCCAGGAGCACATCGATCACGGGATCCTCGCCGGCCGACCGATCGTCCTGCTGCACTGCTACCCGTTCGTGCGCCAGGCCGGCTACCTGGCGAGCATCTACGCCCCCGTCCACTTCGACCTCTCGCTCGCCGTGACCCTGCTCCCCCAGCGCGCTCCGGAGCTGGTGGCGGAGGCGCTGGAGCTGGCGCCGGCCAGCAAGCTGCTGTTCGCCACCGACGCCTCGCGGCTGCCCGAGATGTTCCTGCTCGGGACGCAGTGGTGGCGCGACGCGCTCGCCCGAGCGCTCGCCCGCCTCGTCGACGACGACTACCTCGACGAGCCGCAGGCGCGACAGTGGGCCGAGCTGATCCTCGCCGGTAACGCCCGGCGGCTCTACCGGCTCAGGGCAGTCTGACGAACTGGCCGAGGAAGGCCCGCGCCGACGGGGTGTCGAGCCGGTACGCCTTGTCGGTGGAGCGACACCACACGTCGCCGGTCACGGTGAGCGCCACGACGACGTCCGTCTCGGTGGCGCCGGCACCGAGGAAGTGTGGTCCGCCGGAGTCGCCGTAGCACGTTCCGCCGTTCCCGGTGGACGGGTTCATCGAGAACGTGATCCAGCTCTTGATGACGGAGTTGACGGTCTGGGTGACGAACATCCGACGAGTGCCGAGCCCGAGCGCGTGTTGCCCGCCCTGCTTGCTGTCACGCACCGTGCCATACCCGACCGCGGTGTACGTGGATGGTTGGGCCGCCCTGGTGTTCAGCAGTCCGGCCGCCGGCAGCGACGCCGGCTCCATCGTCTGGGCGGTGTCGAGGACGAACACCGCGACGTCGAACGTGTTGTTGGCGCCGCCGGACGCATAGAGCGGGTTGATGTGGCGCGTGCCGGTCAGGAGCGGCACGTTGGAGTCGACGACACCGTCCGCGTCGGCGTCGACGACGTCGGCGAAGGTCACGAAGAATTCGATGTCGTCGTCGCCGGCGAAGCAGTGGCTGGCGGTGAGGAACACAGTCGGGCTGATCAGCGTGCCGCTGCACCACTGGATGAGCCCGTCCTCCGGGTCGTCCCTGATGAGTGCGCCTACGTTCGGGTGCCGGCCGTTGTCATTGACTCCGAACGTGATCGCTTGCGTCGGCGAGCCGGACGCCAGCATGGTGAGCGTCATCGCAGCCGCAATGGCGCCGATCGTCAGTCGATGTCGCATCGTGTTCCCCGATCTTCTTTCCCTGATCCCGCCGCCGGGGACGCTACTGCTCCCGCCACCCCGCCGGCCGAGTCCGTCACCGGGAAGCGAGGGCGCCGGCGACCGCGGCGAATGCGTCGTCAGTGGCGGCCAGGGCCTCGTCGATGTCGGCCTCGGTGAGGGCCGCGCTGAGGAACCAGTTGTGCCAGGGATGGAAGAAGGCCCCGTTGCGGGCGGCGACCTCGGTCCAGATCCCGGCGAGCTCGAAGTTCTCGTCGCCGCGGAACGACATCCACGGCATCTGCACCGGCCCGGTCTGGTTCACCTCGACGCCGTGGGCGGCGGCTTGGGCGGCGAGCCCGTCGCGCAACCGGCGGCCGCAGCGCTCCATCGTCGCGACGGCGTCCTGGGCGCCCAGCGCCTCGATCGTCGCGAGCGACGCCGCCATTGCCGCGGCGGAGAACCAGAACGAGCCGGTGACGAAGATGCGCTCGGCGCCGGCTCGGAAGCGCTCGTTGCCGAGAACGGCGGCGAGCGAGTAGCCGTTGGCGATCGCTTTGCTCCACGCCGACAGGTCCGGACGGACCACGATCGGCTCCCAGCTCCCCCCGTACGCGAGGCGGAACCCGCACCGCACGTCATCGAGGATCAGGGCCGCCCCGGTGTCGTCGCAGACGGCGCGAAGACCGCGGGCGAACTCGGGATCAACGAGCTCCTGGTCGTGCCGCGCGTCGTGCCGGAACGGCGACACGACCACGGCGGCGAGGTCGCCGGCGGCGAGCGTGGCCGCCTTGGTGACGGACTCGAGGTCGTTGTACCGGTACTGGAGCAGGTGGGCGCGATCCTCGGGCACGACACCGGCGTTCACCGGGGTGCACCACGGCGCCGAGCCGTGGTAGGCGCCTTCGGCGACGAGGACCTTGCGTCGCTCGGTGGTCGCCCGGGCGATCGTGACGCACGTGGTCGTCGAGTCGGTGCCGTTCTTGGCGAACAGCGCCCAGTCGGCGTGGTCGACCACCTCGACGAGCCGCTCGGCGAGCTCGACCATGACCGCCCCCGGGCCGTTCATGCAGTCGCCCCGGGCGAGTTGCTCGGCGACGGCGGCCTCGACCGCCGGATGGCGGTGCCCGAGCACGATCGGGCCGTAGCTGCACATGAAGTCGATGTACCGGTTGCCGTCGACATCGGTGACCCGGCAGCCGTCGCCTTCGGCCATGAACTGCGGGAAGCCAGGGGGGAGTGACCGGGCGTTCTGGTGTCCGTACATCCCGCCGGGGATCACCTGCCGGGCGCGTTCGCGTAAGGCCCGGTCGACGGTGCGGGGGCGGGCGTCGAGGTCGATCACGGTGGACATGGAGTCTCCTTCACGGTTGGGTCGCGCTCACCCGGTCGGGGCGGGCGACGATCGCGACGGGTTCGGGGTAGTGGCAGGCGACGTCGTGCCCGACGCCGGGGTCGGCGAGCTTCGGCGTCTCCTCGGCGCAGCGGTCGGTCGCCTTCCAGCAGCGGGTGCGGAAGCGGCAGCCCGAGGGCGGATCAGTCGCCGTCGGGACCTCACCCGTGAGCACGATGCGCCGGCGGCCGCGCTCGACGAGCGGGTCCGGGATCGGCGCCGCCGAGAGCAGTGCCTGGGTGTACGGATGGCTCGGCGCGTCGTAGACGTCCCGAGCCGAACCGGTCTCGACGATCCGGCCGAGGTACATCACGGCGACGCGGTCACTGATGTGGCGGACGACCGACAGATCGTGGGCGATGAAGAGGAAGCCGAGATCGAGTTCGCCGCGCAGCCGCTCGAGGAGTCGGATGATCTCCGCCTGGATGCTCACGTCGAGGGCGGAAACCGGCTCGTCGAGCACGAGCAGCTCGGGCCCCACGGCGAGGGCGCGGGCGACGCCGATCCGCTGCCGCTGGCCGCCGGAGAACTGGTGCGGGTATCGGCTGGCGGCGCTGCGTGGGAGCTGGACGAGGTCGAGCAGCTCGTCGACGCGCTGCGGTGCCGCATCGCCGAGTCCGTGCACCCGGAGTGGCTCGGCGAGCAGCTCGGCGATCTTCATCCGCGGGTTGAGCGAGGCCTGCGGGTCCTGGAACACCATCTGGAACCGGCGGCGCAGGCGTCGGAGCTCCTCCGTCGTCACGTTGGTCAGCTCGGTGCCGTCGAAGACGACGGAGCCGGCGTCCGGTTCGACGATCCGCAGGACGCAGCGGGCGGTCGTGCTCTTGCCGCAGCCGGACTCGCCGACGAGGCTGAGGGTCTCGCCGCGATCGACGTGGAACGAGACGTCGGAAACGGCGTGCACGAGCGTGCGCGAGCCCCACAACAGCTGGCCGCGCATCGTGAACGTCTTGACCAGGTTCTCCACCGCCAGGAGCGGACCACTCACGACGCCAGCTCGCGTTCGGTGATCGGTTCGAGCGGTGCGACGTGACAGGCGGCGGAGGTCGACCGGAACTCGCGCATCGCCGGCGTCTCGACCCGGCAGCGCTCGAGCGCGAGTGGGCACCGGGGATGGAACGCGCAGCCGGCGGGCAGCCGATCGGGCGACGGTGGCGTTCCCCCGATCGGGACGAGGTCGAGACGGCGGTCGAGGCGAGGGAGGCAGGCGAGCAGACCGCGGGTGTACGGGTGGTTCTGGTGGTGGAACACACCGACCGCGGTGCCGTGCTCGATGATCCGCCCGGCGTACATCACGTTGACCGCCTGGGCCAGCCCGGCGACGACCCCGAGGTCGTGGGTGACCAGCACCACCGCCAGCTGGCGCTCGCGTTGCACCGCGGCGAGGACGTCGAGGATCTGGGCTTGGATCGTGACGTCGAGCGCGGTGGTCGGCTCGTCGGCGATGAGCAGATCAGGATCGTTGGCCAAGGCCATCGCGATCATGACTCGCTGGCGCATCCCCCCGGACAGTTCGTGCGGGTAGGCCTTGAGCCGGCGGGCGACGTCGGTGATCGATACCAGCTCGAGCAGTTCTGCGGACCGGTCGCGGGCGCCCCGCTTCGCCCGCGGGTGGTGGGCCAGCACCGCCTCGGCGAGCTGGTGCCCGACGGTGTAGGAGGGGTTGAGCGATGTCAGCGGGTCCTGGAAGATCGTGCCGATGCGGCTGCCGCGGATCCGCCGCAGCCGGGCGGCCGGCGCGCCGAGCAGCTCTTCGCCGTCGAACCGCACGGATCCGGTGGCCTCCGCGTTCGGCCCGAGCAGGCCCAGCACCGCCAGCATCGTCACGCTCTTGCCCGACCCGGACTCGCCGACGAGCGCGACCAGTTCACCGGCCGCGACGTCCAGGTCGACGCCCCGCACCGCGGTCACGGGCGCCGGTCCGCCCACCGCGAAGCGCACGTAGAGGTCACGAATCGACAGCAGCGGTTCGCTGCCCGCCATCACCCGCGGGCCTTGACGTCGAAGTGGTCGCGCAGGCCGTCGCCGAGGAAGTTGGCCGCCATCACGACGCTGAGGATCGCGAGACCCGGGCCGAGGGCGATCCACCACTGGTAGAAGTTCTTCGTCCCGTCGTCGATCATGAGCCCCCACTCCGACGACGGCGGCTTGGCGCCGAGACCGAGGAAGCTCAGCGAGGCGGTGAGGATGACGACCTGGCCGAAGTCCATCGTCGCGTTGATCATGACCGGCGTGATCGCCAGCGGCAGGACGTGCTTGTGCAGGATGCGGCGGCGTGGCACGCCGACCGAGGTCGCCGCCTCGACGTGCTCGCGGTTCTTGATCGTCAGCACCTGCCCGCGCAGCAGCCGGGCGTAGATCGGCCACCACACGAGCACCAGGGCGACGACGGTGTTGCGCAGCCCCGGGCCGAAGGCGGCCGCGACGGCCATGGCGAGAAAGATCTGGGGAAAGGCGAGGACGATGTCGCTCACCCGCATGACCACGCTCTCCGCCCAGCCGCCGAGGTACCCGGCCGTGGCGCCCAGCACCGAGCCGATGAGCACGGTGAGCACGATCACCGCCGCGGCCGTGGGCAGCGAGTCCCGGGCCCCGTACAGCGTGCGGATGAGCACGTCGCGCCCGACCGCGTCCGTGCCGAGCGGGTGGGCGCCGTTCGGCGACTGGAGGCGCACTCCCACGCTCTCGGTCGGGGAGGCCCACGCCCACAACGGCACCGTCAGGGCGACGAGCACCCACGCCAGGATCACCCCGGCGCCGAGCCTGATCGGCCACCGCCGCAGGGCGCCCTTGACGGCTGACCACGTACCTTCCTCGGTCGGGATGACAAGGTGCTCGGCATCGAGGGTGTCTTGGATGATGGTCACGAGCCACCCGTCCAATCATCTGGGCGGGATCTGTCGCGACAGGTGCGACGATTCCCGCCCAGATCGTGGGTTGAGACGATTCCCGCCCAGATGGAGGAACGAGCGTTCACGAGTAGCGGATCTTCGGGTCGACGGTCGCGTAGAGGATGTCGGCGGCCAGGTTGCTGAACAGGAAGATGAGACCGCCGGCGATGCACACCCCGTTGATCGCCGGGTAGTCGAGTCGTCGCGTCGCCTCCACGGCGTACGACCCGAGCCCGTTCCACGAGAACACCGTCTCGGTGAGCACGGCGCTGGTCAAGAGCACACCGAGCGACAGACCCATGATCGTGATGACCGGGGTGAGGGCGTTGCGCAACACGTGATGGCGCATCACATCGCCCTCGTCGAGCCCCTTGGCCCGCGCCGTGCGCACGTAGTCGGCGTGCAGCTCGTCGAGCATCGCCGCCCGCACGAGGCGCGAGACGATCCCCATCAGACCCCATCCGAGCACGAGCGCCGGGAGCATCAGCTGGCGGAAGCACTGCCAGGCGAGGCTGAAGTCGCCGGCGATCAGGGCGTCGACGGTGTACAAGCCGGTGTAGTGCGGCGGGGGGTCGGCGCGGGCCGGTAAGCGACCGGGACCCGGGAACCAGCCCAGCCGCACGTACAGCGTGTACAGCGCGATCAGGCCGAGCCAGAACACCGGCAACGACGAGCCGACGAGCGCCGTGAACCGGGCCGCGTGGTCGACCGCCCGGTTCTGGTGACGGGCCGACGTGATGCCGAGCGCGATCCCGCCGATCCCACCGACGACGAGCGCGCCTAGGGCGAGCTCAGCCGTGGCCGGCAAGCGCTCCCACAGATCGCTCGAGACCGACTGCTTGGTGCGCAAGGACGTGCCGAGGTCACCGCTCAACAGGTTGCGCACGTACGTGACGTACTGCTCGATGACGCCGCCGTCGAGCCCCCAGCGCTCCTTCGCCGCGTTGACGACCGCTTCGTTCCCCATCTGGCGCTCGCCGACGATCGCGGCGACCGGGTCGGCCGGGATCAACCGGGCGATGATGAACGCGATCGTGACGATCCCGAGCACGAGGAGCGGGGTGATCGCCAGGCGGCGGAGGATGTAGCGCCCCATCGTGTCGCTACCCAGGCGTCGGCGCCGACATCGGTGTCGTCAGCCGCTGAACCCGAGGTTGCCGAGCTCGAGGTTGCAGCAGGCGCTGTAGCGCACGCCGGTGATGTCGCTGGCGGAGGCGAGCACGAGCTGGGGATTGACCAGCGGGAAGATGATCAGATCGTCGATCATCGCCTGGCCGAGCTGGGTGTACAAGTCGGTCTTCTCCGCGCCCGACGCGGCCAGCGCGTCGGCGAACAGATCGGCCTCATGCTGGTTCACGCCGGTCCCGGACCGGGCCGCCCAGGCGGCACCCTCGATCATGCCGAAGTACTGCACATACTGGCTCGAGTCGATGTGGTCGGGCGCGAAGTACACCGCGGTGAACGGAATCCCCTCGCCCTGGATCCGCTCGACCCATTGGGGGAACTCGAGCGGCTCGAGCTCGAGCTCGATGCCGACCGCCGAGAGGTCCTGCTGCACCTTCGCCATCATCGTGTCGAAGTCGACGCCGTAGACGTTCGTGGTGGGGTAGGCGGCGTTGAGCGTGAGCCCGTCCACCCCGGCCTGCTGAAGCAGGGCCTTCGCCCCTTCGACGTCCTGCTCCGGGAGCGGGAGGCCCTCGCTGCCCTCGAACCCGTTGGGGATCGGCGAGGCCTGGAGCTTGCCGTGGCCGCCGACGGTCGTGTCGAGAACCCCCTGGTAGTCGATCGCTTTCTTGATCGCCTCCCTCACCTTGGGGTCGGCGAGCGCCTCGCCGCCTGGCGCGCCGGGGCTGGCGGCGACGTAGACGAAGTTGTAGGAGTCGACGACCTCCGTCGTGACGCCTTCGGCGCCCTCGAGCTGGGGCAAGGAGTCGAAGCTGATCTGCATGGCGATGTCGACGTCACCCTGCTGGAGCTGCTGGAGCTGAGAGGTGGCGTCCTTCACCTGCTTGAGCGTCACGCTCGGGAACGGGCTCGGGTTGCCCCAGAAGGCGTCGTTGCGGGCGAGCACCAGCTGGTCGCCCTCGGTGTAGGAGTCGAGGACGAACGGCCCGCTGCCCGCCGAGTTGGCGAGGAACCACTGCTCGGCCGAGTCGGACGCGGGATCGGCCGAAGCCCCGTTGGCCTCGGCGAGCTTCTGGTTGACGATCGCCATGTAGGACGCGGTGACGATGTTCAGAAATGCCGAGTTCGGCGCCTTGAACGTGACCACGACGGTCTGGTCGTCCGGCGTCTCGATGGCCTTGAAGCCGGCCATGAGGTACGAGGCCGAGCCCTCCAGCCCGGCCAACCGCTCCCACGAGAACTTCACGTCGGCGGACGTCACCGGTGATCCGTCGGCGAACGTCGCGTCCTGGTCGAGCGTGAACGTGAACTTGGTGTTGTCGGCGTTGGCCTCCCAGGACTCGGCGAGCCGTGGGATGAGATGGGTGATGTCCTCTGGGTCGACCCCGATCAACGTCTCGTAGGCGGCGGTCAGGTAGATCTGGCAGGTGTCGCAGTAGGCCCGCTGCGGATCGAGCGTAGTGAGGTCCATGTCGCGGGCGATGATCAGGTCGCGGGCGTCGGCGACGGGTTCACCTGCGCTGCTCGTCGTGCCCGTCGTGCCCGTCGTGCCCGTCGTCCCCGTCGTCTCCGTCGTCTCCGCAGGAGCTGAGCCAACGGTGGCCGGGTGCGCCGTGGTCGCCGGGGCCGCCACGGAGCCGGCCGCCCCTCCGCCGTCGTCATCGTCGCCGCAAGCGGCGACGAAGAGGACCGCGGCGCACGCGAGTCCAATCCACTGGAGACGGCGACAACGACCTGTGCTCCCCATGCCTGCACCCCCATTGCATTTCGGATGTCCGTGTTACTAAGACTCTGCCTGGACCTACGATCACTGTCAAACGGTCAGGAGGACACGTGCCGAAGATCGTCGACCGCGAGCGACGACGTCAGGAACTCGTCGAGGCGGCGTGGCGCGTGATCAACCGGGTGGGTTTGGAGAACACGACGATCCGGGAGATCGCCACCGAGTCCGGCTACTCGACCGGCGCCCTCGCCCACTACTTCCCCACGAAGGACGACATCCTGCGATCCGCCCTCGAGCGCGCCGATCACGAGATTCGCGAGCGGCTCGACGCGATCCCGGAGCGCACGCATCCGGTGACCAAGCTGCGCCACGCGCTCTGCCAGGCCCTGCCCCTCGACGACCGCCGCGCGTTCGAGTTGATCCTCGACGTCAACTTCTGGGCGCGGGCCCTCAACCAGCCGTCGCTGCGGGCCTTGCAGCACCGCGACCACGACGCCTGGCGAGATTGCGTGGTCGGCTACGTGCACGAGGCCCAGCAGGCAGGGGTGCTCGACGGCTCTCGCCCGGTCGAGGACGTCACCGACGTGATCGTGGCCTTCGTCGACGGGCTCGGACTGCAGGGCCTCGTGTATCCCGAGCTGCTCAGCCCGGACCGCACGATCCGCCTGCTCGACTGCCTGCTCATGGCCCTCGGTGCCGATCGGCGGCGGCTGCGCGATCTGCCCACCACCCGCCCGGAGAGGAGAGCCCGTGAGTGACGCCACGATCGACCGCCTGCGCGACCGCGCCCGGTTCGTCCGCACCGAGACCGTCCGCCTCTCGCGAATCGCCGGCGCCGGCCACTACGCCTCGTCGTTCTCGGCGGCCGAGCTGCTCGTGGCCCTCTACTACCACGAGCTGCGGATCCGCCCCGGCGAGCCCGACTGGCCCGATCGCGACCGGTTCGTGCTGTCCAAGGGCCACGCAGCCATCGGCCTCTACCCGATCCTCGCCGATCTTGGCTTCTTCGACCCGGCCGACCTCGACGACTACACCCGCCTGGGCAGCCGGTTCGGCGACCACCCCGACATGAACAAGATCGCCGGCATCGACTTCAGTTCCGGATCGCTCGGCCACGGGCTCTCGGCGGCGGTCGGGATCGCCCTCGGCGGCCGGGTGCGGGGCAGTGACCACCGCACCTGGTGCATGCTCGGTGACGGGGAACTGGCCGAGGGCCAGGTGTGGGAGGCGGTGATGGCCGCCGGGCATTTCGAGCTCGGCAATCTCGTCGCCGTCGTCGACCGCAATCAGCTCTGCATCGACGGGTTCACCGAGGACGTGATGGCCGTCGAGCCCCTGCCCGATCGCTTCGCCGGGTTCGGCTGGCGGGTCCAGCGCATCGACGGCCATGACCTCGAGACGATCCTGCGCACGTTCTCCGACCTGCCCCGCCGTGAGCGCGGCCAGCCGCAGGCGATCATCGCCGACACCATCAAGGGCCGCGGTGTGGCCCGCATGGAGCTCTCCCTCGACTGGCACGTCGGCAACCTCGTGGGGGCGGACTACGACGACGTGATGAGCGAGCTTGCCGGGGAGCTGGGCTCGGTGGAGGGATCCCGATGAGCGAGCGAAGCGAGCGAATCAATATTGCGGCGCGAAGCGCTCACTGGTGCACCACCGCGACTACGAGCGATCTCGTCCACGGTGGGATGGTGCACCAGTGAGCGACATCCAGGACACCAGCGAGGTCTTCCGAGGGACCGCGACCGGCGCCACCAAGTTCGCCGACGCCCGCTCGACCGACGGCAGCGACCAGCGGGCGATCCCCGCCTTCATCCTTGGCGAGGAGCTCGCCGACCTCGCCGATCACGACGGCCGCATCGTCGTCCTCACCGCCGACCTGGCCAAGGCGAACCGCACCAACGACTTCGCCGCCCGCCATCCCGAGCGGTTCTTCAACGTCGGCATCGCCGAGAAGAACATGATCACCGTGGCGGCCGGGCTCGCCGCATCCGGGTTCGTCACGTACGCGGCCACGTTCGCCTCGTTCTCCGCGCTGCTCGGCTGCGAGCAGATCCGCACGGACTGCGCCTACCCCCGGCTTCCAGTGCGGGTCGTCGGCCACCACGCCGGAATGTCGATGGGGTTCTACGGCACCAGCCACCACAGCCTCGAGGACCTCGGCATCATGCGCACGATCGCCGGCCTCACCGTCGTGTGTGCCACCGACGCCAACCACCTGCGCGGCGTGTTGCGGGCGTCCGTCGACCATCCCGGAGCGATGTACATCCGGCTCGGAAGAGGCCGCGACCCCGAGGTCTACTCGGCGGTGCCCGACGTTCGTTTCGGCGACGCGATCCGCGTTCGAGCCGGCAGGGACGCGGCGATCATCGCAACCGGCTCAGAGGTCTACCCGGCGGTGCAAGCTGCCGATCGGCTCGCCGCGACCGGAGCCGATGTGGCCGTGTACGACGCTCACACCCTCAAGCCGTTCGACCGTGACGCCGTCGCCGAAGCCGCCGGCACCGGGCGGATCCTCGTCGTCGAGGAGCACAACCACACCAACGGACTCGGCACGGCGACGGCCGAGGCGCTCCTCGAGGGAGGGTTTGCGGGCGTGCGCCTGCGCCGCCTCGATGTCCCGGATGAGCACGTCCCGATCGGCCCGCCGGCGGCGCTGTACGCGCACTACCGGCTCGACGCCGATGGGATCGCCGGTGAGCTCACCACGCTGCTCGCCGATTGACGAAGGCCGCGCCACGACTTCGCCGTGTCGGCCGTACGGTCGTGGGGGCGGCGGAACTGCGCGACGTAGAGGGCGATCTCGGTGAGATCCCACCGGAGCCGGTAGAGCGCGGATCCAGGGTCGGCGCTCGGGCCGGCCAGGCGCCACAGGTCCCGCGCGGCCGGGGCGATCACGGCCGTGTCCCAGTCGACAAGCCGGGGGCCATCGCTCGTCCAGATGACGTTGCCGGGGTGCGGTTCGCCGTGGGTGATGACCCAAGGGGTCGGATCCGTCCGGACGAGCTCGACCAGCTGGTCGTAGGCGGCGAACGCAGCCCGGATGCTGCCCTCGACCTCCACGAGCAGCCGCCGGGCGGGCTCGGCGAACGGACCGGCCTCCCACGGTCGGTCGAGCTCGGTGAGAGCGCGCTCGACCGACGGGCGAGCCGGCACTGAGAAGTCCTCACGGAGGGCGAGGTCTTCGACCACGGCGGTCTCCGCGTGGAGCACGTGGATCAGACCGCGTACCGCTTGGCGCTGTTCGTTCGTCGCGTAGTCGCCGAAACGTCCGGTAACCCCTTCGATGAACGGGAACACGGCCATCGAGAAGCGGTCGGTGAGCCGCCGGACTACGGCGCCGCCTTCATCCGGCAACGGAGCAACCACGAAGTCGAGTCCCCGTTCGCCGAGCCGGCGGGCAGTTCGGAAGGCCGCGGTGAGCCGGGTGAAGCCAGAGTCCGCAGCGTTCGAGAGGTCGTCGACCGTGACGAAGCGCCGCGCCCCGCTGGCATCGGTGGCGATCCAGTGGTGGCTGCCGAACCCGAGCGCCGCGTACTCCACGACTGCGCCGGGGAAGCCCCAACCGGTGTCGAGGGCGCCGACGAGCTCGCCCTGGTCGAGCGGCGGCGGGGTGTTCAGGCCTCGGCCCAGGGTCCGACACCGCCGATGCGCTCGACGGCGATGTGGACGATGCGACCCGGTGGCGGGTTGTCGCCCGGCGGGAACTTCACGTCGGGGCCGAGGTAGACGTGGGCGAGCTCCTGGAGCAACTCCGGTCCGCCGCCGTCGGTGATGCGGGCCGTGCCGTGCACGATGAGGTACTGGTGCAGCCCGGGCGGCTGGATCTCGGTTCCTTCCACGGACACGGCGACCCGCGGGTCGCGCCTGATGTTCCTCATCTTCTGTCCGTCGCCGAGGTGGGCCAGCACGATCTCATCGCCGTCGAGGCCCACCCACACGATCGAGATCTGCGGCGAACCATCCGGGTTGATCGTCACGAGATGGGCGAGGCGTCCCGACGCGAGAAGGGCTCGAGCCGAGTCCGGGATCGCGGCCATCACCGCATTCAATCAATGCCGCGGCGCGGCGGCCGCATCGGTTCGGCAGGTCGGGCCCGGTGCGGCGCTCGGTCAGGTCTCGTAGGACTCGCTCGTCTCGGCCGGCATGTCGAACGTGACGTCCGTGGCCGGTGCGGCGTAAGAGTCGTCCGTGACGGCCGCGAAGGTGTCGGTGCTGAGCGAGTCGGTGCTCATGGTGTCGGTGCTCACGGTGTCGCCGCTGTACAGGCTGCTGTCGGGCTCACCGTCGAGGCCGGCGGAGTCGAAGCCGTCGATCGTCGCGTCCGCCGTCACCGCGTCGGCGGACATCGCATCCACCGGCGTGACGACGTCCGCACTCGCGTCGGTGGACGGTGCGGCGACCGCGGTGAGGTCGGTATCGATGCCCAGCAGGTCGTCGTTGTCGGCGGGCGCGGCTTCGGCGTCTCCATCCGGCTGCTCAGGCTCGCCGGTCGACGATGCTCCGGGAGCAACGGGCTCTTCGACCGGTGCGTCGGCCTGCGCGCCGTCGGGCAGCGGGGGCGGCGGCACGTCGATCCCCGGGGTCACCGCCGGGAACTCCGGGATCGACTGCCGGATGACGCCCCGGTTGACCTCGATCCCGGCAGCCTGGGCCTCGAGCCGCTCCGCGTCCAGCAGCGCGGCGTTGGCCTTCTGCGGATCGCTGGCGCCGGCGAGGTCCGCTTCGGCGTACTTTCGACGGGCGTCCTCGAGCAGCTTGGCCTGCTGCTCGATCTTGTCCAGCTCGGCCTCGGATTTCATCGCCTGGGTGCGCACGCCCTCGCGCTCGACCTCCAGCTCGGTGACGTGGCGCCCGTTCGTGGCGGCGCGCTCGCGGAGCTCGGCGGCGTCGAGTGTCGCCTGCCGGCTGCGGGCGAGGTGGGTTTCCTGCTTGACGCGGGCCACCTGGGCGATCTCACGCGACTCCTCCGCCGCCGCCCGGTCCCCGTTGCGCTCCTCTTTGGCCGCCAGCGCGTCGTACTCCGCGGCCTTCTTGGCCTCTGCCGCCGCGTCCTTCGTCTCGCGCTGGACCTGGATGTCGGCGGACTTCGCCGCCTGGTCCGCGGCGTACTGCTCGCGGGCGACCCGGTCCCGTTCGATGCCGAGCCGGGTCTCCTCGGTCTGGAAGCGGTCGGCGAGCTCGCGCCGGGTGCTCTTCGCCTCGACCTGCAACGCCTCGATGCGAGGCTTCAGGTTCCACTGGCGCTGGTACGGATCGTCGCTCGGTGTGCCCACGGAGGAACCGTACGGCCGCGATGCTGTCGTGTCACCGGGAGAACTCCCGGTTGTGCCGCCGGGTGATCCGGATCAGCCGGGAGTGGGCGTTCACCACTTCGACGGCGTCGGTCGCGCCGCCGACGGTGAGGCCGTCGTACTCTTCCTCGACGACTCCGTCCCGGGAGACGATCAGGCGGAACGCGCCGGGGCGGGGGGCGGGTAGCACCTCGATGGCGGTGCGGACGCCGAGGGGCTCGCCCTGCACAGTCTCGAACTCGAGCGCGCCGAACGACGGCGCGTTCGACGGGCGGGTGGACGACTCACGGAACCACACCGACATTCGGGTGCCGCCGGCGCGCACGGTGTCCCGGAGCGCCGGGAACTCGTCCTCCAGGTCGGGGGCGCAGACCTGGAACAAGCGGGTGCCGTCGGGAAAGCCGCGGAGGACGAACGTGCCGAGATCGCGCAACGACGGGGCGTCCGGATCCCGCCGCAGGTTGTTGGCGACGGACGAAGAGCAGATGATCTGGCCACCGTGGGCGACGGCGCAGATCCGGGCGGTCTCGTGCACCGTGAGGCCGACGTACTCGCCGCCGGAAATGGTCACCGGGCCGCTGTGCACGCCGATCCGCACCCGCAGCCGGACCCCGGCCGGCCACTCGTGGTGCTCGACCCGCTGCTGCGCCGTCACCGCGCCGGCGACCGCGTCGGAGGCGGTCGGGAAGACGAAGAACAGGCTGTCGCCCTCGCTCCCCATCGACCGGCCGCGATGCTCCTCGAACGCTCGCTCGAGCATGCGTTGGTGGACGCGCAGCAGCAGCCCGTATGTCCCCTTGAGCTCGCGCAGCAGCACGGTCGATCCCTCGATGTCCGTGAACACGAGCGTCAGTCCGCCCCGGGGCGCGTCCATCGCGACGCATTATCGCGACGGACGCGCCGGGTCAGCTCACCGTTCGGGTCAGGTCGTCGACAACCTCGTCACCCTCGTCGCCCAGTTGGCCAACGACGTGCGGGTGCCACCGCAACTCCCGATCGCGCCGGTCAGGTACTGGGTGAGCGTGCAGCTCTGGGCGATGTACTCCGACGCCAACCAGATGCTGTCGCCGTCGACGACGGCGGCGCCATAGTCGCCCCAGCGGGTGCGCGGCGGATCACCGACGAACGCCTTGTAGCTGGTGAACCCGTCGTCGACGCCGACCCCGGCCGCGGCCACCTGGATCGGGCCGACCGTGCCGCGCTCGTCGATCCGCGCGTAGGCCGAGGTCGGGTAGCGGGTCTCGCCCATGATCGTGAAGGCGATCGCACCGTCGCCGTTCGGGGTCATCGCGATCGCCGGCATGGTCAGGTTGTTGTCGGCCAGGGCGAGGTACCCCTGCCGCTTCAACTTGGCCTCGACCTTCCCCGATCCGTTGATCTTTGGCTGGACGTCGAACCAGACGATGCCGGCCTTCACCTCCCCGCCGACCCGCACCGCGGTGCCGGCCGATCCCCAGAGGTGACCGTTGACGAACCACGTCTGCTGCATCCGCCCGTCCAGCGAGTCGGGGCTCGAGATCACCTCGTCGTGGGCGGGTTCGTCCTCCGGGAGGAAGAACAGCTGCCAGCACCCCGGGCCGAACGGTGTCGGAATCGTCGTGTCGTTCACACACTGTCCGAGCGGGAAGTCGCCGGCGGGCTGGGTGGACAGCGGCGGGAACACATAGGTGTTGCTGTTGACCAACCGGCTGGTCACTCCGAGCGCGGGGGTAGCGGAGTCGAGCGATGCGGTGTTGGTGATGCCCCACACACCGATGCGGCGCGCCGTGCCCGTCGGGTTGCCGGTCTCGCTGCCGTCGCCCGCGATCGTGCTGAGCAGGTATTCGGTCCCGTTCGCCTCGGCCGAATGCTCACCGGGTTGAGAGCTGGATGGCCACACCGTGAACCCGGGCGAGCCGTCGACGTTGAGGTTCTCGACCAGGGTCATCCGGATCGACGCCGGGTGCGCAGCGAGCTCGGCCTTGGAGAAGGCGAAGACCTGCGCGGCGTTGAAGCCGTCGCCGAAGAGGTCGTACTCGTTGGTCGTCACGTAGACGCCGTTGGCGTCGTTGCCGATGTGCGGGTAGTCCTGAAAGCACGGTCCGTGGTTGCCGTCGTCGTCCTCACAGTCGTGGTCGGGCGTGCCGTCGGTGCCGTCGTTCTGCGCCGGCACCTTGTACACCGTCCAGGTCCCCGTCGGGTCGCCGGTGTTGGACACCGCGACGTCGATCGTGTTCTTCCCGGTGAAGTCCCCGTTCGGCAGGCTTCCGAGGGTGGTCGTGACGACCATGAACCGGTTCACGTCGCCGTCGTACAGGCAGATCGGGTCGATCACCTGCGGCCCGATCACCACCGGGTTCTTCGTGCGGTCGATGGCCGCCGGATAGCCGAGGAAGGTGTTGAGGTCCTGTACGCCGGTGAGCGCGGCACCCGCGGTGCTCCACACCCGCAGGACGCTGTTCACCGCCTCGACGGTGAACCCGTTGCCGACGCACAGCGCCTGGTCGGGCGGTTCGAGCGAGAACTGGTTGCCGCCGTTCGCCAGCCGCTGGTCGCGGTGGTTGAGTCCGGCGAAGCTGAGCGCGGCGTCGCTCGCCGCCACCGGACTCGAGGCGACAACCGGCGCGTCGAGCGGGTGCTTCGGGAACTTGCCGTTCTTGAACCCGGGTCGGGGCCGGTTGAACTCGCCGGCGTGGCCTTCCCCCTCGCGGGACGGCCGGAGCTCTGGTTGGGCGAGCCCGTCCGCGCCGGTCGGAGCCGACCGGATGCTGGTCGTCCCGCTCGCCGGGATGGATCGGGTACCTCCGCCTGCTTGCTGCGCCGCCGCCGAAGATGTCGCCGTGATCGCGCTCGCCGCGAGCAGCGCGCCGGCCAAGGCCAATCGCTTCCTTCTCATCGCAAATCCCCAATCTGCCGCCAGGAGTGGCGCGAGATCTCCGATTGTCGCGCGAGCTGGCGATGCGACAATGTCGCGGTGCCGCCCAACACCGACGCTCGTGTCCAGCTCCGGATCAGCACCGTATCCGGGCGGGTGACGGTGATCGCCGAACCTCGCACCGACGTCGTGGTCGATCGCGGGGGCATCGCCCGGGCCGTTGCCGATCGGGTCGTCGAGATCCGGGCCCGCCGACCCTCGGACAGCGTCGAGGTGCGCTGCCCGCCGGACGCCGACGTGATGGTCGGCACCCGGTCGGGCAACGTGGAGCTGCAGGGACGCCTCGGCACCGTCGGCGTGACGTCGAAGAGCGGCTCGATCCGGGCGGCCGCGGTGGCCGACGCCGACCTCCGGACGGTGTCCGGCAAGGTCGAGGTCGCCGAGTGCGACGGTCGGTGCCGGGTTTCCACGACGAGTGGACGGATCTCGGTCGGCGCGGCCGGGGACGCCGAGCTGTCGACCGTCTCGGGATCGGTGGACGTCAATCAAGTGACGGGGTCGGCGCAGGTGCGTTCCGTCAGCGGCAAAGTGGGCATCGGCTCGTCGGGCCGGGATGCCGTGCACGTCCGCACGGTTTCGGGCCGGATCACGATCCGCCTTCCGGTCGGCGTGCGACCGGAACTCCGGTACGCCGGTCGCGGAAATGTCCGCAGCGAGCTCGAGCCCGGCGCCGACGTGCTCGTCGACGTCGCCAACGTGAGCGGCACGGTCCGGCTCGTGACGGCCTGATGGCGGCGCCACCGCGACCGGACGCAACGGGGGTCGAAGGCACGATCGTGTTCACCGACCTCGTCGGGTTCACCGAGTTCACGTCGGCGCGAGGCGATGCCGAGGCGCTCCTGCTGCTGGCGACGCAGGACCGGCTCGTGCGGGCCGAGCTCCCCCCGGCGGCGCGCGTGGTGAAGGAGATCGGTGACGGTCTGTTCCTGTGGTTTCCCGGCCCGCTGGTTGCCCTGCAGTGCTCCCTCGCCCTCCACCGTCGATTCGACGAGGAGTCGTCGGCGACCGGGCTCCCGCTGTGGATCAGGGTCGGGATGCACCACGGGCGGGCGCTCCCACGTGGCGACGACCTCGTCGGCAACGACGTCAACATCGCCTCGCGCATCGTCGACGTCGCCGCCCCCGGCGAGGTGCTGGCGTCCGACAGCGTGCGGTCGGGCGTGGACGCCGCCCCCGACGTGTGCTTCGAGGAGCTCGGGCCGGTCGTGATGAAGGGGATCCCGTCACCGATCCGGCTGTGGCGGGTGACCGATCAGAACGGACCGACGAAGTAGGGCAGCCGGTAGTCCCAGCTGCCGCTCTCGGCGGCCGGAGAGTGCGTGCGGCCCGTCGGGCAGACGGAGCCGGCGACGCCGCCGCCGCAGCCCCGATCGCCTGGTCCGATAGGGGTCCGCGTTTGCGACGACCGTCTCGGGGGTACGCGAGCCGTTTCATGCCCCCCAGCCGAAGGGAAGGTGGCCATGCTCATCCTCACCGACACGGCAACGAACGTGATCCGTTCGATCGCGGAACGGCCGGAGTACCCGGACACGGCCGGGCTGCGCATCGCTGCTACTGCCGGCGGCGAGCGGCTGAGCGCCACGCCGGCCGAGAACCCGGAGTCCGGTGACCAGGTCCTCGAGAACGGGGGAGCGCGTGTCTTCCTCGATGCCGATGCCGCGGTGCGGCTCGACGACCAGGTGCTCGACGCCGTCCTCGACGACCAGAACCGGGTGGAGTTCGTCCTCGTCGGCCAGGAAGCCTGACCGTCTCGACCGCCGTCCCCTATCTGGGCGGGATCCTTCTCACGCCGCCATCTGGGCGGGATTCGTCGCAGCATCCGAGACGATTCCCGCCCAGATCGACCGATGAGGCTCAGTCGAGGGCGATCTTGACCAGCTGTCCGCCGCCCACGAGCACGGCGCCGGTGGTCACGTAGGCGGCGTGCTTGGTCAACGCCACCCCATAGGGGGCGAACAATCCGCCGGCGACGGTCTCGAACGTGCTGCCTCCGCCGGGGGCGATCTTGACGAGCGATCCGATCGGGCCGTTGAGCAGCCCCTGGGACGCGATCTCGACCGCGTACAGCGAGCCGTCCCTGGCGAACGCGAGGTCCGTGACGTTGGTCAGGCCCGAGGCATACACCGTGGGCGCGCTACCCGGAACGATCCGCCAGATGTTGGCGACGCCCGGCGTGAACGGGAAACCCGTCAGCTGGCTCACGTAGAACGCTCCGTCGGGACCGCGCACGACCGAGGTCGGGACCGGGTCGGCATCGCCGAACGGCGGCGGCGCGGGCGCGCGAGGAATCGGGGCGACCGTGCTGAACACGCTCTTGTGTGACACCTTCACGACGGCGTTGCCACCGGCGTCGGCCACCAGGTAGGCGCCGCCCCGCCGCAGCAGGCCGACGGGGTTGCTGTCGATGTCGGTGCCGTCGGGGTTGGCTGCCGCCTCATTCGCCACGACGTCGGCGAACAGCTTGACGCTGTCTCTACCGACCCGGGCGGTGACCAGGGTGCCGAGCAGGTCGCCGTCGGGGCATGACGCTCGGAAGGCGTCGCTGCCACCGAGGCCGATGCTGAGCACAAAGTCCTTGCTCCCCTTGAAGGCGATGTCGGACGGGCCGAGTGTCTCGCCCTCCTCGTTGATGATCGACGGCAGACCGGTCAGCACTCGCTCGACCGAGCCGTCGCCGACGACGCGGGCGACCGAGCCCGAGAACCCGAGGCTGAACGTGCCGAGGGGATGCTCGAAGTTGCACACCGCATCGCCGCCGGCCCCCGACTCCGCCACGTAGATCTCGCCGTTCGGTGCGATCGTCACGTGGCGGGGGTTGTTCAACCCGCTCGCCACGACGACCGGGCCCTCCTGGGCCCCAGCCGTCCCGCTCGTCACGCCGGTGATGGTGGCGAGCAGTGTGAGTGCTCCGAGTAGCGCGGTGCTCCGCCCGAAATGTCGATGTTTCTGCATCATCTTCTCCCTCGCCCCGAGTGCCCGCTGCGCCCGGCGGCCGGGACAGCATGGCCGACCCGACTCGTCGCTGGCAAGCTCGGTGACCAGGACGTCCGCTGACCTGGGCGGGGAGCGAAAATCAACTGTCTGAGCGCCCGAGTTGGCGGGTACGCCCGTACCGATGAACTGGCGTGCCCGGTCGTCCGGCGGAGTCGCGGCGGCGATCGTGATCGTCGTCGCCCTCGGCGCGTGCTCCGACACGGACGTCGACGAGCCCGGTGGATCTCCCCCGACCCTCTACGAACCGACGTTGCTGATCGATCCCACGCCCACGACGCAGCCGTGATCGAGTTTCGAGGAGGAGTCGATGGCGGACAACGAACAGGGCGAGACCGTCGTCATCGTGGGCGCCAGCTTGGCCGGTGCGACGACGGCGGCCGCGCTGCGCGACGAGAGCTTCGACGGTCGGATCGTCCTCATCGGTGACGAGGCCGAGCGGCCGTACGAGCGCCCGCCGCTCTCGAAGGACTATCTCCAGGGCAAGGCGGAGAAGGAGACGATCTATGTCCACCCCGAGGACTGGTACGCGTCGCATGACGTCGAGCTGATCCTCGGGACGCGGGTCACCGCCGCCGATGGCTCGGCGCACGAGGTCACGCTCTCCGACGGACGACGGCTCGGCTTCTCCAAGCTCGTGCTGGCGACGGGCTCGTCCCCCCGCCGACTCACCGTCCCGGGCGGTGACCTCGAGGGTCTGCTGTACCTGCGCCGGGTCGAGGACTCCGAGCGGATCAGGGAGACCGTCGGATCCGTGTCGCGGATCGCGGTGATCGGGGCTGGATGGATCGGCCTCGAGGTGACGGCGGCCGCGCGCCTGGCGGGCGTGGAGGTGGCCCTGATCGAGCAGGCGGACTTGCCGCTACTGCGCGTGCTCGGACCCGAGGTCGCCGAGATCTTCGCCGATCTGCACCGCCGGCACGGGGTGGATCTGCGGTTCGGTGAGAAGGTCGACGAGATCACGGGCGACGGGGGCCGCGTCCGTGCTGTGCGCGTGAGCGGCGGGACCGTCGACGCCGAGGCGGTGGTAGTGGGCGTCGGCATCACCCCCAACACCACGCTGGCCGAGTCGGCCGGGCTGGGCGTGGACGACGGCGTGGTGGTCGACGAGTTCCTGCGCTCGAGCAACCCGGACGTGTTCGCGGTCGGCGACGTCGCCAGCGCGTTCCATCCGCTGCTCGGTCGCCACATTCGCGTCGAGCACTGGGCGAACGCGCTGAACCAGCCGAAGTACGCCGCCAAGACGATCGTCGGCCGGGACGCGGCCTACGACCGCGTGCCGTACTTCTTCACCGACCAGTACGACCTGGGCATGGAGTACTCCGGCTATGCCGAGCCGGGCGGCTACGACCGGGTCGTGTTCCGCGGCGACCGGGACGCCGGCGAGTTCATCGCGTTCTGGGTCAAGAACGAGCGGGTGCTGGCCGGAATGAACGTCAACGTGTGGGACGTCAGTGAGCCGATCCAGGCCCTCGTCCGGTCGAGACAGCGGGTCGACCCCGCGAAGCTGGCCGATGTGGACGTGTCGCTGGAGGACGTCAGCCGCTGAGCTCGACCCCGGCGCGATCGAGGAGCTGGGGGAGCTGGCCGCGCAACGTCGTGAGCGGTTCGGTCGACCGGAGCGCCTTGGCGAAGATCAGCCCGCCTTCGATCGCGGCGTAGACGAGCTGGGCTCGCTGGCGGGCGGCGTCGGCCGCGAAACCGTCGCGTTCGAGCCAGCCGGCGACCCGGGAGAGGAGTAGCTGGACGGCGTCCGCACAAGCCTTGCCCAGCGCGTCCGACGTGACCGAGGCCTCCAGCACGACGGTGGCGATGGGACAGCCGTCGGCGTAGTTCGTCCGTTCGAGGAGTTCGGCCGCCCGGGCGACGTACTCGTCGAGCGACTCGAGCGTGGTCGCCCGCTCGCACGCGCGGAGCGCCCGGTCGAGGTAGTCGGCCGACGCCGCGATCGCCTCGGCGGCGAGCTGTTCCTTGCCGCCGGGGAAGTGGAAGTAGATCGATCCCTTGGGCGCCTCCGCCTCGGCGACGATCTGGTTGAGGCCGGTGGCGTGGTATCCCTGCCGGCGCAGCAGTTTGGCGGTCGTCGTCACCATCCGGTGGCGGGTGTCGCGAGTCACGCTCCCAGAATACCGGATATGTAGACTGGTCCATTGACTATGACGACTGGTCTAGTTACGATCGCGCGGTGGCTCCCCCCGGTCACCTTCTTCTCCGTGATGGTCGGCGGATCACGACGCGTCGCGCCGTCGAGGCCGACCGCGATGCGATCGTGGCGCTCTACGAAGGTCTGTCTGCACGATCCCGGTACCAGCGCTTCTTCCATCCCACCGCCCGGCTCACCCCCGGGTTGCGCGACTTCCTGACCGATCTGGATCGCGCCGACGTGTGGCTCGCCTTCGACGGCGACGACTGCGTCGGCGAGTCGCGGATCTCGCCCTATCCGGACGGCGCACACGCCGACCTCGCCATGACCGTCGCCGACCGGTACCACCGTCAGGGGATCGGCCGCCATCTGGTCCGGACGGCGGTTGGTTCCGGGCGCCACCAGTACCAGCAGCTCACGATGACGATCCTCCCCGACAACACCGCGGCGATCAGGCTCGCCCGCGGCGAGGGCAGCGCCCTGCGTTTCGAGGGTGGTGTCGTCGAGGGTCTGATCCCCCAGGAGGTTCCGACTATGTCCAAGCTCGACTCGAAGATCGCCCGGCTCGCCGAGATCGACCTGTTCGGGGCGTGCAAGCCCCGGCAGCTCCGCCAGCTGGCGAAGCTCACGACCGAGCTCGACGCGGTCCGGGGCACGGTCCTCTGCCGCGAGGGCGAGACCGGGCGGGAGTGGTTCGTCGTTCGTGACGGCGAGGCCACGGTGTCGATCGGCGGCGAGGACGTGGCCACCGTCGGCCACGGAGGGTTCTTCGGCGAGCTGGCCCTGCTCGACGGCCAGCCGCGCGTCGCCACCGTCACGGCCACCACCGACATGCAGCTGATCGTGATGTCCGGCCCCGAGTTCAACGAGCTGCTCACCGAGATGCCCCTCGTCTCCCGCCGCATCCTGCGCGAGATCGGTGGGCGGCTGCGGGCCGCCGACGCTCGGCTCGCTCTCACCGCCTGATCCGATCACCGGGTCGGGAGGACGAGCCCGATCGCGTCGGCGAGGTCGCCGGCGCGCTGTCGCTCGGTGGCGGCCCGGGTCACGTCGTCAGCCGCGCCGCGGGCGGTGAGCGCGGCGGCGAGCTCGTTTCTCGCGCGCGCCTCGTACGCCCGCATCCCGTGGCGCGCGCTTGCGCCGACCGCGTCCTCGAGCAGCCGGATCGCCGCCTCCAGCTCGCCGCTCGTCCGGGCGGCGATCCCGGCGTACAGGCTGACCGGCCCCATCGAGATGCCCCCGAGACCGCTCACCCCGAGGCGTCCGGCGTACGGCGCGAGGGCCCGGTACAGCACGCCGGCGCGAGTCGCATCGTCGAGACCGGCGGACGTCTCGGCGAGCGCGCACGCCGCCGGTAGGTAGATCTGGTCGTCGAGGAGCCGGACCGACGTGGTGGTGACGAAGCTCTCGAAGACCCGCTGCGCCTCGTGGCGCCGCCCGGCGTCCAGCAGGGCGCCGAGGATGGCGACCCGCCACATCCGCAGGCGCGGGTGCGCCGCGGCCATCTGTTCGGCGAAGGCCAGGGTCGCGGCGAGGTCGCCCCGGTCGCGGGCGAGGAGGTAACGGATCCCGCCGTGGACGATCTCGGCGTTGGCGCCGTGGGACGCCCTCCCGACGGCGAGCGCCTCGTCGGCGAGCCGCTCGGCCTCGGCGTACTCACCGGCGGCGAGCCGGTGCCCGGCGTCGATGAACAGCGCGTACGTCAGATACAGCGGCATGTTCAACGCCTTGGCGTGGGTCCGGAAGTAGGCGAGCAGTTGGTGGTGCTCCTCGACGCGTGCCTGCTCGAGGAGGTCGGGCATGGCGAACAGCGCGGCGGTCAGCTCGAGGTCGATGTTCCCGGCCCGGCGAGCCTCGGACACCGCGACGAGCACGGCGTCCGTCCGCTCGTCCAGCCGGTCCAGTTGCCACAGCGCCAGCCGGCGAGCGAGCTGGGCCGAGGCCACCAGCTCCGGCCGGCCGTCCAGTTCGGCGATGACCAAGGCCTGCGCCGCCAACGTCTCCCGGTGGCGCCGATCGGTGCCGGCGACGAGGACCGAGACGAGCATGCTGCGCATCCGCACCCGGTACTGGTTGGCGTCGTCGGGCAGGGTGGCGATCACGTCCTCGAGCAGGGCGACCAGCTGGGGATCGGCGGGCTCGCCGATGTCGAAGCCGACCGCCGACAGCGCCAGCATCCAGCGCTCGGCCGCTCGGGCGAGGAGCATCGGCTCGCCCGTTGCCCGCGCCAGCTCGGCACCTTCGCGTGCTGCCGCGACTGCGACCTGACGATCGCCGCGCGCCCGCGCCGCGTCGCTGCGGAGCAACGCCACCTCGGTCCGGTCGACGGGATCGGTGCGCTCGGTGACCAGCACGGCGACCCGCTCGCACCACTTCGCCGCGTCTTCGTAGGCGACCACGTTGAGGGCGTGGCGCCCGGCTTCGAGACCGGCCGAGATCCGCCGGGCCCGGTCGGTGAGTGAGCCGGCCTCGAGGAGGTGATGGGCGAGCGTGGCCGGCGACGACTGCGGCTCGCGCGCCTGCTCGAGCGCCTCGGCGATGCGCCGGTGGAGGTCGAGTCGGCGGGTGCGTCCGAGGCGGGCGAGCACGGCTTGGCCGATCAGCGCGTGCGGCATGGCGAGGCGACCGGCGCCATCCTCGACGAGGAGCCCGGCGGCGAGCGCGGTATCGACGGCGTCGAGCAGGCGATCGCCGTCCAGCCCGCTCGCCAGTTCGAGCACCGGCAAGGTCGCCGCCGGCCCAGCGACCGCGGTGAGGCTGAGCACCTGGGTCACGGTCCGGTCGAGCCGATCGAGCCGGGTCCCGACCATCGCCAGGATCGAGTCGGGAAGCTCGCCGCCGAGCGGCCGGCCGCGGCCGTGGCAGATCAGCTCGGTGAGGAAGAAGGCGTTACCGGCGGTCGCCGCGTGCAACTCGGCGGCGAGGGCGGCGTCCTGTCCGCGGGCCTGGAGCAACTCGCCGACGTCGCTCGGCGCGAGCCCGTTGGCGACGACCCGGGTGAGCAGCTGGTCACGGCCGAGATCGATGGCGAAGCGGTCGAGTTCCGGGGTCGGTGCGTCGGCCGGGGAACGGGCCGCGCCGAGGACCATCACCCGCCCCGTCTGCTCGTGACGGAGCACGTGCTCGATGAGCTTCAGCGACGGGGGGTCCGCCCAGTGGAGGTCGTCGAGCACGACGAGGAGCGGGTGGCTCTCCGATTCCGCGCGCAGCACTTCGGCGACGCTCTCGAACAGGAGGTAGCGCTCCACGTCGGGCTCGGCGCGGCTCGCTCGGGCCTCGGGCACGATCTGCTCGAGCTCGGGCAACAAGAGGGCGAGGTGACCGCGCTCGCCTGCCACCCGCCGGCGCGCTTCTGGAGAGATCGTGCGGAGCGCGGTGCGGATGGCCTCGACCATCGGCTCGAACGGCACGATCGCGTCGGCGGTGGCGCGGCCCCACAGCACGACGCCACCCTGCTCGTGGAGCTCGGCGGCGAAGCGGGCGGCGAGCCTGGTCTTGCCGGCGCCGGCCTCACCGACGACGAGGGCGAGATGAGACTGCCCGCCCAGCACGCGGTCCCAGATCCGGCGGAGCGCGGCGAGCTGGGTCTCCCGGCCCACGAACTCGCCACCACCCACGCGCACGGCCGGGCCCGGGAGCGGCACCGGTGACGGTCCGGCGGCGGGCGGCGGGGCGCTCACCCTGGCCGCCGGGCGAGGGCTGGGGGCGACCGCCGACGGCGCCGGCGCGGCCAGGTCGGGATCGTGGTTCAGGATCGCGGCCTGCAATGCCGCCAGCTCGGGCGTCGGGTCGAGACCGAGCTCCTCGGCGAGGACGGTCCGGGTTCGGGAGTACGCCCGTAGCGCGTCCGCCTGCCGCCCCGACCGGTACAGCGCGATCATCAGCTGGCGGGCGAAGCCCTCGCGCAGCGGGTGCTCGTCACTCGCCCGCTCGAGCTCGCCCACCGCTTCGGCGTGGCGCCCGAGCGCGAGGAGGGCGTCGAACCGGGCCTCGAGCGCGGTGAGGCGAAGGTCGGCCCAGTGCACCGCCGCGGCGCGGGCCCATTCCTCGTCGGCCACGTCGGCGAGCGCCGGGCCCCGCCACTCGTCGAGGGCGGCGTCGAGCGAGTCCAGCGCCGCTCGGGGGTCGTCGGCGAGCGCCACCCGACCGGCGAGCACGCGGTCCTCGAACCGGCTGGCGTCGAGCTGTTGCCGGCCGACCGACAGGACGTAACCAGGACCTTCCCGGCGCAGCAGACGGGGATCTCCGAGCGTGCGCCGCAACAGGGAGATGTAGCTCTGCAGCGTGTTCAGCGCGGTGGCCGGTGGGTCACCCGCCCAGACGTCGTCGACGAGCCGTTCGACGGTGACGATCTGCCCGGCGCCAATCGCCAGACGGGCCAGCACGGCGCGCTGACGGGGCCCGCCGAGTGACACCGGCTCGCCCGCGCGCTCGGCCACGATCGGGCCGAGCAGACGGATGTCGAGCGTGTCCGTGCCGCGCTCGACCACTGTGCCGCCCGCCCCGCTCATCGGTCGGCATGCTACTCACGTGACCGGGAGAGTCGTCAGCCCGCCGAGGAAGTCTTGGTCGGGCGCGACGGCCGAGAGCGAGGGGAGCTCGCGCATCGCCTCGAGGGCGAGCTCGACCGACCGGCCGAGCAGGGCCGGACCGTGGGCCGGCGCGATGACCGTGGGTGGCAGCCGGTCAACGCGGTCGACCCAGAACCCGAACTTCTCCTGGTCGACGACACGGTGCCAGGGGCTGAGCAGCGAGGAGTAGGCCATCGACGCCTCGTGCCACCACGTGGGCGAGAGGTCGGCGACGCTGTCGACCGCCTCGGGCACGGGCGTCCCGAAGGCGTCGCTCGACCAGTACACGCCGGTGGCGGAGTCGTACAGCCCGCGTGTCGTCGGGCAGGCGAACGTCGGAGGCCGTACCGCGAGCAGACGCCGGTCGGCGAGGTCCAGGCGCTCGCCGTCGCCGACGCAACGGCGCCGGTCGGACGGGACGTCGAGCTCGGTCGCGACCTGGACTCGGGACGGCGGGCCCGTCACCACCGTCGCCTGCGGGCATGCCTCGAGGGCGGCGGCGAGGTTGCCGGTGTGGTCGCGATCGCCGTTCGACAGGTAGATCCACCGGACGTCCTGTGGGTCGACGAGGCCGAAGACCTGCTCGATCCAGTCGTCGCGGAACAGCGCGGCACCCGTGTCGACGATCACCGGCTCGGCGCCCTGGATCACCAGTGAGTTGACGTGCAGCGCCAACGACCTCCCCGGCAGCTGGACGAGCGGGCGGACCAGGTAGGTGCCCTCGGCGATCCGGATCGGGTCAGGGACGGTGTGCATCGGAAACCTCGGGCGATCAGGTGTCGAACGCGTCTGTGTCACCGCATCCGTCGTCGACGACAAATGCGGTGACACAGATCGCAGTCATGGTCAGGCGGCCACCGTGTTGAAGGTGGCGAAGGCGTGGTCGAGGGCGTCGAGATCGGCGTCCGACACGATCTGGGCCTGGATCACGGCCGTGTAGCTGCCGTCCTCGGGCAGGGCAACGAGCGTGACCACGTCGGTGGACGTGCCGGCGCAGTCCAGCCACAGCTGGTACTTGCCGGTGAACACGGCGTCGGAGTAGTCGGTCTTCCCACCGTCGGTGCAGTCGTCGGCGAAGCCGTACGTCCGCAGCACCCGGTCGACCCGGCTGTCGGCCGGCAGGGCGACGAACAGCAGCCCCGGGTCGTCCCAAGCGGTGCGGAAGCCGTCGAGGCTCGTGGCTGCGGCGATGTACGGGACTTCGCTGCCGTCGTCGAGGGTCGCCGGGTTGGTGTCGTGATCGGACCAGGCGGTCGGGACCTCGACGGTGATCCGGCCGAGGTCGTCGGTCAGCGACTCGTAGTCGTACTCGGCCGGGCTGGCCCCTTCGTCCTCGCCGACGTCGTCACCGACCTCCTCGGCGAACGAGAACGCGAGCTCGATCGGCTGGTCGCCGTTGATCTCGCCGCGCAGCACCTCGGAGGTGTCGTAGCGGAGCACGTCGATGGCGATCGGCTTGTGCTCACCGGCCGTGCGGATCACGTCGCAGTAGTCCTTGAACGTGCCGTCGGTGCCGACCGGGAGGCCGTTCATCGACGTGACGATGTCGCCGGGGAGCAGCTTGGCGTCTGCGGCCGGCGACCCGGGGGTGACGCCGGCGACCCAGATGCCGGAGATGCCGAGGTCGTCGTCGTACACGGCCCAACCGTTGATGCCGAGCGACTCGAAGTCACCCTGCTGCAGCCGGTCGACGACCGGCTCGGCGAGGTCGGCGGCGATGCTGAAGAACTGCTCGGTGTTCTGGTTCCCGCCGCCGGCGTAGTTCACCGCGACGACGTGGCCGTCGGCGCTGACGAGCGGGCCGCCCGAGTTGCCGGGGCGGATCACCGCGTCGTGCTCGACGGTGTGGTCGATCGAGGAGGTCCCGGTCAGGTCGCCACCGGCCTGAGCCTTGGCGATGATGCCGCGGGTGAGGGTGAACTCGGGATCCCCGAGCGGGAAGCCGGCCGCATACACGTCCAGCCCGGCGTTGATGTCGCCCTCGTACCAGTCGAGCGACGGCAGCGGCTCGCTCTCGTTGATGTCGATGAGGGCGAGGTCGTTGCACTCGGAGACGCCCAGTATGGTGGCGTTGTAGCTCTTGTCGGTGTCGCCGCCGACGAAGACCTCCAGCGTCGCCGCGCCGGCAACGACGTGGTTGTTCGTCACGGCGAGGCCGTCGGGGCTGATGATGAAGCCGCTGCCCCGACCGGAACCGTCGGCGTAGCCGATCTCCGGGTCCCGGAACGTGCCCTTGGCCTCGATCTGGATGACGGCGGGCTGGACGTCCGCGTAGCTGCTGATGCCGGCCGGCTCGGCCGTCGTGGTCGGCGGCGCATCCGTGGTCTCGCGGGTCTCGGTCGTGGGGGGCGCCGTGGTCTCCGGGGTGGTGGCGGGGGTCGGCTGCGTGGTGGTGGGGTCATCGGCGCTGTCGTCACCGCCGCACGCGGCGGCGGCGAAGGCCAGTGGTAGGGCGAGCGCGATCACCCGCAGTGCTTTCCGTGTCATTGCGTTGCTCCCTCGGCGTCGTTGCCGTTCGATGGCCCGACGACGTTGTCGGGCCGCACGAGGAGTCAACGTGTGGACGCTTGTGGCCCTCTTGGAATCCGCTTGAACCCGTCGGAGACGAAGCCTCCGACGGGAGCAGGATGGGTCGCCGCCGCCGGCGGCGGCCGCTTTGTGCTTCGGGGGTCCACGGGGGCGGAGCCCCCGTGTGAATCACCCGTGCAGCTCGGCCAGGTCGCGGTCGGAGACCTCGTCCGGCCGCTTACCCATGATGATCATCGCCAGCACTTCGTCCTTGGTGACGTCGTACTTGTCGACCGTGCCGACGAGCTCACCTTGCATCATCACGCTGATCCGGTCGGCGAGGTCGAACACGTCGTGGATGTCGTGGCTGATGAGGAAGACGCCGATGCCGTCCGCTTTCAGCCGGGCGACGAGCTCGTGCACCTGGGTCGTCTCGGCCGGGCCCAGGGCCGCGGTGGGCTCGTCCATGATCAGGATCTTGGCGTTGAAGTGGATCGCCCGGGCGATCGCCACGGCCTGGCGCTGCCCACCCGACAGCCACCCGACCGCGGTCTTGAGGTTGGTGAACCTTGGGTTCAGACGTCGCATCACCTCGCGGGTGGCCGACGCCATGGCCGAGTCGTCGAGCGCGCCGGTGAAGGTGTGCATCTCCCGGCCGAGGAACACGTTGCCGGCCGCATCGATGTTGTCGGCCAATGCGAGCTTCTGGTAGATCGTCTCGACCCCATACCTCTGCGCGTCGCGTGGGGTGTGGATGATGACCGGCTCGCCGTTGATCAGGATTTGGCCCGAGTCCGCCGGGTGGGCACCTGACAGCGTGTGCATCAGGGTCGACTTGCCCGCCCCGTTGCCTCCGACGAGGGCAACAACCTCGCCCGGGTAGAGGTCCACGCTGACGCCGTCGACGGCGTGCACGCCGCCGAAGGCCACGCGGATGTCCCGCATCTCCACGACGGGGACGTTTCCCCTCTGCGACGGTGGCGGGGCGGCAGGCGCGTCAGTCATTGTGCGGCCTCCTGTGTGCTAAGGCTGCCCAGTTTGGATCACGACCGCCGCCACGACCAGCCCGATCACCAGCGCGGCCGCCGCGGCCCGCCGGCGACCGCTCCGGAGGGCGGCGTCGACGGCGACCGCCGACACCAGCACGACGCCGACGACAACGTCCTGTGAAGGCGAGTCGATCCGCAGGAGCACCATGCCCGAACGCAGCGATTGCATGATGATGGCTCCGAGCACGGCACCGGGGACCGTGCCGATGCCGCCGGAGAACGACGTGCCGCCGATGACGGCGGCGGCGATGACGTCCAGCTCGTTCTGCACGCCCAGGTTCGTCACCGCCGAGTTGAGCCTCGCCGTCTGGATGGCCGCGCTGACTGCGACGAGGACGCCCATGAGGACGAACGTGAGCATCACGGTGCGGCGGGTGTTGATTCCGCTCAGCTCGGCGGCCTCGGGGTTGCCGCCGTACGCGTAGACGTAGCGCCCGAAGCGGCGCCGGCGGGCGAGGTAGGTCATCAGGAGGGTCACGCCGATCAGGATCACCACCGGGTAGGCGACGCCCACAGGGTTACCGGTGATCGGCGAGTCGTAGCGGTTGGCGATCAGGGCGACGCCGGCCACCACGGCCGCGCAGCCGACCACGCCGAGCCCCACGTCGAGCCACAGCGGCCGGACGGCAAGGCGGTAACGCTGTCGACGCCGCCGCGAGAGATAGATGCTGAGCCCGATCCCGGCGCAGGCCAGGACGGCGAGCAGCCAGCTCCGCCAGTCTCCCAGCGATCCTCTCGATCCGCCGCCGATGCGCTGGAACGTCTCGTTGAGCGGGGCCAGGGTCTGCCCCTGCTTGCCCCCGGTCCGGAAGATGGCTCCCCGCCACACGAGGAAGCCGCCGAGGGTGACGATGAACGCCGGGACGCCGCCGTAGGCGACGATGAACCCGGTCAGGCCGCCGATGAGCGCGCCGAGAACCGCGCCGACCGCAAGCGCGACGACCCACGAGTACGAGCTGCCCTTCAATCCTGAGAACGTCACGTCGAGGCCGAAGAACGCGATCGTCCCGTCGGTCTGGACGAGCGCCATCGTGTACCCCAGGAAGCCCAGCAGCGACCCGACGGAGAGGTCGATGTTGCGCGACACGATGATCAGGACCATGCCCGTCGCCATGACGGCGATCGACGTGCTCTGGACCGAGAGGTTCCACAGGTTCCGGGCGGTCAGGAAGTCGCCTCCCGACCTGATGTTGAAGGCGATCCAGATGGCGACCAGCGCGATCACCATGCCGAGCAACCGGGTGTCGAGCTCTGTCTCGGCCAGCACCGAGCGCCACGAGTGGGCGGGCGGCGCGGTGGTCGCCGGGCTCGGGGCCCCGACGGTCGCCGGTTGCTCCGGCGATCGAACCTCAGTCATGCCTCGCGCTGTCCCGTGTGCGGTGACGGCAGGGACGCGCCACACCGGCATCGACCGGTGCGGCGCGTCCGAGACACGGCCTCAGTCGCAGACAGGAACCGAGCCGGCTTCCACGCCCTTGCAGAGGTCGGCCTTGCTGATCCAGCCGGCGTCGAGCACGACGTCGAGGTTGTCCTGGGTGATCGCCTGCGGCTTGAGCAGGATCGACGTAAGCTCGTTGCCCTCCGGAGACGTGAACGGCGCGGTGCCGGAGACGGCCGAGACGTCCGGGTTCTGGCAGAGCTGGGCCGCCGCCTCACCGGCGGTTTTGCCGAGCAGGCGGGCGTCCTTCCACACGTCGACGGTCTGGGTGCCGAGGGCGACCCGGTTGAGCGCGGCCTGATCGCCGTCCTGGCCGGACACCGGAACCTTGCCGGCGAGACCCTGGGCCTCGAGGGCGGCGACGACGCCGCCGGCCATCCCGTCGTTCTCCGACAAGACGGCATCGACCTCGTTGTTGTTCTCAGTGAGGAACTGCTCCATCTCGGTCTGGGCGAGCGCGGGGTCCCAGTTGTCGGTGTAGGTCTCGCCGACGATCTTGATCTTGTCGCTGCTCTCACCCTCCGCCGGCACGCCGGCGTTGACGTAGCCGTCGCGGAGGAAGTCGGCGTTGGCGTCGGCGGAGTTGCCCTTGATGATGACGAAGTTGCCCGAGTCGACGACGTCGAGGACAGCCTGCGCCTCCAACTCGCCGATCTTGACGTTGTCGAACGTCACATAGAGCGCGCCGGGATCCTCGATCAGCCGGTCGTAGGCGACGACCGGGACGCCGGCCGCTGTCGCGTTGGCCACCGACGGCTTGATGGCCGTACCGTCCTGAGCGAGGATGATGAGCACGTTGGCGCCCTGAGAGATGAGGTTCTCGACGTTGCTCGCCTGCGTCTCGGCCGACGACTTGGCGTCGTTGGAGATGTAGGTGCCGCCGCCTGCCTCGACGGCTTCTTTGATTGCCGGCTCGTCCCACTTGGCCCAGCGCTCCTCCTGGTAGTTGTTCCAGGACACGCCGACGACGCAACCGCCGCCACCGCCGCTTCCGCTGGCGGGTGTGGTACCGCCGGCCGCGGTCGTGGCGCTCGGAGCGGCGGTCGTTGCGGACGGCGCTGCCGTTCCAGCCGGCGCCGAGGTATTGGCGGCGCTGTCGTCGTCGTCGTCGCCACAAGCGACGAGCACGATTGCCGCGCTCATGACGAGCGCAGCTGTTCGACGTACGTTCATTCGGATCCCGTCCCCCTTTGCGTGTGGCGGACCCTCGTGGATCCGCGAAAGCCTGCTCATGGTAGCCGTACCCCCTTGTTCGGTGCGGATGGACTGGCGGTGGAACCAACTGGCCGGATCGCCGAGGATCGACTCGAAGGCGAGCTCGGCGGCGCCGAGCAGGGGCGCATCGGCGCCGAGCATCGCCGGCACGACCTCGACGAGGGCGCGCGGCGCGGCGAGGGCCCGGCGGGCCAGCCCGTCTTCGACGGTCGCGGCGAAGAACTGGTGCAGCGCGGCGAAGCGTCCGCCGAGCACGACGCGGGCCGGGTTGAACGTGTTGACGAGGCCGGCGATCCCGATGGCCAGCCACCGACCGACCTCCTCGATCGCGGCCAGCGCGGTCGGCTCACCGGCCGCGGCGTCGGCGAGGATCGCCTCGACGGCGCGGCTCCCTCCGTCGGGCGGCCGGCCGGCGCGGACGAGCAACGCCTCCTCGCCGACCTCCGTCTCCCAGCAGCCGACCGAGCCACAGCGGCAGGTGATGCCGGCCAGCGGGTTGACCGGAAGGTGGCCGACCTCGCCGCCGTAGCCGGCGACGCCGGTGAGCGGCTCCCCGTCGGCGATGATCCCCCCGCCGACGCCGACCTCGCCGGACAGGAAGATCGCGTTGTCGGTGCCGGCCGCCGCCCCGCGGCGGTGCTCGGCCAGCGCGCCGACGTCGGCCTCGTTGGCCACGACCACGGGCACCGAGACGCGGAGGGCGCGGGTGAGTGACTCGCCGAGCGGGACGTCGCGCCAGTCGAGGTTCGGGGCGATCGACACGAAGCCGTCGGCGCGGCGGGCGAGTCCGACGACGGCAACGCCAACGCCGACCAGGGCCGCGGTGCGCCACCGGGATGCTGCGCCGTTGGCGAGCTCGACGAGGTCGGCGACGATCTCGTCGGGCGCGGAGCGCTCACGCGATCGCTCGATCCGGACGAGCTCGAAGACGTGGCCGCCGAGTCCCACGACCGCCATCGCCAGCGAGTCGACCGCGATCTCGAGGGCGAGCCCGATGGCGCCGCTGGGTTCGAGCCGCACCAACGGGGACGGGCGGCCGGGCACGCCGAGCGACTCGCCGGGCTCCTCTACCGCCAAGCCGGCGCCGACGAGCTCGCCGACGAGGCGTCGGATCGCGCTTCTCGTCAGCCCGGTGCGTTCGACCAGCTCGGACCGCGACCGAGGCCCTTCGAAGTGGAGCACCTGGACGAGCGCGCTGAGGTTGGTGCGCCGCACGGTCTCACTGCGCTGGCCCGTAAATCCGCCGACCAACCCGCTTCTCCCCCTTCTCCCTCTCGCACGCCGTTTGGCCCCGCGGGATCCAAATCGTTTGTGACAGAGTGCTACAAGACCGGCGGTGTGTCAACGACCAGGTCGTTGCTGTGTGGTCTCGTCGTCCGAGTCCTACAGTGCGACCGACCGAGGAGGCTCGAGTGGGGGTGATGTGACCAGCGGGACGCTCACGCTCGGTAGGGCGACCTACCCCGTGATCCTGCCCGACACCCGCGATCCGCGACTCCACGTGGCGGCGGTGATCATCACGATCCACGTCCTCGGCCAGGTCGGTCTGGGGTTCCGGGTGTCGGTGCCCCAGATCCTGGCCGCCATCGTCACCTGCGCCGTGCTCGAGGTGGCGATCACGTTCCACCGGCGCCGAGCGTTCGTGTGGCCGGCCAGCGCGATGCTCACGGGGAGTGGCGTCGCCTTGATCCTGCGGGTGCCGGGAACGCCGGACGACGCGTGGAGCACCTACCAGTGGTACGTGTTCGCCGGAGTCGCAGCGGTCTCGCTCCTGACCAAGTACCTGATCCGGTACCGCGGCTCGCACGTGTTCAACCCGTCGAACATCGGACTTGTCGTCGCCTTCGTCGTGCTCGGCAGCACGCGGGTGGAGCCGCTCGACTTCTGGTGGGCGCCGCTCGACTCGTGGATGCTGATCGCCTACGCCGTGATCCTCCTCGGCGGGCTCCTGATCACGACCCGCCTTCGGCTCCTCGCCGCGGCGGCGACGTACTGGATCACTCTCGCCGGCGGAGTCGGCGTGCTCGCCGCGTCCGGGCACTGCATGACCGCCCGCTGGGCGTTCGCGCCGGTCTGTGGCTACGACTTCTGGCGGGTGATCGTCACCTCCCCGGAGGTGTTGATCTTCGTCTTCTTCATGCTCACCGACCCGAAGACGGTCCCGGCGGGACGAGTCGGCCGCGTCGTGTTCGGCTTCCTCGTTGCCGTCGTCAGCACGCTCCTCATGGCGCCACAGACCG